>CAZWUX010000032.1:0-13088 GCA_964637665.1 uncultured Anaerolineae bacterium
ACGTCTGCGAGAACGGCTGGCTTCAGATTCCGGCGGATTCCGGCCCGATCGACCTCGGTACGATCGAGATCATGTCGAACTGATCGGTGGGTGCGTCGTAAACATGCGCGGGTTTGTTTTGGTGGACGAATGATGTCTTGATTCGCCAGCTCCTGCCGACCCTGCGCGGAAGGGTTTTCGCGGAAAACCGCACCGCCCGGAGAGTGTGGAGGCGTTGGTAACTTCGTCGCTCAATGTCGGCATAGCCGTTCTCCCTGTGAAAACGCCCCGCGTTTTCGAGCATCGCAACCTGAACACCCGACCGTGTCAGGCGCACTCATCCTGAACGTCCGGCCCAGAGCGGTTCATTCCCCAAACTCATTGCCCTGAAATAGACCACAGGGCTGTTGACGCGTGTCTCAGCCCTGTGCTACAATCCGGGCAGCCTGCTAACCAGAATGGTCGGTCTTCCTGCGATGATCCAGTGGCTTTGCGCGTCCGGTGTGAATCCAAACGATAATCCGAACCCCTGCCGGGGGCGCAGCTTCGTGATGTGTCGGTAAGTAAGGCGACATAACCCGAACTGCCGCCCGCGTTTCAGCGCAGGGCGTTTTTTTTGCCTTGCCGCCGGGTGATAACCTGTGAGGGCAGGGAAGATGGCAGACGTTAATTTTACATATCTCTCATATTTTCACGTGAGGAAGGTTTATGCTGAAGACTCACAACGCCGGGGAGCTGCGCCCTGAGAATGCGGGCCAGCGCGTCACGCTCGCTGGCTGGGTTCACCGGCGGCGGGAACACGGTGGCCTGATTTTCATCGACCTGCGCGACCGCTGGGGCGTGACTCAGATCGTCGTCGACGCCAGCCAGTCGCCGGAGGTCCACGAGGTTGCCTCCCATCTCCGCACCGAGTACGTGATCCAGGTCGAGGGTGTCGTCCGCAAGCGGCAGCCCGACGCCGTCAATCCCAAAATGCCCACCGGTGAGATCGAGGTGCAGGCGGATCGTATCACCGTGCTGAATCCCGCCCGCACGACGCCCTTCGAGATCGGCGGCGAGCAGGAGCCGAACGAGGAAACCCGTATGCGCTGGCGCTATCTCGACCTGCGCCGCGAACGGATGCAGCACAACATGATCCTGCGCCACGAAGCTCTGCTCTACATCCGCAATTTCCTGAACGCACGCGGCTTTATCGAGATCGAGACACCCATCCTGTTCAAAAGCACACCGGAGGGCGCGCGCGATTATCTCGTCCCCAGCCGGGTCCATCCGGGCAAGTTCTTCGCGCTCCCCCAGAGTCCGCAGCAGCTAAAGCAGCTTCTCATGGTCGCCGGGTATGAGCGTTATTTCCAGATCGCGCGCTGCTTCCGCGACGAGGATCAGCGCGGCGACCGCCAGCCGGAGTTCACCCAGCTCGACCTGGAGATGAGCTTCGTCGAGCGGGAGGATATCCTCAGCCTGATCGAGGAGCTGATGACCGGCATGGTCGAAAGCGTGACCGATAAGCAAATTTACGCCAAACCATTTCCGCGCCTGAGCTATTCCGAGGCCCTCGACCGGTTCGGCACCGACCGCCCGGACATCCGCTTTGGCCTGGAGCTAAAGGACGTGAGCGACCTCGTCGCGCAGAGCAGCTTCCGCGTTTTCACCGGTACCGTCGAGGCGGGCAACAGTGTCCGGGCGATGGCTGTGCCCGGCTGCGGCGGCTACAGCCGCAGCCAGATCGGCGAGCTTGAGGCGATGGCGAAGGAGGCCGGGGCGAAGGGGCTGGCGTCGATGGCCGTCGAAGAGGGTGGCAGCGTCCGCTCCAGCATCGCCAAATTCTTCGACGATGACCTGCTCGCGCTGATTGTCGAGCGCATGGGCGCGGGGCCGGGCGACCTGATCCTGTTCGTGGCGGATAAGGCCGCCGTCGTCAACGAGGCCCTTTCCACCCTGCGGACCGAGTTCGGCAGCCGGCTCGATCTGGTTGATCCGGATGTGATGGCGTTCTGCTGGATCATCGACTTCCCGCTGTTTGAGTGGAACGCGGATGAAAATCGCTGGGATCCGTCTCACCACATGTTCACCGCCCCCAGAGTCGAGGACATTCCGCTGCTCGACTCGGACCCCGGCGCGGTACGCAGCCAGCAGTACGACCTCGTCTGCAACGGCTACGAGGTGGCGGGCGGCAGCATCCGTATTCACGACCGCGCCATTCAAGAGAAGGTGTTTGCCCTCATTGGCCTCGATGTGGAGGACGCACGCGAGCGTTTCGGTCATCTGCTGGAGGCGTTCGAGTACGGCGCGCCGCCTCACGGCGGCATCGCGCCCGGCATCGACCGGCTGGTGATGCTCATGGCGGGAGAGCCGAACATCCGTGAGGTCATCGCCTTCCCGAAGACGCAGCGCGCGGCGGATCTGATGGCCGGTGCGCCCAGTGAGGTTGAGCCGGAGCAGCTTGAGGAGCTTCACATCAGAGTCGTCGAGCCGGAGTAAGAACGTGTTTTCGCGCCGTGATCTATTTGCGACTCGCGGGTGGATGTGGTAAAACAACATGTGCCCTGCCATGTGTGTGTGGGTTCTTCGGACTAGAGCCAACAGCTAATGAGTCGGGAGAGGGTGTCCGCTGGCTGATACGAGGCTTCGTGCCAACGTTGCTCCAGCGGCGCTTCACCCACCTGCGAGTGTGGGACTCTACGACGCAAGGCCGCACCACATGGTAGGTTCCTTTTTTTGACATCGAGCGCCGGGCATCCGCCTGGCGTTTCTTTTTTGCCGTTCTGTTGCAGCCTGCGGGCAGGTTGTGCTATTCTCGGCAGGGGGTTCCATATATCTTTCCCCGCCCATGTCTTCGTCATTCTGATGCTCTGAATACAGTGTAGCCAGGCCGAAGCCCCTTTATGATCCGTGAGCTTGTTGCTAAGAACATATTCGTCTTCACGAGTGAGCTTTACGCTCAGGTAACGGCGGGCGCCATTCTGACCCCCGCCGGAGCCATCGTGATCGACACGCTTCCGTTTCCCACCGAGACGCGCCAGATCGTCCGGTTCGTCGAGGAGCGTCACGGGCTGTCTGTTCGGTTCGTCGTCAACACGCACTATCACGCCGATCATACGTATGGCACCTGTCTGTTCAACGATGCCCGCGTCGTGAGTCACGCGCTGTGCCGCGAGCTGTTAGATGGGCCAGGGCGCGATGCGCTCATCGTGGCCAAGCGTACCTCGCGGGAGCTTGCGCCTGTGACGGTCCGGCTGCCCGACATCGTGTTCGACGAGGGATTTGCCCAGCTTCATCTGGGTGGGGTGACGCTCCGTATGTGGCGCTCGCCCGGCCACAGCCCCGACTCTATCGTGTGCCTCGTGGAGGAGGAGCAGATTCTATTTGCCGCCGATACGATGATGCCCGTCCCGTTTTTTGCCGACGGAAGCTGGCAGGACTACGTCACGTCGCTTGAGGCGCTGCGCGGGGGCGAGTATGAGACGATCGTGCAGGGGCACGGCGAGGTCATTCTGCGCGGCGAGGTCGAATCGCGCATCGAAGACGATCTGACTTACCTGCGTACGGTTTACGCGCGGGTGGAGGAGGTCGTCCAGAGCGGCGGCGGCCCGGAGGCGCTGGACGAGATCGACATCGAGGAGTGCGGCAAAAACCGCATTGCCCTGAACGGCATCGTGCAGCAGCTTCACCGCTCTAACGTCGAAGCCCTCTACCAGTCGATGCTCGCAGAGCGCGAAAAGTAGTCAGCTCGGATTTCGTAACGAGTTGGACTTATCGATTTGCCGCGCGTAGCGTGGCAAATCTACAGGGGTCAATTGTAGGGGGTGGGGGCGAGGCCCCCCAGTCTTTTTTCTCTCCGTCTATACCGGAGGCCACGGATGACTGCGCCCCGCGCCGGGGTAGGGGAAGGTGCGGGTTTCCAGCAGATGCATCGTGCGGGCCTCGAACGCGGCGAATTCACGCTGGCTGATCAGGCTGCCGAGCGCCCGCTCAGCTGCCCCGGAGCCGAACGCCGCGCACAGGGCTTCGAGGTCATCCAGCAGATCGCCAGGGATCGGCTTTCCTGCGAAGTCCCAGATCACCGTGCGCAGCTTGGGCTGGCTGTGGAACGTCAGCCCGTGATCGATCGCCCAGATGTGCTCGCCATCGCCCAGCAGGCAGTGACCACCCTTGCGATCGGCGTTATTGATCAGGCAGTCGAACAGCGCCACCCGCCTGATCTGTCCGGTATATCTGGCGTGAAACGTGAAATAGTTTTGATCCGGGTCGTGCGGGGTGAAATACTGGATGCTGCCCGGCCCGCGCGGGCCTTCGCGCAGCACCGTCGCAGGCACGATCCGCCAGCCCAGCAGCTCGCTGACCTCGAAGGCGGCTGTCTCACGCTGGCACAGCGTCCCCTGCGGGAAATCCCACAGTGGTCGCTCGCCGTCGCGCGGCTTGTAGACGGCCAGCGCATCCACGTTTTCGTGGTATACCTTCACCAGAAAGGTGAAGTTCGACCCCCATGGCAGAATGCCATATACTTCCGCAACCTCACCTTCGGTAAGCAGCGCAAGTGCCTCGTCGATTGAGAGGTCCGGCTGGTCGATCTTAAGCGGATCGGTCATGGCGGCGGGGTGGCGCTGCGGCGGCGGTCCGCGAAAGCTAAGCCCACGCGATGGGCTTACGGTGTCCGTTGCTCTTAGGGCAGAAATGGCCGTCCGGATCGATAGGTTGCCCGCAGTTGCCACAGATGGGGCGGCCCTGCGCGACGACTTCGTGCGCATGTTCGGCCAGCGCGCGCATCTGCTCGCGTGTCGCTCCGAAGCGCGCTGTGCGTGGTTCCTGGAGCGCCTCCTCCGGCAGCATTTCACGCACGACGATGTACAGCCGATCGTCGTCCTCGTCGTACCCCAGCCCGATCTGCGAAACCCGGAACACCGGCAGAATCGGCTCGTGCAGTGCCAGGTCGAGCGTGGGTGCCCTCTCCTCCGGTGTCTCGAGGCCATATTCCTCGCCGATCTTCTCCAGCAGCGTCTCGATGCTGTTGGCGATGGCCTCCGCCTGGAATTTCTCGATCGTCAATGTGACGAGCGTCTCGTCTTCCCGCGCTTGCAGATGAAATACCCGCTCGCCCGGCGCCCCAATCGTCCCAATGGTGATGTGGTCGACCGCGTCCAGCTCGATGTTATCCGGCATAGCCCCAGTCCGTCTTTTTAGTGGAACAAAATTAACAGGTTCTAGCCCTGTTTCTTGTTGTTTTGACTTTCTTCGTAATGGCTGATGTCGTTCAGCCTGACGATGCGCACGCCTGAACGTCCCAGCGCGACGATGGAGATCGACGCGGGTGAGATGATCAGCCGCTGGAACAGGTCGAGATGTATCCCCGCGAAGTGCGCGATGGCCGCTTTGAGCACGTCCGAGTGCGCCACGACCGCGATCCGCCCGCCCGGATGCGCGTCCGCGAGCCGCTCCAGCGTGCTCACGACCCGGTTCTGCATCTCGCGCAGGCTTTCCCCCTGCGGGAACCGCGCGCCGCTGGGGAAGTGCTGTACGACCTCCCACAGCCGCTTGCGGCGAAGCTGCCGCAGCCGTTTTCCCGTCCACTGCCCGTAGTGAACCTCGCCCATGCCTTCTTCGACGGCGACGCTCAGGTCCGGGTAATGTGCCGTGATGGCCTCGGCTGTCTCGACTGCCCGCTCAAGCGGACTTGAGTATACCGCTTGCAGATTTGCGCTTGCAAGGCGCTTGCCGAGCGCTTCCGCCTGCTGCTTTCCCTCGTCATTGAGATGGACTCCCGGTGTCCATCCGGCCAGTCTGCCGGTCCGCACCCACTCGTTTTGCGCGTGGCGGATCAAGATCAGGTGGACCACGTTTTCGCTCGTTCGCTAGTCCGCCGGGGCGGCGATGGGGATAATCTGAATCTGTTCCTGCACCTGCTGTTGTTCTTCACCGGGCAGCCGCGCCTGCATACTGTACGGGCCGGTCCACGTGACCTCCACCTCGACGAGCCTGCCCCGCCAGTCGCCGTCCGCCTCGAAGAACACGAGCTTGTTCTGCGGCGTGCGTCCGCGCCATTTGCCGCGATGCTCGTCCTCCACGAGGATTTCGACCGTCTCGCCGAGGTAGCGCCCGTTGATCTCGTCCATCACCCGGCTTTGCAGCTCGTCCAGCACGTCGAATCGCCGTTTTTTCTCGTCGGCGGGGATGTCATCCTCCATCGTTCGCGCGGAGACCGTCTTGGGGCGCGGGCTGTACATCGCGATGTGCGCCTTGTCCAGCCGCAAGTCGTCCAGCACGCGGTACGTCTCCATGAACTGCTCGTTCGTCTCGCCGGGGAACCCCACGATGATGTCCGTGTGGATCGCCACGTCCGGGATGCGCGCCCGGATCGACTCGACCAGCCGCCGGTAGTCTGCCTGCGTATATCCACGCTTCATGCGCCGCAGCACTTCGTCGTTACCCGCCTGGGTTGGGACCTCGATGTGCGGCATGACCTTCGGCAGCGCCGCCACGGTATCGAGCAGCTTTTCCGTCATCCAGTTCGGATGCGACGTGAGGAAGCGAATCCGCTCGATGCCCGGAATCTCGTGGATCACTGCCAGCAGATCCGCCAGGTCCGGCCCATCCTCGATGTCCTTTCCATAGCGGTCGACGATCTGCCCCAGCAGCGTGACCTCCTTCACGCCCTGCGCGGCGAGTGACCGCACCTCTGCGCTGATCATCCCCACGCTCCGGCTGCGCTCGATCCCCCGCCTGAACGGGATGATGCAGAACGCGCAGGCGTGCGAGCAGCCGTACACGATCGGCACGTGCGCCGAGACGAGCCGCCCGCGCTCGTGCGTGGGCAGGATCAGGTCGCCGTCCTGCACCGCGTAGCGCTGGGCGAGGTTTTCCGCCTCCAGCGTCACGATCTCCTGCTCCAGCCCGCGATCTTCGAGGAACGCGATCAGCGGATCGGGGTCGCTCGGCGGCAGAAATACGTCCACGAACGGGAACTTTTTCCGCAGCCTCAGCGGATCGCGCACGCCGACGAGACAGCCCATCAGCCCCACAATCGCCTGTGGATTCGCCTCTTTCAACACCTTGAGCTGGCCCAGCCGTCCGTAAGCCCGGTCTTCCGCGCTCTGCCGCACGACGCACGTATTGAGCACGATTACGTCTGCCGCGTCGGCGTCGTCGTTGTGACGCAGCCCGAAGCCCTCCAGCGCGCTCGCCAATCGCTGCGAGTCGGCTTCGTTCATCTGGCAGCCCCATGTGCGGATGTTATACGTTCGTGGGCGCTGGTGTTCAGTCATAAAATCTGTCCCTCACTCGCCACGCGAGTTGTCCCTGGCGTCCCTTCATCTTAGCGAATCTTCCCGTAGAATCAAAGACGAGGGGCAAAGGCCCCTCGTCCCGGACCCGGCTGACTCGTGTCGTCAGTTCGGCCCAAACGCCGGTTCGGTCGGGGTGCTCTCGGCGGTGATGCGCATCAGCGTCCACTCCGCCAGCTCGCGGATCGCCCGCCATGCCCGGTCCTCGCGGATGTACGTTACCTTTTCAAGTGTGTCATCAGGCACAACGTCGATGAGTTGATCGAGGTTGTAGTCGAAATCGAGCAAAATCGACAGCATGTCCTCGCTCACGCCCCCGTCGAGCAGGCCGAAACCCCCGTCGAACACGTCGTACCAGCGGACCAGCAGGTCGTCCGGCACGAAGATCGCGGGTTCGGAAACCTGCACGACGACCTGCCGCTCAACGTCGCTCATCTCTGTGAGGACTTCGAGTAGAAGGCCCCAGCGTATCATTCCATCTGGATTATGCATGGCATCCCTCATATTATTGCTCCGGTTGATAGCCGTCCGTAGCACACCCGCGAATTCTATCTCTCTGGCGTAGGCGCTGCAATAAAATTGGCGTTAAAAAACCCGCCGGGGGCGGGCCTGCGATGCGGTATGAGAAACGTGGAGCGTTTCTCATACCGGCGGCCTGTGGTGCTTCTACAGGCGACTATTCCGCCTCTTTTACGCCGATAACGACCGCCTCTTGCAGCGTGAACGACACCCGCCCGCCGAGCCGGGTCGGCTTCAGCCACGCCCGCGCCGCCTCCGGCGCTTGCAGCAGCAGCGCCTTCAGCCGGAGCAGATCCGCGCCTGTCACGTCCATTCGCGCCGCCCAGCCGTCGAAGTCGAGCTTCTTGTCGAACACCTCCCGGTACGTCACCGTCAGCCCGCTCGCGAACAGGAACGTTTCCCAGTCATCCGGCGTATAGGCCCACCTGTGGGACGGATCGCGCAGCCGTTCGAGCGTGTTGACGAACTGCCCGACTTTCGGCTCACCGCTCGTGACGTTGTCTGCAACGCCTAGCCGTCCGCCTGGCTTGAGCACCCGCGCGGCCTCCTGCACGAATCGCATCGGCTCGCTAAAATGGTGGCCTGCGATGCGGCACGTCACGGCGTCGAACGTCTCACCCGCAAAGGGCAACGCCTCCGCGTCGTGCTGGCAGAACGCGGTACGTGCCGTGCCCGCCTCGTCGGGCGCCGCGCGGGCGGTTTTCAACATGGCGTGTGTCAGGTCGCCGCCCACGACGAACCCGGCCCGCGTTGCGAAGCGCTGCGCCGTGTGCCCGGCCCCGGTCGCCACGTCGAGCACGCGCCAGCCCGTTTCCGGCTCCATGTAGTCAAGCAGCAGGTCGAGGCTCCGCCCCTGTGCGTGCACGGCGCTGGTTGCATAGGCATCCGGGTTCTTTCCGAACTGCCGCTGGGTCAGGTATTTTTCGTCTGCCATACCGCCGATCATACCAGCCACGCGCCCGGTTGGCATCCTGCAACGATCCGCCCGCCGCGCGCATCTAACACGATAAAGGTCGATAGTTGGAAGGGAAAGTGAACGTGCCACAGTCTTTACTGGAATGGTTCGCCCGCAACCGGGCGCTGGTCATCATTCTGATTTTGCTGGCCGCCGCCTTCTTCGCGCTGCATTCCCGCCAGTCCGATGCCGCATCGGGCGAGTGGGCGGGGTTGGTGGCGGGCGGTGATCCGGTCGTCGTCGAGTTTTTCAGCAATACCTGAACGTCCTGCCTGCTGGCAAAGCCCGTCGTCGACGGGATCGAGCGTGACATCCAGCCGGAAGCTGAGCTTGTGCGCGTCAACGCCCTGAGCCGTTTTGGCCGCGAGGGTGTCCTGCGCTTCGACGTGCGCGCCGTGCCTACCCTGCTCGTGTTCGACGGCTGTGGCCGTGTCGTCGAGCGTCAGGTCGGCCTGATCAACCGCGCCCGCGTCGTCGAGGCCGTCCGCACCCTCGACGGCTGCACACCCCCGGACGCCTAGCGCCCTGCCTGGTTCTGTGCGTGCTCGGCGGCGAGCCGGTGTGGCGTCTGCAACCTGAATACACGAGGCGTTCTCCCCGGTAAGCTGCGAGAGCGCCGTTTTTGCGCAGATGGCCGTAAATCTCCCTGTTACTAAAGGCTGATATGGACAGGTCAGGCTAAAAATCAGCGGTGCCTACCTCACCGCCGCCCTGATCTCCCCCTGAACGCCCTCATCCGCTTCTCGCGCCAGCGCCGCCCGCAGCGCATCCCGCCCCGCGCCGAGCCGCCCCAGCGCCCACGCCGCGTGTCCCCTTACCAGCGCGCTCTCATCCCGGAGCAGGGGGATCAGCAGGGAGGCCATGTCCGCCAGCCTGCTGTTCCCTGCGGCGATGCACGCATTGCGCACCAGCCGCGCCCGCCCGATGCGCTTGATGGGCGTGCCCTCGAACTGCCGTGCGAACCCTGCTTCCGTCAGGCCGAGCAGATCGGCCAGCGGCGGCGCGGCCCTGTCGAGGTCATCCGGGTAGAAGGCGTCCTCATCCGTCGGCTCCGCGAACCGCTGCCAGGGGCAGACCGTCTGGCACACGTCGCACCCGTAAACCCAGTTGCCCATCAGCGGGCGCAGGTCCGCCGGGATGGTTCCCTTGAGTTCTATCGTCAGGTACGAGATGCAGCGGCGCGCGTCGAGCACGTAGGGCCGGGGGAACGCGCTGGTCGGGCACGCCGTCAGGCAGCGCGTGCAGGTGCCGCACCCCGGCAGCCCGCCGAGATCGACCGGGTCCGGCTCCAGCGCCGCGCCGGTGATGATCTCGCCCAGAAAGAAGAAACTCCCCCGGCGCGGGTGGATCAGCATCGTGTTTTTCCCGGTGAAGCCCATCCCGGCCTGCTTCGCGTGGCTGCGTTCGAGGATCGCCCCCGTGTCGACGTATGCCCGCGCCGCGACCGGCCCCGCCGCGTCCTCCAGAAAGCGGGCCAGCTCTTTCAGGCGGTCCAGCATCACGTCGTGATAGTCGACCCCCCATGCGTAATTCGAGATACGCCCCCGCGCCGGATCGCTGGCGAGCGCCTCCGGCAGCTTGAGGCTGAAATAGTCGAGGCCCACCACGACCAGCGACCGCGCTCGCGGCAGCACGACGTTCAGATCGCGCCGCCGCGCCCTCCTGTCCTCGCGCGCCATGTAGCCCATCTCGCCGTGCATCCCCGCCTGCACCCACCGAAGGTAGGCGTCAAGCTCCGGGCTGGGCCGCGCAGGTGCAATGCCCGCCATCGAGAAGCCAAACGCCCGCGCGCGCTCCTTGACGCGCTCCGCCAGCGTCATCCTCCGGCGGCCTTCGCCAGCAGCCCCGGCGTCAGGTTCCGCGCCCGCCCGAATCCCGCCACCAGCCGCCCGCCTTCGACGTGCAGCGCGTACAGGTGAAAATCGCCCAGCCCGAAGGTGATCTCGCTGCCCGGAAACCGCGCGAGGTACAGGGCGCGCCCTTCTTCGTAGGCGTCGCTTCCGGCGTCGAGTCGTTCGACCGTTCCCGTCAGCGTGACGCGCGGCATTTGCAGCGGATCGCCGTCAGGTTGGTCGGATACGTGCACGAGTGCGCTGAACGGTGCGCCCGCCGTCAGGCCCGCCGTGTGCTTCGCGAGGGTCGATGCGTGTATCAGCGCCGCGTCGAACGCCGGGTGCATCACGAACGGCAGCAGCCCCACATATGGCGCGCCGTCCACGACGACACCGAGCGCCAGCACGCGCTGCTCTCTGAGCAGTTGGCGCAGCAAAGCTACGTCGTCCACACGCTGCCATCCTCTCTATCAGCCTGACTTTCGTTGATTCTAGGCGATGGGGCAGGGCGGCACAAAAACAGGCGGCCCCTACGGACCGCCTGCCATATCGCTCTATTTATCAGGGGGATGGTCTGGTTCAGGGCGTCTCGGTGAGATACTGGTGGATCGCCTCGGCGGCCCGTTTGCCCGCCGCAAGCGCCTGGTTGACCAGCGCCGGGCCGGTGACGTTGTCGCCTCCGGCGAAGATGCCCGCCCGGCTCGTGCGACCGTTCTCGTCCTTGAGCGCGATCAGCCCCCAGTTGTGGGTTTCGAGGTCGGGCGTCGATTCGCCGATGAGCGGATCGGGCCAGAAGCCGATGGCGAGCACCACGTCGTCGACCTCGACCTCATACTCCGACCCTTCGATCGGGACCGGGCGGCGGCGCCCGGAGTCGTCCGGCTCGCCGAGCTCCATCTGGATCATGCACATACGGTCGACGTTGCCATCGCCCGTCGTGTCGAGCATTTCGACCGGGGCGGTCAGGTAGTCGATCCGTGCGCCCTCTTCGATGGCGTGATGCCGTTCGGCGGCGTTGCCGGGCATCTCCGCCTCGGTGCGGCGGTAGTAACATACGACTTCTTCCGCGCCCAGGCGCAGCGCGGACCGCATACAGTCGGTGGCCGTGTCGCCGCCGCCGATGATGGCGATTCGCTTGCCGATGCGGACACGGTCCTGCTTGTCCTCCGGCAGCATGTCGTCGGGTACGTTGCACCGGATCAGGAAGTCGAGCGAGCCATGAATACGCCCCAGCTCCTCGCCCGGCACGCGCATGTTGGCCTCGATCTCTGCCCCCGTTCCGAGGAAGATCGCGCCGAAGCCCTGCTCGCTAACCAGTTCGTCGATCGTCACATCCTCGCCGATGCGTGTGTTCATCACGAACTTAACGCCCAGGTCGCGCAGCCAGTTCGCTTTCCACTCGACGAGTTCTTTGTTCAATTTGAAGTTTGGGATGCCATATACGAGCAGGCCGCCCGGTGCGGGCATCTGGTCGAAGATGGTCACGTCGTGCCCGGCGACGGCGAGGTCTTCCGCTACGGCCATTCCCGCCGGTCCTGCGCCGATGACGGCGACCTTCTTGCCGGAGGGCGGCGCTTTTTCCGGCAGCGGCACGCCCACATTTTCGCGCTGGTAATCGGCCACGAAGGCTTCCAGCGCGCGTGTATGGATTCCCTTGCCGCGTTTGGTCAGCACGCAGGAGGTCAGGCAGCTTGATTCGCCGGGGCAAACCCGTCCACATATCTCTGGGATAGGGTTCGTTCGACGGTATAATTCGGCGGCTTTGGTGAATTCGCCGTTCTCGATCAGCCACAGCGCTTCTGAGATGTCGTTGCCCAGCGGGCAGGCCGTTACGCAGGCCGATGGCTGGGGACAGTGCAGACATCGGGCGGCCTCTGCCATCGCCTCTTCCGGCGTCAGGCAGATCGCGCACTCCTCGAAGTCGCCAATCCGGTCCTGAATATCACGATACGCTCGCGTAACGGGCTCCAACGCGATGCGTTCCTTGCGGTTGATATCCGGTCTCTCTTCAACAGGTGTCATGTCCGCTCCCTTGTGAACGAGGCTCAATCTGTTGGCGCCCATTACTTTAAGAGCATAGCCTGCCCCACCCTGGAAGGTTAGTTCCAAATGTCACAAGACGCCGTGTCGAATGTCGCAAATTTGGTTAACAAATATCAAAATCATCCGTTTTGGCCCCCAGAGGCTATTCTTGGGGTCTATAACCTGATGTCGGCAGGTGCCGGAGCGTTAACGAAGATCGCAAAGTCGCGGCCTGAATCCTTCCTTCAGAGATGCGATTCATGCTATGATGGACTTGTTCTGGGCCGGTGGGAGCGGTTGGCGTGCAGCTTGCAGGTAGCCCTGACGCCGTCCGCAGTTTCTGGCCGATCAAACGGCCAGCGAGTCTAATCGGCAGTTGGTGGAGTTTGCCGGGGGTGGTGTAGATTCAGCCGTGGAATGGCCGTTCTGCGAAGGAGAGGGGTCGATGAAACAGCTTATGAGCGTGGTTGCAGTGGGTTTGCTGCTTGCAGCCTGCACTACTCAGGT
>CAZWUX010000032.1:13098-20096 GCA_964637665.1 uncultured Anaerolineae bacterium
GAGGCCAACCCGGCCCGCTCCGACTGAAACGCCAGCCCCGACTGAGACGGCGGTCGAGCCAACGGCTGAGCCTACGGCTGAACCCCCGGCGGAGACACCGTCCGCAGGCGCGGACGAGACCCCTCTGGTCGAGGCACGGGCCGTCGAGGAGGTCATGTTCGGCACAGAGGAAGAGATGAAGATCACCGCGCTCTACTACCCGCCGACCTCCGGCCCGGCGCCGGGCGTACTGCTGCTTCACCAGCGAGGTGCTTCGAAAGAGGCGTGGGAGCCGCTCACCGCCCGGCTGCGTGCGGCTCGCCCCGATCTTGCGCTGATGGCGATTGACTTTCCCGGTCATGGCGGCTCAGATGGGCCGTTCTCGGAAGATGCTGCGCTGGCTGCTGCCCGCTCTGCGCTTGCCGTTTTTCGCGGTTACGAGGATGTGGACGGCGAGCGGGTGGTGATCATCGGTGCCAGCATCGGCGCAGACGCCGCCGTCGACGAATGCTACGATGGCTGCATCGGCATGGTAGCCGTCTCACCCGGCGGCTGGCTGGGTATTCCCTATCTGAACGCTCTCGCAGAACTGCACATTGAGAACGATCGGCCCCTATTGTGTGTTGCATCGGAGGACGATGCCCCATCGCCGGAGGCGTGCCTTGGGGGCCAGGAGGAAGGCCTCTACGACTATCAGGTCCATATCTACGAGGGCTCAGCTCACGGCAACCAGCTTTTTTACGAGGAAGAGCTGACGCCACCGCCTGACATCGGCGACCTCGTCATCATCTGGCTGGATCATGTCCTTCCCCCTAGAAGGCTGTCCGACGACTAGAAATCTGTGGGATGAAGAGCACGTGGCGCAGATCACCAGCTGCGCCACGTTGTGTTTTGCGTCGCCACTACAGCGTTTGATACGCGATGCCCTGCGCTTCCGCCAGCCCGGATGATGTGGCAGGCAGAGCGATGTGATCTTCGTTGAGCGCCGCATACCAGTACGGCACCCAGCCGATCCCGTATAACACCATCGTAATGTCCTTCTTGTTGGGCCTGATGGGGACCGATTCGTTCTTCTGGACGGCATCCCGCCATTTCTGCTGGGCGGCCTGCAAATCCTGCTCCATCGTCGCCTCAAGCTCGTCGAGGTCCGCCATCAGGTTTGCCAGGTCTTCCTCGTAAACCTCGACGCCCTCCCGCGTTCCGACCGTGAAGCGGTGCACGCGGGCGATGCGCGAGATCGTATCAAATAACTGGCCCCGCAGCAGGCGCAGCGCGGATTCGGTCCCGGCGGCCAACTGCTGTGTTTCCGCCGCCTGAAGCTCGTCCTTCCGCGAGTCGAGGCGCGATATCTTCCGCTCGACGCGATTCTCCAGCCTCTCGAATTTCCCATCGTACCTTTCGGCGATGCTGGACAGCTCCTCATCTCGCGCATCGTGGGCCGCATCGCGGACGTGTGCAAAGAAGCGATCCTCACTCTCCCCGATCCCCTGGTAAATATCCAGCATGGTATTGTGCAGGATCGGCAGTTCCAGGTTGTTATACATCCACTCGACGAGATTGTCTCGCAGGTTGGTCAGCCCGCCCCCGGCTGCGAGGGCAGGGGGGATGTCGGCGTAGAACGCCTCACCGGGCGCGTCCAGCTCCAGCGAATTCGGGTCGAACGGCTCGGCCTGATAGTCCTCCCACTCCACATACGCCATCCGGGGAAGCTCCGGCAGGGTGAAGGCATACCACAGCACCTCGGATGTGTTTGTCTTGTTATGCGTGAAGCGGACCGTCGCCTGCGCGAGCAGGGCGGGCACGTAGAGCAGGCGCGCGGTGGCACCGACCTGTGCGGTGGTGCGCCCGGTCTGTCGCTCCCAGCCGCGCACCGAGCGCTCGAACGGGGTGTCCGTCGGCAGGAAATACTGTTCGGTGGACGATGTCAGCGATGGCCGGGCCGGGGAGAAGCCCGGCGGGGCCTCTCCGCGTGTGATGGGTGCTTCGCGGGTCGGAGTGGTCGCGCTGGCCGCGCGCTCACCGGAGTAGGCCGGGGCGCTTTCCGGCGTCTCGGCGGACGCTGGCTCGCGGGCTTCAGGCGCAGCGCTCGTCCGTCTGGTAGTAATGCGGCGTCCCAACCGCCCCGCCATCTCGCTCGACGGGGTGGTCCCTACCATGCTGCGAGGGCGGCGGGGACGGGAAGGCGTGGTTTCATCCTCGCGCTGTGATGCCATCAGCCGGTTGACCTGCTCTTTGGTCAGCGGCCCGCGCAGATAGGACATCGTGTGCCGGGTTTTTATCAGGATGGGTGTCTCTTCGGCGTGGATATTGTGGAAGACGAACTCACGCGGCTTTAATCCGGCGATCAGCGCGTCAACCCGGTCGATGTCCAGTGAGGTTGATGCCTTATCTATCCCTGCCAGCCCTTCGAGCACCCGCTGGCGGTCGTTCTTCGTTTGCAGCTTGCCGACGAACCACATACCTGCGTTGGAAAGCCCCTTGTAGTCGATGTCCTTCGCATTCTGGGTGGCAAGCAGCAGCCCGAGTCCGAACGCACGGGCCTGCTTTAACAGGCGCATCAACGGCTCTTTGGTGGGCGGGTTGTTTGGATACGGCGGGAACATCTCAAACACCTCGTCGACGTAAACCAGCGCCCGCAGCCGCGTCGACCCGGAAAGCGTGTGCATCCATGACAGCAGGTTCTCAAGCAAGATCGTCACGATAAGCTGGCGCTCCGACTCGTTGAGATGCGCGACGTAGAAGATCGTCACACGCGGATAGCCTTCCTCGGTGAACAGCAGCGAGGGGATGTCTATCGCCTCGCCTGAGATCCAGCTCTGGAAATTCGGTGCGGCGATCAGGTTATTCAACTTCTTGGCGAGATCGGTGCGGGCGCCTTGCGAGATCACGGCGTCTACGTCGAGCACGCCCAGCTTGGCGAATGGCGGGTCCTGCACGTGCTGGATCAGGCGCTCGATGGACAGGGTGCTGCCGCGCCGCCAGTTGTACTCGAAGATGTTCGCCAGCAGGATGTGCTCCGGGTCTTCGAGCGGCTCCGCTTTGATGCCGATCAGGCCCAGCAGCGCCGTCACGAGGCGCGCGATGCGTTCGCGCAGCATCTCCTCGTTGCCCTCCCATGTCTCCTTCGGGCGCTCGAACGAGGCGAGGATGCTGATCGGTAGCCCCTCGTGCGAGCCGGGTGTGTAGATGCTGAACTGAGCCGACCGGCGATAAGCCTGAACACGTTCTGGCTCGATCCCCCACTCAGTCAGGCCCTCACGCCACTGCCCGGCAACCTCTTTTGCGTAGTTATCAAGTGTTTGATCGTCGTCCGCGTTTTCGGGGTTGACCCACGGGCGGAAATACTCACCCGTCATCTCAGGGAAGGCCAGCAGCATGTCGCTGATGTCGCCCTTCGAGTCGATGATGATCTGCGGCACGCCGTCGAGGGCGGCTTCCTCCAGAATGGTGACGCCCAGCCCGGTCTTGCCACTGCCCGTCATCCCCAGAATAACGCCGTGTGTCGTCAGGTTGCGTGGGTTTACCAGCACCGCCGAGTTAGGCTGCACCTCGTGGGTTTTCGGGTCGACGCGCGCCCCGATGTAAAAGCTGTCTGGGGCATCCGTAAAGCGAACGGCCATCGATCTTTTCTCCTGCTGAATTTACTGGCGAATCTAAAATCGGATAGTCCAACAAAAAAGGAGCCGTTAAGCTCCTTTTGAGTTTATCAAGTGGACAGTTGGGTTTTCTAAGCGCTGGGGCTAGCCTTTGCCGCCGATCCGGAGGGCGATCGTCAGCCATGTGAGGGCGGCCAGCCCGCCCGCGACCCCGGCGGCGATGAGCGCCCCGTTGATATACAGGATTGTCGCGCTGAGCAGCAGGCTCCCGAAGATCACCGCCCGCGTGAGGCGGTTCGCCGCACCACGCAGGCGGACGAGATCGTCGGCCATTCGCTGATCCGGCCTGACCCGCACGACGAGGTCGCCGCGCTCGATGCGGTCGAGCGCCTGCTGCGCCTGACGGGGCAGCCCCAGCGCGACGCCGCCGAGCGTGGCGGCCTCCTGAAGCCAGTCACCGAGCCGCCCTCCGGCCTCGTCCTGCACGAATCGCTGCGCGTAGCGGGCCACAGGCTCCCAGGGGTTGAAGTTGGGATCGAGCAGCGTGCATATGCCCGATAGGATGCCGATAGCGCGGCCCAGGTAGATGAAATCCTGTGGCACCTGAAACGGAAGCTCGTACATCAGATCGCCATATTTCGAGGCGAAGTAGTGCATCTCCTCACGGGGCATCTGCGCCATCTCGGTGACGCTCTTGCCCCAGATCGTGTCGAGTACTTCGGCTTCCGCCTCGTGGATGCGGTCGAGGTCCGCCGAGGGCAGGAGGATGCCGAGCATCTGGTAGGCTTTCATCACGCGGGCCGTGTCGCGTGTCGCAACTGCGATGAGCGCCTCGCGAAGGCCGTCTTTTACCTGGCTCGTAACGCGGCCCACCATGCCGAAGTCGACGAACACGAGGTAGAACGGCACGCCGTCGTGGGGCGGTGGCCCTCCATACATGCGGCGGGCGTCGTCATCCGGCAGCGGATAGATGAACAGGTTGCCGGGGTGCGGATCGGCGTGGAAGAAGCCGAACTCGAAGATCATCTTCAGGTAGATGTCGAGCAGGCGGCGGGCGGCGACCGCGCGGTCGATGCCTGCGGCGTCCAGCGCTGCCCGATCCATGATCTTGATGCTAGTCACATCTTCCATCGTGAGCACACAGCGAGTGGACAGGTCATGATGGATGTCCGGGATATAAACTCGAATGTCGTCCGCGAACAACTCTCGGAACCGGTCGGCGTTGGCGGCCTCGGCCTCATAGTCGACCTCCTCCCACAGCGTCGCGGCAAACTCGTCGAGCAGCGCGGGCACATCCGCCCGCCGCCGGACGAGCGACCACAGCATCGCCCAGCGCGCGACGACACGCAGCGCGTCGAGGTCGGTGGCGATCAGGTTCTCGATGCCGGGCCGCTGCACCTTGACGGCGACCGCGTCTCCGCCCTTCAGCCGCGCGCGGTACACCTGTCCGAGCGACGCGGCAGCCTCGACCTCCGTATTGAACGACTCGAACAGCGCGTCGACGGGCGCGCCCAGCTCGGACTCGATGACGGCCAGCATCGTGTCGACCTCGACCGGCGGAACCTCATCCTGAAGGCCTGCCAGCTCGTCGACAATCTCCGGCGGCATTACGTCGACGCGGGCGCTGACGAACTGACCCAGCTTGATCATGACGCCGCCCATGCGGACGGCCAGCCGCCGGAAACGCCGCGCATAGCGCCGTAGCCGGTCGGAGCGCCCGCGCTCGACGGCACGCTCGCCGAGTACCCGGCGGAGCGCGATCTCCCACCACAGCACATCAATGAACATCCCCCCAAAGAAGGACACGACACGTAGAAACCGCCAGTGATCCGGCTTGATTTCACTGTCCTGGCCGGGGGAGATAGATTGGCTGTCCGTCTGAAGCATCGCGTTCGCCTGTCCGTAGGTAAGACGTTAAACCCTCGCCAAGATGATACCGCCCGGACACGCCGCCGGACCACACCAAAAACCGGTGAATCACCGCCGCTCGCGCGCTATGATCATGCGGGGTGGGCAGACAATTCGGCGGCGATTCATGGATATTTTTTACATAGGGCGGTTGCCCGGCATCACCCGTGAAGGTAGAATATGTGTTCGACCGTCGGCGATTTTTGGACCGGCGGATCGATGGTGCAGGTAGCAGTTCAGCCGAGCGGCAGGGAGTTGATGGCACAGGATAAGATCGTCGTGCGCGGTGCGCGCGAGCACAATCTGAAGAACATCGACATCGAGATTCCGCGTGATAAGCTCGTCGTCATTACGGGGTTATCCGGTTCCGGAAAGTCGTCGCTGGCGTTCGACACGATATTTGCCGAGGGGCAGCGGCGCTATGTCGAGTCGCTTTCGGCGTACGCCCGGCAGTTTTTGGGCCGGATGGACAAGCCGGACGTGGATCAGATCGACGGACTTAGTCCGGCTGTATCCATCGATCAGCGCGGTGTCAGCCGGAATCCACGCTCGACGGTGGGGACCGTCACCGAAATCTACGACTATTTGCGGCTGCTGTACGCCCGTGTGGGCGTCCCGCACTGCCCCCAATGCGGGCGGGAGGTCAGCCGCCAGAGCGCCGAGCAGATCGTCGATGCGATTCAGGATATGCCGGATGGCACGCGGATTCAGGTCCTTGCACCCATCGTGAAGGACCGCAAGGGCCATCACCAGCGCGTCTTCGAGGACGTGCGTAAGGCCGGCTTCGTCCGCCTGCGGGTGGACGGCGAGGTCCGCGACGTGGACGAGCAGATCGAGCTTGACCGCTACAAGATGCACACGATCGAGGTCATCGTCGACCGGCTCGTCGTGCAGCATTTCGACGATCCGGATTCCGACGACGCCAACGCCGCCCGCTACCGGCTGACGGACGGCATCGAGACGGCGCTGGAGATGGGTGACGGCGTCGCCATCGTCAACCGGGCGGACACAGGCGAGGATATCCTCTTCTCGGAGAATCTCGCGTGCGCGGTCTGCCAGATCAGCCTGCCGGAGATCGAACCTCGCACGTTCTCGTTCAACAGCCCTCACGGCGCGTGTCCGGAGTGCCAGGGGCTTGGCGTGCAGCTTGAGATCGACCCGGACCTGCTCGTACCGAACCCGGACATCACCCTGCGCGATGGGCCGTTTGACGCGTCGGGCTGGAGCACGTGGGAGGAAGGCGGGTATTATCGCCAACTCGTCGAGGCAGTGGCAGAGACTTATGGCATTGACCTTGATACCCCCTGGTACGAACTGCCGGAGGAGCAGCGAGATATCCTGCTGTACGGGGCGGGCGAGCGGCGCATCCCGGTGACGTACCGCAACCGGGAGGGCCATATGCGACGTTATCAGGCGCGTTATGAAGGCGTCGTCGGCAACCTCCAGCGCCGCTATTCGGAGACGAATTCGGAGTATATCCGGGGCCAGATCGAGGGCTACATGACCGAGCGTCCG
>CAZWUX010000033.1:0-14133 GCA_964637665.1 uncultured Anaerolineae bacterium
CTAAGTAGCCCCAACAAAGTTTCTTATGAAAAAGGGGCTACTGACAAGGAACGAGAAGGAGCTTGCGAAGCAAGCGAACTTTCTTGTTCCTACTTAGCGCGCGAGGGCCTGAAGCATCCGGCGAAATGGGGGCTTGTACTCCCCGGTGAAGTCGAAACGGGGGCTGAGGCGCAGATCGTCGGGGACCTCGCACGATCCGGCCAGCGCGACGACGATGGGTTTGCGCTGGCCCTTGAAAAACGCCCAGCTTTCCGCCACTTCGGGCGCGCCGAGTGCGTCCTCAGACAGCACGACGATCATGTGGCTGCATTCGAGCAGCGCGGGGTGCGCGCCACCCGCCCAGCGTGTGTCGTCCTGCGCGGCGTCCTCGTCATCCAGCCAGACGGGCACACCCATCTTCGGGAGGTCGTCGGCCAGCCGACCGGCGAGCGCGGCGTCGGCGTCCGCGCAGGCGATGAACGCCGCGTAGCGCGTCCGCTTCGTGATCTTCTCCATCCCGCTGAGGTCGGGGGCGGAGGTTTGGCCGTGCAGGGGAGTCCGGCCCATGCGGAAGATGTTACCGCCGCACACCTCGCAGATGCCGCGCGTGCCGGGCCTGCCGCGCCGGGTCCACACAGGGGTCGGGTTCTCCATCACGACCATCTCGCGGCAGCTCACGCAGTAGGCTTCGATCTCCTCGACTTCGTCAAGGTCGTCGTACATCTCCGCTTCGTCCATGTGGCCCCCGTTGGCTGGTTTCTTCGGTGTGCCTCAGTGTAGCGAAAAGCCCCTGTGCCGGGCAAGGTCAGGGATTCATCATGCCGGTCCCTGATTCCTCGAAATGTCGAAAAGCCCATCCTTCCTATTATGATTCTTTTTTACTAATGTAGATAGAATCCGGGCCGCGCGCCGCGATTCCCATTCGGCTGATCGCCATACGCCCGGCGTCGTGGTACACTGCCCGGCATGGACGAACTCACACTGCTTCCCGGTTCACAACCCTTCTACTTCCCCGGCGGTGAGGGGATCGGCTGTTTGTTGATTCATGGCTTCACCGGCACACCGTTCGAGATGCGCTGGCTCGGCGAGCACCTGTGCGCGCAGGGCTGGACGGCTTACGGCCCCCGGCTGGCCGGGCACGCGACCTCCCCCGACGACCTGGCACGCGTCCACTGGGAGGAATGGGCCGCCGACGTGCTGGCGGCCTACGCGCTGCTCCGCGAGCGGTGCGATAAGCTGTTCGTGTGCGGCCTGTCGATGGGTGGATCGCTGACGCTGTGGTTGGCGGCTCACCGCCCGGTCGATGGGCTAATCACGCTGGCCGCGCCGCTCACGTACGAGCATCCACTGGCCCCGCTGCTGCCGCTGATCAGCCCCTTCGTCAAGACTTACCCGAAACGCCACGACGAGGCGGCGCGGGCCGCGAACGACGCGCGCATCCGGGCCGAGCAGCGCAGACGCGGCCAGCCGGAAACCGGGCCGATCAGCTATGATGGCTGGGTGGTGCCCGCCGGGCGGCAGTTTTTTCGTCTGCTGGCCGATGTGCGGGCAACGGCCTCGCGCATCACCGCCCCGGCGCTGCTCGTCCACTCCCGCGCCGACGAGACGGTTCCATTCGACAACATGGAACGCATCCGCGCGGCGATCGGCAGTGAGAAAATCCACACGCTGGCGCTGGAGCAGAGCGGGCACGTCGTCACGACGGACATCGAACGCGAGCAGGTGTTTGCGGCGGTGACCGACTTCATCGCGGCGCACGGTTGATGTTCAGGGAGCTGGGGCGCAACAACCGGCTGGTCATGCTGGCCCTGTTCGTGTGGGGGCTGGGCGAGGGGCTGTGGTATTACAACTTCCGGCAGATTTACCTCGTCGAGCTGGGGGCGACGGAGGCGCAGGTCGGCCTCGCACTGGCGATCGAGGCCATCGTGCGCGCCGCCGTGCCGATCCCCGCCGGATACATCGCCAACCGGATCGGCACGCACCGCGTCATGGTTGCGTCGTGGTTCGTGGGCATGGTCGGGCCGCTGGTCGGGGCGCTGGCGCGCACGTGGATCGCGTTCGTGCCGGGCCTCGCAGTTTATGCCCTGTCGGCGTTTGCGACGCCGTCCATCAGCGCTTATACGATCCAGAATACCCCCGATCGCAGCCCAGGCGTAAACGACCGCATCCTGTCGACTGTGTTCGCCGTGTACCCCGCCGGGTTGATCGTCTCGCCCACGCTGGGCGGCCTGATCGCGGACCGGTACAGCATCCGCTCGCTGATGTGGATATCGGCGGTGCTGTTCGGCGTGTCGACCGCCATCGTGCTGATGACGCGGCGTCCCCCGGCCCTGCCCGACGCGGGGAACGACCGGCCCCGCGATCTGCTGCGCAACCGCCGCTTCCTGCGGCTGGGCGTCTACTTCTTCTTCACCTACGTGGCGGTGTACGTCGGCTACCAGCTCGTGCCCAACTTTTTGCAGGAAGTGCGGGGGCTGTCCCTCTCGCGGATCGGCTTCCTGTTCTCAATGGTGTCGGTGGGCACGGTCGTGCTGAGCCTGATCGCGGGGCGCACGAATCCGCGCTGGAATATGGCGGCGGCGGTCGCGCTTTACACGGCGGCGGTGGTCGGCATGTGGCAGTTCTCCGCGCCCGCTGCGCTGACGGGCGTCTTTTTCCTGGGCGGCTCGGTCACGGTCGTGCGGATGCTGTCGCTGGCCCGCGCGGCGGATGTCGTCAGCGCCCGCAACCAGGTGTTCGCCTTCGGCGTGATGGAGACCATGCTGTCGGTGGCGATGGCGGTGGCCGCCGCCATTGCGGGGGGGTTGTACGGGCTGACGCCGGGCCATGAGCTTCCGTTCGTCGCCGCGCTGGTCGCCCTGCCCGTGCTCATCGGGCTGTGGTTCGCCGTCCGCCCGGCGAAGCTCGCTCCGCTGCACGGGGCGGTCGGGGCGGCGGGCGATGCGCGAAAGTAGGGAGGGCCGGACGGCATGAAACCCTGGAAAACGCTCTCGCGCCGGACCGTGCTCGACTTCAGCCGCTTTCTGAAGGTCGAGGCGCACGCCGTCGAGCTGCCGGATGGTACCATCATCCCTGATTGGGGATGGGTGATCACGCCCGACTACGTCAACGTCGTCGCCGTCACCGGGGAGGGGCGGTTCGTTTGCTTCCGCCAGACGAAGTATGCGGTCGGCGTGACGCTCGCGCTGGTGGGAGGCTACATCGAGCCGGGGGAAGACCCGCTCGTCGCGGCGAAGCGTGAGCTGCGTGAGGAGACGGGCTACGCGGCAGATGAATGGACCGCGCTGGGGCAGTTCGCGGTCGATGGCAACCGGGGAGCGGGCACGGCGAACCTGTTTCTGGCGACGGGCGCGCGTTACGTCGGCAAGGAGGCCTCCGATGATCTGGAGGCGCAGGAGTTACTGCTGCTCAGCCGCGCGGAACTCGAGGCGGCGCTGCGGGGTGGCGAGTTCAAGGTGATCGCGTGGGCGGCGGGCATCGCGCTGGCGCTGCTCGCGCTCGACCGTTCAGAGCGCGAAGCGGGCGGGTAGGTCACGATGGCACAGGTCGACAGGTCCATTCCTCAGCACATGCTCCACGCCGAGGTGACAGACCGGACGGCGCAGCTGCTGCTGGCCCTCATCGTCGGGCTGTACCTGTTCGTCGGGACGCTGTACGCCGTCCTCACCCCGCCCTGGCAAACCCCCGACGAGCCTGCGCACTACAATTACGTCGCGCAGATCGTCGAGCGTGGGGGCTGCTGCCCGGTCATCGCGCCCGGTGATTGGGATTTACCGGCGCTGGAGGCCCTGTGGGCCGTCCAGACCCCGCCCGACGTGGACCTCTCGCCTATCGAGTATGAGGATCACCAGCCACCGCTCTATTACATCGTCGCGGCGTTCGCTTACGTCCTGACCGGCGGCAGCCTGATCGCCCTGCGGCTCGTCTCGGTCGCGCTGGGCGCGGGCGTGGTCGTCGCCGCGTACGTCGTCGCCGAGCGTCTTTTCCCGGAGCAGAGGCCGCTCGCGCTCGGCGCGGCGGCGATCGTCGGCTTCATCCCGCAGCACGTCGCGATGCTCGCCAGCGTCAACAACGACGCGCTGGCCGAACTCGTGATCGGGTGGCTGCTGGCCGCCGCCATCGCCTACCTCGGCCTGCCCGCGCGGGGCGAGCCAAACCGCCCGCCCGTCGCGCTGCTGGGCCTGCTGCTGGGCGTGGCCTTCATCGCCAAGCTGACGGCTTATGGACCGGCGCTCGTCGCGGTGGGGGGCGCGATCGCGCTGCGGGCGTGGATCGAGCGGCATCCGCTGGCGTGGGCCGCCGGGCAGGCACTGCGGGCCGGGGTGATCGGAGCGGCGCTCGGCGCGCCCTGGTGGATTCGGAACGCCATCGTCTACGGTTGGCCCGATCTGCTGGCCCAGCGCGCGCATCAGGCGGTCGTCGTCGGGCAGCTCCATACCGGCGAGTACGTCGCCGTGGTCGGCATCGGGCCGTACCTCGCCCAGCTGCTAACGGCGACGTTCCACAGCTTCTGGGGGCAGTTCGGGTGGATGACCGTGCCGATGTCTGGACGAGTTTATCTGGTGATCGGCCTGTATCTGCTCGGCGTCGCGGCGGGCTGGTTAATCGGTCTGTATGCGCTGCGGCGCACACGCGCCATCCGCCCGGTGCGCTGGGCGGGCGTGTGGCTGCTGGCCGGGGTCGTGATCGTCACCATGATCCAGTATGGTTATTACAACACGACGTTCGTCCAGTTTCAGGGCCGCTATTTGTTCCCGGCGCTGATCCCGCTGGCGCTGCTGATGGCGTTCGGGGCGTGGGGTTGGGCGTGGCTGCTGGGGCGCGGCCTGCCTGCGCGGGCGAGGCGGGTGCTGGCGTGGATGCCGCTCGCCGGGGCGGCGTGGCTGCCGCCGCTGGCGGTTTATGCGCTGTTTCGCTTCGTCATCCCGTTTCTGGGCTGACCGTTCGATAGAATTCGATAGGATCGCATCATGCTCACCGCCAACCTGCTCGAAGGAGAGCGCGTGCGGCTCGCCGCGCTGATGGAGGGTGACCTGCCCGCCATCGCCGCGTGGTACGATGACTCGGCCTTCGGGCGGCTGTTCGACACGCTGCCCGCCGGTCCGCGCCGCCCTGATGAGCTTAAGGACTGGATCGAGGCGACGAAGAAGGGGGACGCCTTCCTGTATGCGGTGCGCAAGAAGATGGATGATGCGCTGATCGGCATCGTGGACATCGATGGCATCGTGTGGCCGCACCGTTATGGCTGGTTCGGGATGGGGTTCGGCAGGCGTGAGGATTGGGGGCAGGGCTATGGCACGGACGCCGGGCGGCTGGCGCTGGGTTTCGCCTTCCGGGAACTCAACCTGCACCGGTTATGCGCGACCGTATTCGATTACAATGCGGCGTCGCGTGCGCTGCTCGTGAAGCTGGGCTTCACCCAGGAGGGGACGTTCCGCGAGCACCTGGAGCGTGATGGGCAGCGTCATGACATGCTGCTCTACGGCCTGCTGCGCCCGGAGTGGCGGGCCGGGCAGGGGCGTGATGCGTGAAGTACGAAGCTGAGGTCCTGCCGGGGTTAGAGGCATTCGCCGCTGCGGAAATCCGGAGGAGATTTGGGGATACGTCCGCCGTGGGTGAGGGGGCGGCTGGCGATCTGCCGTTCGAGTACGCGGGGGACCCATACGACCTGCTCGCCCTGAGGACCGTCGTGGCGGTCTATCAGGTGTTGGATTACGACATCCCGCGCCCGAAAGCGCTGCTCGGCCACCAGAATTTCCACCGGATGGTCGATGCGATTAACACGGTTGGGATGCTGCACCCGCCGAAGTCGTTCCGTACGTTCCGCTTCAGCGCGGCGGGCCGCGATTCGAGCGTGTTCGACCGGCTGCGTGATGATCTCGCGGAGGAAACCCACTTGATCAACGCGCCCGACGAGGCCGACCTGCTGCTGCGGGTCCGCCCGAACGCAGATCGGAGCAAGGGCTGGCAGGTGCTCGTCCGGCTGTCGCCGCGCCCGCTCGCCACGCGCGACTGGCGGGTCTGCGACATGCCGGGCGCGCTGAATGCAAGCGTCGCCGCCGCGATGGTCGAGATGACCAACCCCCGGCCCGATGATGCGTTCTTCAACCCGATGTGCGGATCCGGGACGCTGCTGATCGAGAGGGCAGCCCGGATGCCCGCCGATCTGGCCGCGGGGTGCGACACGGACCTCGACGCGCTGGCCTGCGGGCGTGAGAACGTGCGGGAGGCGGGGTTGGGGCACATGATCGACCTGCTGGAGATGGATGCAACCGCGCTCGACCTGCCCGACGGGGCGTTCACGGCGCTGGCTGCTGACCTGCCCTGGGGGCAGCTTTCCGGCGAGCACGCCGAGAACCCCGCGCTGTACCGGGCCGCGCTGCGCGAGTGGGCGCGCGTCGCCGTGCGGGGGGCGCGGCTGGCCATCGTCACGCATGAGGTGACGGTGTTCGAGGACCTGCTGGGCGATGTCGCGGACGTGTGGGGGCTGATCGACGTGGTGAAGGTCTTTCAGGGGGGGCTGCACCCGCGCATCTACGTCTTCGCCCGGTTGTGAAACGCATCGCTCCACGATGTCGCCGCCGATGAAACCGCCAGCGTCCGCTGCCGGGCCTATCCGCTCGCAGGACGGCTCCGGCGCGGCTTATGTTAACAGGGAGGGGCATAGTGGCTGATCGACCATCGCTGGCGGGGCGGACTGCGCTGGTGATCGGTGCGGGGAGGGGGGCGGGGGAGGCCGTCGCGCGGGCGCTTGGGGAGGCGGGGGCGCGGGTGTGCGCGGCGGACCTCAACCCGGACCGGGCGGAGAGGGTCGCCGCTGGCATCCGGGCGGCGGGCGGGGAGGCGTTCGGCTGGCAGGTGGATGCGAGCAGCAAATTCCAGCTTGCCGCCGCCATCGAGACGACGCGGGACCGCTATGGATCGCTCGACGTGCTGGTGCAGGGTGCGCACGTCGCCCCGGTGGATGATCCGCTGTTGATGGACGAATGGAACCTGCGCCGCACGGTGGAGGTGAACGTCGTGGGCGTGTTCCTCGCCGCGCAGCTTGCCGGGCGCGTGATGGCGGATGAGGGCGGCGGGGCGATTTTGCTGCTGGTGCGGGAGGGAGAGGGAGCATTATTCCGGGCGACGCAGGCCGCCGTCGAGGCGTTGGCCGACGCGCTGGGCGATGAACTGGCCGGGCACGGGGTACGCATCGCCAGCCTGGGGACCACATCGCCGCAGGACACGGCCAAGCGCGCGCTCGACGCCCTGAGCTTTTCATTCTAAAAATGGAAAAGGCGGGCAGCGTCATGCTGCCCGCCCTGTTATGCCGCTGCGCTGATTATCAGCCGAGGCGCTTCCCGGTCGAGACGCGCCAGTTCAATTCGGTCCGCAAATCATCCTCCGACTCGCAGACGATGGGGTCGATCTCAACCCCGGCGTGCGCGTCGCGAATCTGGGCCGCGATCTTGTCCAGTGAATCGGCGGGGGCGATGAGCGTCACGGCCACCTGCCGGTCACGCGGGAAGTGCGCGAGGGCGGCCCAGCCGGTCGTGACCGTCGGGCGGAAGCGCCCCCAGTAGCGGTCGCCCGCCTCGAAGAACCAGTCGGGGTCGATCCCACCCGCGATGATGACCCAGTGATACGCCCCGCCGGGCGGCTCCGGCTCAGGGACCTCTACGTCCACCGGGCCGGGTTCCTCCATGCTCTGGAGCAGCGTCTCCTGCGTCTCGACCTCGGTGCGGGGCATCTCATCCGCGGGCGGCCCCGGCGTAATTTCCTCCTCGATGGGCAGTTCCACGTCCTCGGCCAGCTCCTCCGGCTCTTCCGCGCCAGTGATCGCGGCCAGCTCCTCCTTCATATCCGGCGGCAGGTCATCGAGCCGCAGCGGTGGGACCGCCTCGTCGTCCTCGTAGGCGTCGACCATCTGGCCGCTCATGTCGACGTAATCCACATCGGTCTCGACGGCGGGCAGGCCCTCCTCCTCCGTGATCTCATCCTCGTAGGCGTCGGACATGCCCTCGATCTCGTCTCCGGGGTCGATCACCTCCACACCCGCCCCGCCGAGGTCCTCCTCGATCTGCTCCGCGACCTCGTCATCTTTCTCGGAGTCCTCGACCATGTCCATCAGGTCGATGTCGTCCAGATCGAGGCCGGGTGGCAGGTCCGCCGGGTCGATCGCCCCCTCGGTCGCGTAGCGCCGCAGGTCTTCCTCGGTGATGGCCCCCCGCTCGCGCTCGTCCTCGGCAATATCCTCGTCGGATATCCCCGGCTCGCCCATTTCGTCTATGTCGCCAAAATCCTGCTGGCGGTCGTCTTCCATAACGTCTCCTTCCGGTTCTTCCATCGAAAGCTCGTACTCGCTTA
The DNA here is from genome assembly GCA_964637665.1 of uncultured Anaerolineae bacterium. Classification (GTDB taxonomy): domain Bacteria; phylum Chloroflexota; class Anaerolineae; order Aggregatilineales; family UBA3940; genus CAZWUX01. The sequence continues at coordinate 8,329 of CAZWUX010000033.1, forward strand.
CAAACCTGGACCACAGATCGTCGCCCGCGTCGTCCGCCCAGTCGAGCGTCGCGGCGGAGGCCGCCGCTTCGGGGTCGGGAGCGTCGAGATCGACCGCGTCGATCCATTCCTCGGCGGGCAGGTCGACGGGGATCGCCTCGGCTGCCTCCGCGTGCGCCCTCGCCGGGACGCCGCCCGCCTCGATGGAGGGAACCGCCTTGCCCAGTGGTGGGGTTTCCGCCAGCAGGTCGATGGCGGGCACGATGCCGTCAGGTCCGTCGTAGTAAACCGCCTCGTCGGAGAGCGTGATGCCGAAGAACCAGGGTGGCCCCTGCCGTGCGATCCACTCGAACAGGGCCAGCGTCGCCTCGGCGTGAGAGTCGCGGTCGTAGGGTGGGTAGAGATCGTCGGGTTGGAGGGGCGCGGCGCCCGGTCGGGGGATGGGTGCGATCCCCCCGGCGGTCGCCACGACCGGCACCGGCCCGGCCCCGGCGTGCAGTCGCAGCAGATGGTAGAATGCCTCGCCCGCCGCGACCAACCCCGTCGTATCGCCGTAGGGGGCCCCATCCGTGCCGCCGAACACCGTCCGTCCGGGGTCGTGACGCTGCAAAATCGGGTCGTAGGGATGCTCGAAGTGCCAGCCTGGCTCCTTCGCGATCTGCTGGTAATAGGGGCGGGCGACGTGCTTCGGCCCGGCGGGAGGCTCCTGGTAAAACAGGTTGCTCGTGGCGGGGCGGGTGGCGCACCACAGCCCGCTGCCGACGATCGCCATGAAACGGTCGGGGTAGCGGTCGACAAGCTCATGCAGGAGCGCGTCCATCCAGTAGACGGCTGCGGCGGGCATATCGCCGCGCGGCGCGAACGCCGGGAAGGCGGGATATCCACCCAGATCGATGATCCGCTCCGCCCAGTCGATCCAGCTTTTGGCGAGGGGGGCGATGCACCCTGTGGTGTTTTCCCACGTCACGTCGACGCGCGGCTCGCCCTCCTGATCGAGCGACCAGGCGTCGCTCAGGTTGGGGGCGTCGTAAAGCTCGAACCAGCGGCAGCCCGCGTCGACGTAGGCCGCGTACGTGTCGTACCAGTCCTCAGGGGCGGGCATCGCGCCCATGTGAGAGCGGTAAATCCGCACGATGGGCATACAGCCGTCCTCGACGAGCGCCGCCGCCGCGTCGACGTACTCGTCGCCGCCTACTTCGAGACGCGCCCAGCCCATGCCGGGGCGCAGGTAGCGGCGTGGCTCGAACGGGGCGTAGGGACCCCTGTTCCGCAGGCCGCGTGGATTGTTGAACCAGTTGTAGTCGCGCAGGTTCATGACTGCCCACCCTGCTCGCCGAACGGCAGCCCGGCGTCCGCCCGCGCGTTGAGCTTGATCTCCATCTCAGGCAGATCGCGCGCGGTCACGATGTCGAGGTCGAGCCGGTCGCGCTGGGCGACGATGGGCACCGAGGCCTCTTTGACCTCGCCCGGTCGGGCCAGCAGCGTCACGGCGACGCGGGCGTTGGCGGGCAGGTGGGCCAGGATCGTCACGTCGTCGGTGATGATGGGCTGGAAGCGAAGACAGTACTGCCGGGCGGCCTGCGTGAGCCACGCCCCGCTGAGCCGGGGGGCGAGGAATAGGAAATGGTAATCGTAGCCGTCTGCCATTAAATGACCTCTCCGGGCTGCGTTTGGAGGACAAGGGCTTACACCAGTCATCATAGCACGGGCAAGGAAGCAGGGTCAATTTTGGTGGGGCAGGCCGGGCAGAGAGGTTTTTATCCGGGGTTCCACCCCCGGACCCCCGCAAGGGACACAGTCCCTTGACCCATCAGGGTATGTGGCGCTGCGTGCAGCGCCACATACCGGGTTATTCATTCATTCATTCGTGGTACACTTTCCGTATCCCTACTAAGACGAAAAACTCCCCCGGCAATCTGCCGGAGGAGTTTCTGCTGGGGTCATTCAGAGGTGGAGCCGGCGGGAGTCGAACCCGCGTCCAGAAAGTTAGATCGCCCGCATCTACGAGTGTAGCCAGCCTACTGGGTTCTCGCCCCGCGCGCGCCGGATGGCAGGCTCAGCGCAGGGCCAGCCCTCGTTTGGTCTTAAGCGCGGCCCGAAGGCGAGCGCGCGCAGCACCGGCGCCTTTTTGACGCCCAGCACTGGCCCGACGCCGGGAAAACCAGGTGGACGTGACCTCTCGCAAGAGGTCAGCTCTGCTCAGGCCGTACTAGGCGGCCATTGCAAGAGCGGGTGTCTGCTCGTTGGCAGTTGTGTGTTTTGCATCTTGTTGCGGGGTGGATGCTCCCCGGCTCGCAGCGGGTTCTCAGCCCTCCCTGTCGAAACCAGTGCGGCCCCATGCCGCTATTATAGGGCATTTGTTCGGTTTTCACCACGCTCGTGAGGGCGGGCCGATCTTTCTTACACCGCTTTTATGCCCGTAGTTCGTTGTCGTACCCTTTCAGGCATGATAAACTGGCCCCCGTCCGTTGACGCCGCCGTTTTGTGACGCTGCCACGCGGCAGCGCGATCCTCTTAGAGGGGCCTCCCATGCCATTCCGTGACACCTACTGGAATATCCCCGAATGGACCATCCTGTTGATGTTCGTGACGCAGGGGCTTGGCGTCGCGATCCTCGTCGCCCGGCTTTACCTGCGGGGACGGCTGTGGATGAAGGGTCAGGGTGGGCTGCCCTTCGACCGCTTCTGGCAGCGGGTGGGCCGTGTGTTGAAGTATGGCGTCGCACAGGTGCGCATCGCCCGCGAGCGCTACGCCGGGATCATGCACCTCGCGATGTTCTTCTCGTTCGTCGTCCTGTTCATCGGCACGGCGCTGGCGACGATCGATTACGACATTGGCGTGCTGTTGTTCGACGTGAAGCTGCTTCAGGGTGATTTTTACCTCGTCTATGAGTTCGTGCTCGACCTGTTCACGGTGGCGGGCATCGCGGGGCTGACCCTCGCGCTCGCCCGGCGCGTGTCGCCGCGCCCCGCCCGGCTGACGTACGATTTCGGCTTTGCGGCGATGTTGTGGATCCTGCTCGCAGACCTGCTCAGTGGGCTGGCGCTGGAATCCTTCCGGCTGGCGGCGGTTCAGCCGCCCTGGGGGACGTGGTCGTTCGCGGGGTTCGCCGTCAGCCGCCTGTGGACCGGGCTGGCGATGCCCGAAGCGGCGCTCCGCACGGCCCACCTCGTGACGTGGATCTTCCACTTCTCGCTGACGGGCATGATCTACGCCGTGTTCCTCGACCTGCCGCTGCGCCACATCCTCACATCGCCGCTCAACGTGTTTTTCTCGTCGTTCCGGGAACCGGGGGTGCTGGCTCCGCTCGATCTGGAGGATGAATCCGTCGAAACGTTCGGCGTGGGCAGCCTGATCGAGTTCAGCCCGACGCAGATTCTCGATGGCGACGCCTGCACGGAGTGTGGGCGGTGTCAGGCGGCCTGCCCGGCGTGGATGGCCGGGACGCCGCTCAACCCGAAGGCCGTCGCGCTCGACATCCGGCACGCACTCGATGCCTACACGCCGGAGTTAGAGGGCTGGAGGCCCGGCCAGCCGCCGCCCGATACGTCCATGATCGGTGATTTCACCAGCGAGGAGGCGCTGTGGGCCTGCACGACCTGCCGGGCGTGCGTGTACGAGTGCCCGGTGCTGATCGAGCACGTGGATGCCATCGTCGACATGCGGCGGCACCTCGTGCTGATGGAGGGCAGTATGCCCGATCTGCTCGCCAACGCCATGACGCAGGCGGAGAGGGCGGGCAATCCCTGGGGGAATCCGCGCGGCACACGTATGGATTGGGCGAAGGGCCTCGACGTGCCGCTCATGGCGGACAAAAAGCGGGCGGACGTGCTGTACTGGGTCGGGTGCGCGGGCGCGTACGACCCGGAGAGCCAGAAAACCGCCCGCGCGATGGTCAAAATTTTTGAGGCGGCGAACATCGATTACGCGGTGCTGGGGGACGAGGAGCGCTGCAACTGTGAATGGGCGCGACGCGCCGGGAACGAGTATCTCTATCAGGAGGCGGCCCACTCGAACATCGCCGTATTCGACCAGTACGAGTTCGAGGTGATCGTCACCCACTGCCCGCACTGCTTCAACACGTTCCAGAACGAGTACCCGCAGTTCGGCGGCGACTACGACGTGATCCACCACAGCACGTACATCACCCGGCTCGTGCAGGACGGCCATCTGACGCTCGACCGCCCGGTGGATGGGCTGGTGACCTACCACGACTCGTGTTATCTGGGGCGCTATAACGGCGTCTACGACGATCCGCGAGAGGCGCTGCGGGCGGTCGATGGGATCAACCTGACGGAGATGCCGCGCAGCCGCGACAGGGGGCTGTGCTGTGGCGGGGGCGGGGCGCAGGTCTGGTTCGAGACGCATCAGGAGCGGCCTGTTGCGGAGATAAGGCTGGCGGAGGCGATGGAAACCGGCGCGCCGACGGTCGCCTCGGCGTGCCCGTTCTGCACGATCATGCTCGGCTCGGCGGCGCAGAGTCAGGGCGTGACGGAGGAGGTCGCCGTAAGGGACCTCGCCCAGATCGTCGCGGCGGCGCTTGGCGCGCCGGAACCCGGCGGGCCGGAGCATCCGTGAGATCAGGCCGGGCGCTCGCCCTCTTTCTCGCCGCCGGGGCCGCCGTTCTGCTGGCCGCCTGCGGCGAGCGGGTGACGCCTACCCCGCCGCGCCCCACCGTCGTCGTGATCACGGCGGAGGGGCCGTACTTCACCGGGTTCGACACGGCAGGTGAGTGGCTTGTCGGGGGCGGGGGCAGCAGTCATGGCACCGTGCAGGATGGCGTTTACATGCTCGGCGTCGAGCAGCCGGATTGGATGGCGTGGACGCGCCAGCCGCGCGCCTTCGGGGACGGCGTCTACGAGGTCGACGCGCGGCTCGCCAGTGGGGCGGAGGGCAGCGCCTTTGGCCTGCTGCTGCTGGGATCGAGCGACCTGCGCTCGTTCTTTTACTGCATGATCACGGGGGATGGGCGCTACGACGTGGGCTACTGCGAGGATGCCTGCGCCACCCAGCAGTCGTTGACCGATGGCTTCACCCTCGGTTATCCGATCCTCACCAATGGTGAGTTTAACCGGCTGCGCGTCGAGCTTCAGAGCGGCGAGCTAACGTTCATCGTGAACGGGTCGCCGCTGACTCAGGTCGGCGGCCTCGAATATGGCGAGGGGCTGGTTGGCCTGATCGGCGAGAGTGGCCCCTATGGCGGGTTCGAGGCAGAATTCGACAATTTACAGGTCGTCGAGGGCGCGCTTCAGGCCGCGCAGTAGTCGAGCAAATCCGCCGGGGCTTCACTCTGCGGGGCCTGCGACCCCGTCACGCATCCCCGGCCTTTGGCGGGGATGCGTGGAATTGGAGCGAACCGGCGGCGTACCGATCATTCCGCCTCGAGGCCCTGCCGGATGGCCGTCGAGGAGATATCCGCCCGGAACAAATTCTCAGGAATCCCCTCGAACAGATCGCCGTACCCCTCCGGCACATCCAGATCGCCAACCGTTCTGAACACATCGCCGACCTCGCGCCCCGCGACGAGAAATCGACATCCGTTGGCGCGAATCTCGTCCAGCGCGGCCCGCATGGCATCCGCGCTGCCGCCGTAGTAGGCCGGGTCGACCAGCCGCGCCGCCGTGTCGTAGCCGATCACGAACGGGCAGCCGGGGAACAACTGCGACTTGCCCCGGAACAGCGGCTCGCGCGTCAGTGCGACGCGCCGCACGCCCTCGAACTGCCGCAGCCGCCCGCGAAGCTGCGCGGCGGTGAGCGGCGGCTTGTCGACGTTTTGCACGGAAATCTCGAACATGACCGGCCTGCCGAGCCGGGCCTCCGCCGTGC
>CAZWUX010000033.1:14233-16223 GCA_964637665.1 uncultured Anaerolineae bacterium
TTTTGCACGGAAATCTCGAACATGACCGGCCTGCCGAGCCGGGCCTCCGCCGTGCGGGCCAGCGCGAGGTGGCCGTGGTGCAGCGGATTGAACGCGCCGGACAGCACCGCGACGCCCTCCGCCGCGCCGTCGGGGACCATCGTGTGCGGGCCGTATGCCACCAGCCTGTCCACCGAGCCGTCGAGCAGCCGTTCGAGCGGGCGGCGCACGTCGCGCCGCGTGATGGCGAGTTCCTCGCCCGGCCTCATGTCGATGGCGATACCCCCCACGCCCGCCGCCACGGCCAGCGCGTACAGCATAAGCTGGCTGACGACGGCCTCCTCACCCGCGCGGTCGCGCGCGCCTTTCTCCATCACGAGCGAGGTGACCGTCACCTGCTCGCCGTCCCACAGCGCGACGTGGCAGCGATGCTCGCCGCGTTTGGGGCGGTCGGTGGTGATGGTCGCCGTGCAGGCCAGCCCCAGCGTCGGGCCGTCGCCCTCGCGGAAGCGCACCGCGCGTGCGTGGGCCGCCGCCGCCATGCCCACCGCCGCCTCCACCGAAACGAACTGCTCCGGCTCCCAGCCCAGATAATCGATCAGCGCCCGCGATCCGTAGGGAACGACCGCTTCGAGCACCGTGCGCGACGCGCCCGGCACGCTCAGCAGCCACGCGATCGCGCGGCTGCCCGCCCCGGCGGTGACGAGCGCCGCCATCGCGGGGCTGGCGTGCAGGGCTTCGACGGCCTGCCGGATGTTCTTATCCATCGCGTGTGGGCCGTTTCCGGTCAGGGCCGGACGGCAATCGCCTCGATCTCGACGAGCGCGCCGAGCGGCAGGTCTTTGACGGCGACGGCGGAGCGGGCGGGGTAGGGTTCGGTGAAGAATTCAGCGTAGATTTCGTTTACCGCCTTGAAGTCGCCCATGTCGGCCAGAAAGACCGTCACCTTGACGACGTTCGCGTAGCTCGTCCCGGCGGCTTCGAGCACCGCGACGACGTTCTGGAGCGCGCGGCGGGCCTGCGCCTGTACGCCGCCGGGGACGAACTCACCCGTCGCCGGGTCGAGGCCGATCTGCCCGGCGGTGAACACGAGATTCCCGGCCTGAATGCCCTGCGAGTAGGGGCCGACGGCTCCGGGGGCATCTTTCGTTTGTACTTCGCTGCGATCCATGTGTGGCTCCTGATAGTGGGGAAGCGATTCACCCCGGATTGTATGTCCGCGAATGATAGGGATCAAGGCGGGGCGGGGCTGCCGGGGTGCGGACCCCGCCCCGGACAGAACATCGACCGGTATTTGGCCCACCCTCAGGGGCCGACTATACTCGCGTCATGGTCGACACACAGGACATCCAACCTCCCAGCCGGGCGCTGTCCGGCCAGCAGATCGCGCAGGCGGCGGGGCTGCTCATCGGCGGGGTCGTGCTCAGCCGCGTGCTCGGCATGGTGCGGGACGCGGTGATCGCGGGGATATTCGGCGGCGGCGCGGCGTTCGAGGCGTATCTGGCCGCCAGCCGCCCTCCGGAGACGCTGTTTTACGTCGTGGCGGGCGGCGGGCTGGCCTCGGCCTTCATCCCGACCTTCACGAACTACCTCGAAAAGGCGAACGAGGAAGAGGCGTGGCGGATGGCGAACGCCGTCCTCACGCTGATCGTGCTGATCATGCTGGCGCTGGCCGGGCTGGCCGCGCTGTTTGCCCGGCCCATCGTCGCAACCGTGCTGGCCCCCGGCTTCGCCACAGACCCCGGTCAGCTTGCGCTCACCGCGCGGCTGATGCAGGTGATGATGCTCTCGCCGGTCATTTTCGCGATCAGCGGGTTGATCATGGGCGTGCTCAACGCCCACCAGCGGTTTTTGCTGCCCGCCTTCGCCCCGGCGCTGTACAACGTCGGCATCCTGTTCGGGGCGGTCGTGCTGACGCCCTCGCTGGGCATCTACGGGCTGGCGTGGGGCGTCGTGATCGGCGCGGCGCTGCACCTGATCGTGCAGATTCCGGGGGTGGTGGCGCTGCACG
>CAZWUX010000033.1:16233-19589 GCA_964637665.1 uncultured Anaerolineae bacterium
GCCCGCTGCTCGACCTCGAGCACCCCGGCGTGCGGGAGGTGGCCCGTTTGATGGGGCCGCGCGTGCTGGGCCTCGCCATCGTGCAGGTCAACTTCTGGGTGAACATCGCGCTGGCGTCTGACATGGTGGAGGGCAGCGTCGCGGCGCTGGGGCGGGCGTGGGTCGTCTTTTTGCTGCCGCAGGGCGTGATCGCGCAGTCGGTCGCGAACGCGGTTTTCCCGACCTTCTCGATCCACGCGGCGCGCGGGGAGACCGACCAGCTGCGCGCGACGCTGGGGCAGGTGATCCGTGCGGTGCTGTTCCTCGCGATCCCGGCCAGCGTGGGGCTGATCGTACTGCGCGCCCCGGTCGTGCGGCTGCTGTTCGAGCGGGGGGCGTTCACCCCGGCGGACACGCAGGCGACGGCGTGGGCGCTGCTGTTTTATGGGCTGGGGCTGGTGGCGCACTCGCTGGTCGAGATCGTGACGCGGGCCTATTACGCGATGCACGATACGCGCACGCCGGTGTTCATCGGCGGGGCGGCGATGGCGTTGAACGTCGTCCTCAGCCTCGCGCTGATCCGGGTGATGGGCGATCCGGGGTCGCTGGTGCGGGGGCCGTTCGCCGGGTTGGCGCTCGCCAATACGCTCGCGACAACGCTGGAGGGGGCGCTGCTGGTGACGTTCATCCGGGGCAAGGTCGGGGGGCTGGACTGGCCGCGCATCGGAGCGTCTGTCGGGCGGGCGGGTATAGCCAGCGCAGTGATGGGCGTCGCGCTGTGGGCGGCCCTTCCGGTGGTGCGGGCGCTGGGGCAGTACGCCGGGCCGGTGATCGCCATCGTGGGGGGCGGGGCGCTGTTCTGGGGGTTGGCCTACCTGATCGGCAGCCCGGAGGCGCGGATGTTCACCGGGATGGCGCTGCGCCGTCTGCGGCGGGCGTGAGAAAGCACATCACCACCATCAACCATAGGGCAGTTTATGAAGCGCCTGTTCATCTTCATGTTCGGAGAAGTGCCCGTCATCAACCTGCTGCACCTGCTCGCCGTCGGGCTGATCGTTTTTGCCGTGTTCGGTGGGCTGTGGTGGCTGTTCGGGGAGGTCGCCATCGTCGGGATGCTGGCGCTGACGCTCGTGATGATCCTCGTCGGGCAGGCGACGGCGTATTTCAACCAGCGGCAGACGGAAGCGCTGATGTCGCTGCACGCGCTGATCGAGCCGCGCGCGCCGCTCCCGGCCTTCCGGTCGTGGAACATCACGCCCGATCTGTCGGTCGAGTACGCCGCCGTGCTGCTCGACCGGGAGCCCGCGCTGGTCGTGGAGCTGGGGGCGGGCGTGTCGAGCGTCGTCGGCGGGTACGTCATGGAGCGGATCGGGGGTGGGCGGATCGTCGGGTTCGACCACAAGGCGGCGTTCGCGCGAGGGACAGCGGACACGGTGCGCCGTCATGGGTTGGATGGGATCGTCGAGGTGCGGCACGCGCCGCTGGAGCGGGTTGAGATCGGCGGGCGGGCGTGGCAGTGGTACGCGCCGGAGGCGTTCGCGGATTTAGAGGACATCGACGTGCTGTTCATCGACGGGCCGCCGAATACGACCGGCCTGCTGGCCCGCTACCCGGCGCTGCCTATGTTGGTGAATCGCCTCAGCCCCGATGCGGTGATCGTGCTGGACGACGCCGCGCGGGTGATGGAGCAGGCGGCGATCAGACGCTGGCGGCGTGATTTCCCCGGCCTGAGCGTTCAGCGGACGGATACGAAGGGCGGCGGCGCGGTGATACGGCTGTCGTAAGCCCGGCAGCCATCAAGCGTGGATATAATGGCCTAACTTTTGTATCTGTTCGCGGCGCGCCGCGAACATTAAAGGGGTCAAGGGGCTGTGTCCGTGGAATTTGCCTCCGGCAAATTCCCAGTCAAAATCGACCATCGGTCGATTTTGTACCCTTGCAGGGGTTTGGGGGCAACGCCCCCACCTCCAACCGTTATGGTCGCGATCCTCTCATTGAATCACCAATTTCCACAGCAGCATCGACGCGACACCGCACAGGATACCGGCGGCGACCTCCGCGCGGGAGTGGCCGAGCACCTCGCGGAATTGGATACGCTCCAGCGGGTGGCCGCTCAGCAGCTCCGCGATGATCTGGTTGATGGCCCGCGCCTGCGCGCCCGCCTGCTGCCGCACGCCCGCCGCGTCGTAGGTCACGACCATCGCCACCACAACGGCGACGGCGAACGCCGCCGAGTCGAAGCCCTGCTCCAGCCCGACGCCGGTCGCGACCGAACTGACGAGCGCCGAATGAGAGCTGGGCATCCCGCCCGTCGCGGAGATGTGGTGCCAGTCAAACGGCTCACCGCGCAGCCAGTAGGTGACGGGCTTGAGGAACTGGGCGAGGATCATGACAAAAATGCTAATCCACAACACGTCGTTGACCCACAGTTGGCGCAGGTAGGGCAGGAGCATCGGGCGGATTCTCAGCTTTCGTCGTCGAAGGGGACCGTCTCGTAGCTGCCGCCGGGGGTGGGGCGCAGCTTCTCTAAACGCAGTTCGGCGGCGTCGAGCGCATCCTCGCAGCGGGCGGCCAGCATTTGCCCGCGCTCGTACAGCGTGAGCGTCTCCTCCAGCGGCAGATCGCCGCTTTCCAGCCGCGCGACGACCTCTTCCAGTTCGGCTAGCGCGTCCTCGAAGGTCAGGTCTTCGTCACTCATCGTTTTCGTCCTGTCGGTCAACTGTGGCAGAAAGCCGCCCCTCGGAGAGGCGGATGTCGAGGCGATCCCCCGGCGCGGCGTCGGCGGCCCGGCGTAATACGCCGCCATCCGGTCCACGCACGATGGCGTAGCCGCGTGCCAGCGTCGCAGAAGGGCTGACGGCGGCCAGCGCCCGGCGCGTGCCGCCAAGCTGTCCCCGCAGCAGGGCGAGGCGGTGAGTCACCGTCTGAGCGAGCCGCCCGGAAAGCACGTCGAGCGTCTGGCGTGATCCGTCGATAGCGGCGCGCGGTGACACCGCGTCTGCCCGCCGCACAGCGGACTCCCACCTGCGGCGATGCGCGGCGATCCGCGCTTCCGCGCTGGTCGCCAGACGGGCGCGCATCTGATGGATCGCCATGCGAAGCTCGTCGACGGTGACGGAGGCCGCGAGTTCGGCGGCGGCAGAGGGTGTCGGCGCGCGCTGGTCGGCGGTGAAGTCGACCAGCGTGAAGTCGATCTCGTGCCCCACGCCGGAGATGACCGGGACGCGGCTGGCCGCGACCGCGCGGGCCAGCGCCTCGTCGTTGAAGCACCACAGGTCCTCCAGCGAGCCGCCGCCCCGCACGAGCAAAATCACGTCGATGCCGGGGACCTCGTTCAGGGCGTCGAGCGCGGCCCGAATCTGTGGGGCGGCCCGGTC
>CAZWUX010000034.1:0-9620 GCA_964637665.1 uncultured Anaerolineae bacterium
GCACGTCACAAACGCCGAATGGTTTACGCCGGATGGCCGCCGCATTCAGGGCGAGGGACTGGCGCCCGACATCGCCGTCCAGCCGGAGGACGAACAGGACGCGCCGCTCCGGGCGGCGGTCGATTATTTAAACGAACATCTGGCCCTCGCCGATGCCAACTGACGCCCGGCGGAGCCGGATATACGACACATTGAGTGTACGTAGACGTATCAATCTCTGAGGTTGAATCATGCAAGACGTATCAGAACGGCCTGACGGCGGTCAGGTTATACGCTCAGTCGGCTTCGCCGTGCTGGGCCTGCTCCTCGCCGCCAGCATCTTTGCAGCCGGGTTTGCCACCGGATCGGGTCTATCGGCGCTCGACATCGTCAACAGCGTCAAAAATAATGCGAATAGGCCCATCCTGCCGCTCGCCGTGCCCGCCAGCGCCCAGGAGCAAGAAGATGTCGATATGGATGTCTTCTGGGAGGTGTGGAATACGCTGGAAGATCGGTTCTACTACGACCTTCCCGACGAGCAAACACGTGTTCAGGGCGCCATCAAAGGGCTGGTCGAATCGCTGGGCGATCCTCACACCGCATACGTGACGCCGGAGATCGCTCAGATTCTCGCCGAGGACAACACGGGATCGTTTGAGGGCATCGGCGCGTACGTCGAAACGGCACCGGACGGCGGCGTTTATATCATCCGGGTGTTCGACGGCAGCCCGGCGGAGGAAGCCGGTCTGAAAGAAGGGGATGTCGTCGTCGCAGTGGATGGGGTCGACGTGACCGACATGATCCTGAACGAGGCGCTGCTGCTCATTCGGGGCGAGGCCGGGACGACCGTCGACCTGACCGTCGTGCGCGAGGGTGCTGACGATATCCTCGAAATGACCGTCACGCGGGCCCGGCTGGACATCCCGACTGTCGAATCCGAGATGCTGACGGACGATATCGGGTACGTCGCGCTGTTCGAGTTCAACGCGCGGGCCAGCCAGCGACTTGAGGAGGCGCTTCAAGAGCTTATCGACGACGGGGCGAAGTCCATCGTCTTCGACCTGCGCAACGATCCCGGTGGGTTCCTCGACGAGTCGATCAAGGTGGCCGATCTGTTCCTCGAAGATGGCATCGTCGTCATTCAACGGAACGTCGACGGGGAAACACGGGAGTATACCAGCCAGCCCGGCGTTCTGGCCGAGGACATCCCGCTCGTTGTGCTCGTCAACGAGAACAGCGCCAGCGCCTCAGAGATCGTCGCCGCCGCCATTCAGGAGAACGATCGCGGCACGCTGGTCGGAGAGACGACGTTCGGCAAGGGATCGGTGCAGCTTCAGTACAACCTGAGCGATGGTGGGATGCTGCGGGTCACTTACGCCAACTGGTTCACGCCTGACGACAACCTGATCACCGACAACGGCGTGACGCCTGACATCGTGGTCGAGACGCCGGATGATCAGATCACCCCACCCGGCGAGGGTGCGGACACCCAGCTTGATCGGGCCATCGAGTTTCTGGAAACAGGGGAATAGCCGCCATGACTGCGGAACACGTCAGGAACATCACGACAAACCGCAAAGCGCGGCATGAATATCACATCGAGGAAACGCTCGAAGCGGGGATGGTGCTGACCGGAACGGAGATCAAATCCATCCGGGCCGGTCACGCCAGCATCCAGGAAGCGTACGTCGTGGAGCGCGGCGGCGAGCTGTGGGTCATCGGGATGCACATATCGCCCTACGACCCGGCCCACCGGGAAAATCACGATCCCACACGCCCGCGCAAGCTGCTGATGCACCGCCGCGAGATCAGCAATTGGGCGGAGGCCATTCAGCGGCGAGGGTACACCATCGTCCCGCTGCGACTCTATCTGCGGGATGGGTACGCCAAGCTGGAGATCGGGATGGCAAAGGGGAAGAAGCTGTACGACAAACGGCAGGACATCGCCGCGCGTGACGCGGAGCGCCGGATGGAGCGGGCCGTCGGGCGGCGCAGGCGGGGAGAATAAGGCCTGGCCGTCAACGGCTCGCTGCAACGATTGGCCGGTTTTCGCATCAAATAGAGTGATTTTCACTTGAGGCCAGCCGGAAATGGGATATACTTAACTAGAGTAATAGTGACATCTGGCACTTATTCAGGCAACTCCGGTCAGGAAAGTACAAAATATGTCGCAAAACGCAACCCCGAAATGGCTAAAGCGCATCGCTCTGGCGGGCGCGATGGCGCTGGCTTTGCTGTTCACGCCGTTCACGGCACTGGCCCAATCCCCCTCCCCTCTCAGGCCGGGTTCGGGGGCAGCGCAGGATGTCGCCGATCTGTTCTGGATCGTGACCGGTATCGCAGCCGTCGTGTTTGTCGTCGTCGAGGCGCTGTTGATCTTCGCCGTCGTGCGCTACCGGCGGCGTTTTCCCGACGAGATACCTGAGCAGATCGAGGGCAATGCGCGGCTGGAGATGATCTGGACGATCATCCCGGCGGTCATCCTGATCTCCCTGTTTGGCCTGGCGCTGCGGGTGCTTCGGGTTGAGAACAACCCCCCCGCTGACTCGTACGTCATCGAAGTGACGGGGCATCAGTGGTTCTGGGAGTTTAATTACCCGGAGACGGAAGTGACGACCAACAGCCGGACGGATGACCTGTTCATCCCGGCTAACGAACCGGTCGTCTTTGAGATTCGCTCCAACGATGTGATCCACAGCTTCTGGGTGCCTGAGCTTTCCGGCAAAATCGACGCCATTCCGGGCCACACGAACACACTGTGGTTCGAGGCAAAAGAGGGAACTTACGCCGGGGAGTGTGCGGAGTTCTGCGGCCTGGAGCACTACGCGATGCTCTTTGACGTGCAGGTTGTGCCGCGCGACGAGTTCGACAGTTGGATGGACGAGCAGATCGAGCTTGCCAGCCAGTTCCACCCCATCGGCACGGATATGGAGACACCGCTGCCGGAGGGCGATCCGGAGAACGGCGAGGCATTGTTCACCGACCTGGGCTGCGTATCGTGCCACTCGCTCGACGGCACGCAGCTTGTTGGACCATCGATGCAGAACATCAGCGAACGGGCGGGAAGCCGCGTCGACGATATGGCAGCCGATGCGTATCTACGCCAATCTATCCTGGATCCGTGCGCCCACATCGTGGAGGGCTTCACGTGCGTCATGCCTCAGAACTTCGGCGAGCGGCTGGACGCGCAGGGGTTGGCCGATCTGATCGCATTTCTTGAGCAAGAATAACGCGCCCCCGATGGCTTTTGAAGAGAATGGCAAGCGGGGGTACTGGCTAATAAAATCAAGTTTGTACACGCTTATGGGCAGAAAAACCCCATACGAGTCGCAGTTGAAGGGGACAGCGTAAATGGCGACCACGGCACCAACTTACCCAACCGCCCAGCAGGCCGGGCCACGAGGCATCGTAGGGTGGCTGACGACGGTTGATCACAAAAAGATCGGGATTATGTACCTCGTCACGGCGTTCGCCTTCTTCCTGCTGGGCGGCCTGCTGGCGCTGCTGATCCGGCTGGAACTGGCCCTGCCGGGCGCGCAGTTTGTGAGCGATCAGCAGTATAACCGGCTGTTCGGTATGCACGGTACGACGATGATCTTCCTGTTCGTGATCCCCATTCTGACAGGGCTCGCCAACTACGTCGTGCCGCTCCAGATCGGCGCGCGCGACATGGCGTTCCCCCGGTTGAACGCGCTGAGCTACTGGCTGTACCTGTTCGGCGGGTTGGCCCTTTACGCAAGCTGGCTGCTGCCTGAGGGGGCACCGGCCATCGGCTGGACGGGTTACGCGCCGCTCACCAGCACGCAGTTCTCGCCCTATCAGGGCGTCGACTTGTGGGCGATCAGCCTGATCATCACAGGCGCGGCCTCGACGATGGGCGCGGTGAACCTCATCACGACGATCCTGAATATGCGCGCACCGGGCATGGACCTGTGGTCGATGCCGCTCTTTACGTGGTCGGTGCTCGTGACGGCGTTCATGGTCCTGCTTGCCACGCCGATGCTGACAGGCGGGCTGGCGATGCAGCTTGCCGACCGCAATCTCGGCACGCAGTTCTTCGCCGCCGACACAGGCGATCCGCTGCTGTGGCAGCACCTATTCTGGTTCTATTCACACCCCGCCGTATATATCATGATCCTCCCGGCGATGGGCGTGATCTCCGAGGTGCTGCCGGTCTTCTCACGGAAGCCGATCTTCGGGTACCGCGCCATCGTCTGGTCGACGGTCGCCATCGGCGTGCTGGGCTTCTCGACGTGGGCGCACCACATGTTCACGACCGGGCTGCCCCCGCTGCTGGAGGCGTTCTTCATCCTGTCGACCATGATCATCGCCGTGCCGACCGGCGTGAAGATCTTCAACTGGATCTTCACGATGATGGGTGGCTCGCTGGAATTCCCAACACCGATGCTGTTCTCCATCGGGTTTATCAGCATGTTCATCATCGGCGGCATCACAGGCGTCTTCCAGGCGATTCTGCCCATCGACCGGCAGGTACACGACACCTACTGGGTGGTGGCCCACCTCCACTACGTGCTGTTCGGCGGCAGTGTGTTCGGCATCTTCGCAGGGCTTTACTTCTGGGTTCCGAAGGCGACCGGCTGGCTGCTGGATGAACGGTTGGGCAAGCTGCACTTCTGGACGATGTTCGTGGGGTTCAACCTCACCTTCTTCCCGATGCACATTCTGGGGCTTCTGGGGATGCCGCGCCGCTATTTCGACTACCCGGCTGACCGCGGCTGGACGGAGTACAACATTGCCGCGACAGTGGGGGCATTCCTCATCGCGCTGGCGGTGATGTTCTTCCTTATTAATCTGGTGGTTAGCGCGCGGCGTAAGGTCAAGGCCGGGGACGATCCCTGGGAGGCCAATACGCTCGAATGGGCGACGACCTCACCGCCGCCGGTCTACAACTTCGCCCGCATCCCGGAGGTTCACAGCGCCCGCCCACTGTGGGACGCGCGCCAACAGCTCAAGGAAGAGGGCACCCCGTAACCCGCGTCGAGGCCCACGACGCATACACGTGAGGAGTGGTATGGACAACGAAAACGTCGAGCACCACGGGGAGATACACCTGCCTGCGCCCAGCGCTGCCCCGATCATCGTCGCCGCCGGTATGACGCTCGCACTGGTCGGTCTGCTGGAAACCGGCCTGCTGTTTCTGGGGCTGGCCCTGCTGGCAACCGGCATCGGCATGTGGGCTTTCGGAAAAGGCTGATATGCCAGGGCGAACTGACATGCATCCCGCTTAGCAGGAGGTTGATTTTCCTTGCCGGAGCTTGAACCAAGACTCATCTTTTCCATCATCGTCGGCGCGCCCCTCGTCTTGATCGTGGGCATGGGCGTGACGATGGCTGTCGTCAGCTACCTGCTCGACCGCAGTGTCAAGCGGGCGGAAGCGGAGGCGGAGACCGCCGCCGCCCGCAAACCATCGCCGCGCCGGGAAGCGCGCCCCACCGGGAGCGCATCAGGCGGTGGGGAGATCACGCTATCGCCCATCAGCCGGATGGTGACGGCGGAGGGCGTCATCGAATCCGCGCCCACGATGGGGCTGCCCAGCAACAAGCTGGGGATGTGGATCTTCCTCGCTTCGGAGGTCATGTTTTTCACGGCGCTGATCGGGGCTTTCGTGACGTTCAAGGCGCGCGGCCTGATGGGCACGGTCGACGCGCTAAACGTGCCGCTGGCGGCGCTCAACACGTTCATCCTGATCGTCAGCAGCTTCACGATCGTGATGGCGCTTCAGGCTATCGAGGACGGGCGCGAGACACGCTTTATCCTGATGCTGCTCAGCACGTTTGTACTGGGCAGCGTCTTCATCAGCATTCAAGGCGTCGAGTGGAACGCGCTGCTGGTCGACGGCATCACACCAAAGGACAGCATCTTCGGGACGGCGTTCTTCGTCCTGACGGGCTTTCACGGGGCGCACGTCATCGTCGGCCTGCTGTGGCTCGTGTTCGCGCTGCTGAAGGCGTTTCGCGGCGACTTCACCCGCGAGAACAACATGGGCATCGAGCTTTTTGGCCTGTACTGGCACTTCGTCGACATCGTATGGATCATTCTATTCACCGTGATCTATCTCATTTAATGCAGGGGAGAAAGGGCAGCTAATGGAACAGATAAGGGATACCGCCGAGCCTAGAGAAGAACACCGTCGCCCAAACTACCTGCTCGTCTTTCTGGGGCTGGGCCTGTTGACGCTGGCCGAGGTCGGCGTGACGTACCTGCCGATCATCAAGCTCCCCATTTTGCTGGCGCTGGCGAGCGCTAAAGTCGCGCTGGTGGCGATGTTCTACATGCACCTCAAGACCGACAGCAAGTGGTACACCTATCTCTTTATCGTGCCCCTCCCGTTCGTCATCCTGATCGTCGCCTCGCTGCTGATCGGTGGATACTGATTACTGGATCGCACCCGCACACAAAAGGCCGCCTGCCCCATCATGGCAAGCGGCCTTTTGTGTTGTCAGGGCGGGCCGCTACGGTCCCTCGTCGCCGCCGAAGGGCAGCGCCACCACACCGGCCCGCACTTCGCCGTCCTCCGTCCCGACCGTGACCTCGGCCCCTGGCCCGTCGAAGGGCCGCCGCAGCACAGACAGGCCGATAGGCCCGAAGCGCGGCGACGTGACACTGGATGTCACGACGCCCACCCGGCGGCCATCCCCGCGAATCTCTGCGCCGACCGGGACAGGCGCGTCGAACCGCAGACCCGCCAGCCGCTTCGTGACCTTGTCGTAGGTGATCTGCCGGGCGATGACCTCCTGACCGGTATAGCAGCCTTTGTCGCCGGAGACGGCACGGCCCAACCCGACCTCGAGCGGCGTGTAATCCCCGGTTAGTTCCCCGCCCGGCGCGGGCAGCCCGGCCTCGACGCGCAGCACGCGCCATGCCGCCTCGTCGAGCGGGACCGCGCCCGCGTCGCCAAGCGCCGAGATGACCCGATCCTCCCCGGTGGACGGCGCGACGATCCGGCAGGCGGTGCCCCCGGCGCCCTCGACGCCGATCAGCCGCACAGGCACGCTGCCAACCTCCCCCTCGATCACCTCATCCAGGCCGGGAAAACGCATCGCAAGCCCGATCTGAAGACGCTCGGCGGCACGCGGACCGATCAGATCGAGCTGGAGGTGCGCGTCATCCGCATTTTCGACCGATACTTTATCCATAAAGAAAATCTTGCTGCTCAGGTAAGCGGCCAGATCGACCTCCCCACCCGGCGCGGTCAGCAGCGCGAGCGTATCCCCCTCAACCAGCATCGTGAAAACCGCGAGGATGCGGGCGGTGGGAGACGTGAGCACGTTGGGCAGCGTGCGATCCCCTCTGAGCGTGCGTACGTCGTTCGTCGTCTGGCGCTGGAGGAAGTCAGCCCGGTCCACGCCGCCCACGCGGACGTATCCCGCGCCAACCAGACGGCGGTAAGCGGCACCCTCCAACGCGGCCCGATACGCACGTTCCCCCATTTCCATCCCCTGACCTAAAGCATGCCCGCTCATAGAAGCTCCCAGGGTGCGGTTTCCTTCACCCCGCGCAGACTTTCGAGAATCGCGTCCGCGTCCGCCGGGAATATGTCGGCCCACGCCTGCACCAGCCCGAAGCACCCGGCGATCATCATGTCCCCGTAGGGGACGGCGAAGTAGGTCGGCAGGGACGAGTCGAACATCATGCTCCGGCGCGGACCGGTCACGCAGACCTCGTCGACCGGCATCTCGTCTTTGCGGTACACGAGCGCGCCGTGCCCTTCGTCGTCGAACACGTCCTCGCGGCGCAGCGTGGCGTCGGCCAGTGAGCGGATGAGCCGGTCGAGCTTGGGGGTGTCCAGAAAGCCGGTGTGATGCTCGAACACGCCCTCGATGCCCGCCGGGCCGAGCCGGAAGGCCAGCGTGTGGAAGTTGCCGACGTTCGCCACGAGCAGATTCTCACGCCCCCCTACCCTGCGGTCGAGCGTCGCGCCCAGCACGGCGGCGGGGGCGGTGTCCATGATCATCAGGGGGATGCCGGGCGGCATGTCCGTCCGGGCGGCGCTCGTCGCGACGGCCCGCAGCCGCGTCATGATGGCTGGAACCTCGTCCGCCGGATAGGCGAAGGCGGAGAGCCGGTTCTGCGCCCGGATGCGCGCGTCGAGGTAGTCGAAGCGAAACGCCCGGTCGGATACATCCGGCGGGGCCGCGCCGTGATCGAACACGGCGACGGCCACACCGTCCGGCGCGAGGTCCACGCCAAACTGGTGAAAGGCCCCGGCGATCAACCGGTAGTCGAAGTCATGCAGCTCGATGTGCTCAACGTCGTCCTCAGTCCGGCGGAGGGCAGCCGCCTCGTCCTCGCCGACGACCGTGATGCCCATCGCACGCACCCTGTCAAGATCGTCGTCGAACGTCCGGGCTGCGTCGGACGTGGCGTAAACGTCGCGGCCCCCCGCTGCGTAATCGCGCACAGCCCAGTGAGATGGCCCGCCGCCCATCGTCACGCCGGTCAGCAGCAGCGGGCGGTCCCCGGACCGGCCCAGCGCCTTCACCTTTTTGGCGACCATCATCGTCGGCGATGGCACGACCAGCTTGAAACAGTTCTCAGGCTGGATCGCCGTGTCGAAAAGCAGGATGTCCTGTGTGCCGGTGCCTACGTCGACGGCCAGAAGCTGCATCCGATCCCCTCTCATCTCTCACAGTTTTTACAACAAAATTCTACTTTTTTACGGCGAGACATGCCACCCATCAGGCCGGCGAAAATGCCACCGCAGCGCTTGTCGGGACTTTTCAGAGGCGAGTATAATCGAGTCAGCAGACATCCCCCGGCTGCGGCCAGATCAGCCAGCGGGGAGACGCTGCCCTGCCAACCGACACAACTGGCATTGAACGGAGGAACAGCATGACAGACCGCATCACCGGAACCGTCAAATGGTTCAACGCCACGAAGGGCTACGGGTTCATTGCACCGGACGGGGGTCAGGAGGACGTGTTCGTCCACTATTCTGCGATTCAGAGCGATTCGAGCTACCGGACGCTCAACGAGGGGGACCGGGTAGAGTTCTCCATCGAGCAGAGTCCCAAAGGCCCGCAGGCGACCAACGTCACGAAGGTCTACAGCGCTGAAGAGGGTATGTAGTCTAATTAAAGGGGCTTGCCGCTCAAAAATTGTGGCAAGCCCCGCTCGTAACGCACGCTGGAATTCTTTAGACGCCGTTCGCCGTACGTGGAAAAACGCCCCCGGCAGGACTCGAACCTGCAACCGTTGGCTTAGAAGGCCAATGCTCTATCCGTTGAGCTACGGGGGCCGGTGCCGGGCGCACCCCCACACACCTGCGCCACCGTCACAATTCTAGCGGAGCGTAAATTAAGCGTCAAGAGTCCGTGCCCAGCGCCTCGGCCACCCGCCTGATGCGGGCCTGCGCCTCATGCGCGACCGAAACAAGCTCCGCGTTTTCCCCGAATTCGCCCAGCGTCATCACCCCGACCGGGTTGGCGAGCGCGACGAGCGCGCCGCTGCCCTGCGCCTCCACCGTCACGTTGCAGGGGAGCATCACGCCGATTCCTGCGTCCTCGCTCAGCGCGCGGTGCGCGAGCGGCGGGTTGCAGGCCCCCAGGATGACGTAGGGCCTGAAATCCTCACCCAGCTTGGCCTTGATGGTCTCTTTCACGTCGATGCGGGTCAGAACG
>CAZWUX010000034.1:9630-19426 GCA_964637665.1 uncultured Anaerolineae bacterium
CCAAAACCCTCGGCTTTCAGCGCGTCGATCACGCGGTCGACGGCGTCCTCGTAGGGGACGCTCAGTTCGACACGGTACGCCAGCGGCTCGCTCATATCCAACAGCCTCCTCACCTCTTCACCAGAAACAACGAAGCGCCAAGCTTTCGCTCAGCGCCGTATACGCTACGCTATTTGGATGCAGAAGAACGCCGGGAGGTTGCAGCAGCTTTACGATTTCTTGTCGCCATCTTTCACATACGGACGCAGACCCTTGTAGACTCGCCGCCCGCCCAGCGTCCGCAGGATCATTTCCGGTGAGCGGTCGATGCGGTCGGCAATTTCGACCGGCGTCATGGGCCGGTTACCCGCTGCAAGCAGCGTGCGGAAAACGGCCTCGATCAGGGTGGTTCGCTCGGTAATGAACTCTGGACTCTGGCTGCACTGTGCGAGAAACCGGTACGTCACGCCATCCACCCTGGATACCCGTGCTGTCTCAGGGTCGATCCAGTCATATTCGGCGTCCCGTTCGGACTCGTCGACCTGAATCTCCCCGACTTCCTCGCATAACTGCTGGATGTGCAGGTGGATGTCCTTGCCCGACTGCTCCCACCACTCGTAGTCGATGGCGAAACGCGTTTCCATCGTCGGCTTGGTCAGGTCTGATGGTCTTGCAGTTGGTCTGGGCACAGGTGCAGGGCCTCCATCCCGCAGGTTTATCTTAAGAGAGGTCCGGCTTAAACAGCCGCATCATCCTCCGGTGAAGTGAGCCTCCAGTACGGGCCGCCGACGTGCTCGAACTGCGGCATCTCGATCAATCGGCTGAAGATCGGGCCGGGTGGGCTGCGGCGGATGACGTTGACCACGCTGTAGAGCGTCTTGGCGTGAATATTGCTCTGAGGGTTAAAGGCGGCCAGCCCCTCGCCCACCTGAAGCATGATCTGCTCCAGCGGCGTATCCCGCTCAAGAGCCTGCTGCCACAACCGGTCAACTGCCTCCACGTCCTCGACGTGAATGAGCATCAACTCGTCATACTCGCATCCGAGTGTGATCTGCTGGTTCTCGAAGCGCAGGCGATTGCCATCCACGACGGCAGTCCTCACCCACTCCTTACGGGGGTTGCGGGCCGCGTAGGTGATCTTCACGCGCCCGCCTACGTCTGTGCGCTCGACCGTGAGGTAGCCGCCCACCGGGATACCATGCTCCTCGAACCAGTCCTCCAGCCCGTACACGTATCCGCCGGGCCTGACAACCCACGCCGGGATGTCCTCCTCGCTCTCCGGGTCGACAAGCGTAAAGCGGATTCGGGGGGCCTCGTAGGCGGTGGGGAACATGCGCCGCAGCAGCGCCGAGAGCGGGAGCGTGCCCGCCCGGCGGTGCGGGTAGGTCAGGGTGAGCGTCACGCGCTCAGGGATGACGCCCCGTTTCACCGGGATGTCGGAATGCTCGTCCTCGATCTCAAGCTCAAGGTCGCGCAGCTCGTCGGTCAGGATCGCGGGGTCGTAAGGGATCGGCTCGTAATCGAGCCGTTCGGGCGCCTCGCGCACGTCATCCGGTTCCATGCGAACGAGATACCACAACACCTGCCCCGCCGCGCCGACCTCGTCAAAACGGTCGTCCTCCTGCAAGCCGTAGTTCAACGAGAATTCTGCGAGATGCGGGTTCACATCGTCCAGCATACCGATCTGGTCGAGGATTTCGGGCGTGCTCAAGGGGCCGCCGCCTACGATGTCGAGCACGGCCTCCGCCAGATTCAGGTGGCCAACGTTCACCTCTACCAGCAGCGATTTGGGGAACCAGCGTCCGGCCAGCCGCACGAGGTCTTCATGCTCGTCGAGGCGTTCGGTGATCTCCTCCGCTACGTAACCGCCGTACTCGATGAAAAGCTCCTCCGGCGGGATCAGATCCTCATCCTCAACCTCCTCTTCTTCCTCAAGGAAGTTGAGCACGTGCTCGGCGGTCAGCTCGCAGGCCACGTCGACCGTATCACCGTTCTCAAGCTCCACAGTCAGCACGGTGAATGTCCCCTGCTGGGGGTTCTGGCCTTCGCGTGTCGCGACGACCTCGCCGCTCAATCTGTCAAACTGGGGGAAGGTGATCGTGTCCCCGACCGCATACGATTCGGCAGGCCGGTACAGGTCTTTGGGTTTGGCCTGCTGTTCGAGGTTGGCCTCTTCCTCCTCGACGCGGTACCGCACCAGCGCGAGCGCCATCTCATCAGCTGAGAGCGGAGTTTCGCGTTCGAGGAGAATGTGGTACAGATGCTCCAGATCGGCTTCCTCCAGATGGAAGTCGTCGATCCAGTATTCTGCTTTCTGGGTGCGCCGCTGTGCCACCAGGGACAGCCTCCGTCATCGCACAGGTCTGCTGCATTCATCGAGGACGCAATCAGAATACAGCCTGAGGATTTGCTAAAGCGTCGGTTATTATACCGGGGCCATAACTCAACTGCAATGAGAATTACGTGTACGGGCCGGTTCTGGGGCCATCAACCGGCCATACAGGCGCATTCCCGGATCATCACACGGCCCGGTGGAGATGTCTACGGGAAAGACTCCCGCACCCACTGCATGGGATCGACCTGCACGCCGTCCACCCACATCTCCCAGTGAAGGTGGGAGGCCGTCGAGAGGCCGGTGTTGCCGATCGCCCCGATCTGCTGGCCGGTCGCAACCTCATCGCCGGGTTCGACGACGATGGCCGACTGGTGCCAGTAACCCGTGTAGACCCCGCGCCCGTGATCGAGGATCGTCACGTAGCCCCGCACGTCCAACAGGCCGGTGTCCACCACGACGCCGTTGGCAGGCGCGTAGATGGGCGTGCTGGTCGGGCCGGACAGGTCGGCCCCGGAGTGGAACGTGTCGTAGTCGCCGCCGTTGTAGGAGCGGAGCGTGCCAAACCCGGAAGCCATCACACCCACCGCCGGGAGCCGGAACCATTCCTCGTCCCACAGGCGTTCGGGGCGATAGCCCGTCATGTTATCCCGGATGTAGGCAAGCTCGCCCTGCACGATCGCCGGGTCGTTCATCACGGCGGCGACTTCATCAGACAGCCGTACGACTTCCGCCGTGTAGCCGCCCTCCGCGACGCGGATCAGCTGGGTGATGCTCGACGTGCCACCCTCATCAGACGTGAAGGTGAGGGTGAGCGGGTAGTCGCCCGGTGTCGTCCAGCGGTCGACCGCCAGCAGGGCCTCGTGGTTGACACCCTCTGAGTAGACCGGCCACTCCCGTTCGTCGAAGATGGCCGTCACCGTGCCCGGCTCGGTCGTCGTGATGCGCAGCCCGCCCGTCCGCCCCTGCTCCAGTGGCAGGGGATGCAGGTTGATGGATGCCCAGGGCGCGAAGGTTGGCGCATCGACCGCGTCACCGGCGGGCACCGCGATTAGCCGGTCTGGCAGCGCGAGATACGGACTCGCAATGTTGTTTAGCTGTACCAGCGCATAGACACTCGTATCGGCGGCCAGTGCCGCACGAAACAGCCCGGCGTGATCCCCTAATCGCCATGTCGTGAAGGCAGGCTGATCCGCCGGTATCCTGATCGCCTGCCCGGCAATCAGGTTGAAGGGATTTGCCAGCCCGTTCAGATGGGCCAGCGCCTCCGCTCCGAGGCGGTAGCGCACGGCCAGCGCATACAAATTCTCACCATACCGCACGACGACCGGTTCACCGGCGGTCGATGCGGCTAACGCCCCCTCGACCGGGACGACGAGGCGCTGGCCGACCTCGATCACCCCGTAACCATCCAGATTGTTGACGGCACGCAGCGTCGCCAGATCGACGCTGTGAATCCGGGCGATGTCGGTCAGGGTTTCACCCTCCTGCACGACGTGAATCGTGACGTTCGCCAGCGATCCGCCTGTGTCGTTTGCGCCGTCCTGAGCGTCTGCGCCCGGCACGCCGAAAAACACCGCCCCGATCAGCAGCAAGACGGCCAGCGCGCGCAGCACGCGGAGAGCGATCTGATTATGACTCTTCGGATTCGTACTCCAGAACATCACCTATCTCAACCTGATCATACAGCCCGGTATTCGCCTCAAGAGTATAGCGCGCCGGGCGGGAGGGGACATATGCCAGCCGCCAGGGGTGGGCGATCACCTTATCCACCACCGTAAAGGCATCGTCCAGCCAGATGGCGGCGATGGGGTAGCGCATAAACAGCATGTGGATCGCCGTGCTGGCCCGGCTGGCGCTCCCCTCGACGAGCAGCAGGCCCTCGTCAGGGCCGAGCGGGGGGGCCAGCATCAGACCCCGAAATTTGCAGATAAATCCGGCACACCACCGGACGCGCCGCAGCAATACCTCGCCGTCCGCCGGGCGGATCAACCGCCCTACCCTGTTCATGACTTCTCATAACCTCCCGAACGCAGCAAAAAGGGGCGCGTGCGCGCCCCCGAATAAACGTGGCGGATTCTCTGCGCCGTTCCAGCGAGGCTACTCCGCTGAAGTTCCCTTATCGCCCCCGTCGCTCTCCTTGCCTGCCAAGACACGGTCGATGCTCTTGAGAAGCTCGGCAGGGCTGAACGGCTTGGTAATGTAGTCCTGCACCTTCGCGATGTGAAGGCCCAGCACCTTGTCGATGTTCTGGGCCTTGGCCGTCACGACGATGACGGGGATGGAACTCATATAGTCGTCGGCCTTCATCTGCTGGTAGACATCCCAGCCGTTCATCTCAGGCATCATCAGATCAAGCAGCACCAGATCGGGCTGGTGCTCACGAATAGCATCAAGCCCTTCTTTGCCGCCCAACGCCCCGACAACGTCGTACCCACGATTCTTCAAGATCAACTTGACGAGATCGATCATCGGAGGTTCGTCTTCGATACAGACCACGACACGACGCTGCTCTGTCTGTTCGCTCATCTTAACTTCAACTCCATTTTTGGAGACGATGGACAGTTCTGTCCCTCAGCCGGTTACGGTTTTACTCATTCTACCAGCGATGGGCGCGAGAGTAAGGTAGCATAACTACGGAATTCCAACAACTAGTATAACCCAGATTCGTCGTCTTGCTCAATCCAAGCCGCCGCCGCAGCGGGGAGCGCGCTCAGCGATCCCTCGCGCACGGTACAGGTAGGCAGCGCCTGTAAGAACATCGACCCATAGCGCTTGCTGAGTACCCGCCGGTCGAAGATCGCCACGACGCCGCGATCCGACTTGCGGCGGATCAACCGCCCGAATCCCTGCCGGAAGCGCAGGACCGTCTCAGGCAGCGCATAGTTATAGAACGGATTATCAAACCGCTCGCTGCGGGCGGCGAACAGCGGATCGCTCGGCACGCTGAACGGCAGCCGCACGATCACGAGCACACTCAGGTCGGCGCCGGGCACATCGACCCCCTCCCAGAAGGACCGGGTGCCGAGCAGAACTGCCTTCTCACTCTTGACGAAGCCTTCGAGGAGCTGGGAGCGGCTCGTCCCATCGCTCTGATCGTACACGACGATGCCCTCCTTCGCGAGCGGCTCGCTGATGGCGTTGGCCGTCTGGCGAAGCTGGGCATAGCTCGTGAACAGGGCTATCGTGCGGCCCTCCGTCGCCCGGCAAAGGTCGATCAGGCCGCGCTCGACGGCCTGCTGATAGGCGTCCCGCTGGCCGGGTTCGGGAATGTCGTTGACGAGGTAGAGCAGCGTGCTCTCCTCGTAGTCGAACGGCGAGTCGACGACACATTCCCCCACATCCAGCGCGTCGAGCCGCTCCCGGATGAAGTCGAACGTGTCATCCGTGCGGAGCGTGGCACTCGTCATGATGACGGTGTCTTTCTTCAGCCACAGATGCTCCTCCACCATCGGGCCGATGTCCAGCGGGGCCGTGTGGATGGAGATGCGGCTGCCGTCGGGCTGGAATGCCACCCAGTAGATCGTGTTGTCGTCGGGTTCGAGCACAAGCTCCTGCAAACGCTCGTGCAGTGTCACGAGATGCCGGGCCGTCGAACTCATCGCGGCAACCAGATCGTCGAATTCCTCGATATCGTAATCGTAAAGCTCCGTGAGGCCCTGCGCGAGCCGCATCATGGCATCGCTGATCGCACCTGTGAACTGGCTGAGATTGTCCCAGCGCGTCTCGACCTCACGCCAACCTGGCTGGCGGCGCAGCGGGGCGAGGATGCGTATCTCCTGAGTGTAGGAACTGCGTGGGATGTTGACATGCTCTTCGAGGAAGCGCCGCAGCGTGCGGAAAAACCAGTCGACGTGATGGGTCATCGCGCCCGACGCCTCGACGATCACGGCGACGAAGTCGCGCAGCGTGGCATGATAGCCCTCCGGGATCGCGCCCTCCGTCTGCGCGAGCAGATCACCCAGCAGCCCGGAATTCGCCGAGCCAAGCTCCGCGATCTGCCGCTGGATGGCTTCTGGGTCGGTGCGGAACATCATGCTGTTCGTGATGGCGTCCTCAAGGTGGTGCGCCTCGTCGACGATCAGGACGCCATAGTCGGGCAGCACCCGCCCCTCGGCGGCCACATCGGAGAGCAGCAGGGCGTGATTCACGATCAGCAGGTGCGCGGACTCGGCCCGCCGCCGGGAACGATAGAAGGGACACGTGCCACCCATCTGTGTCATGCAGCGTTCGAGCGTGCAGCCCTCGTCTTCGGCGCTCAGCCGCCGCCAGATCGCGTCCTCGACCGGGCCGCGCAGGGTGAGTTCGTTGCGGTCGCCGCTCTGATTCTGCGTCAGCCACACAAGCACCTTCGCGAGGACCTGCATCTCCTCCGGTGAGGTCGGCCCGCGCCGCCGCAGGGCGGCCAGGCGGCGCGGGCAAAGGTAGTTGCCGCGCCCTTTCAGCACCGCAGCCCGCACCGGCAGGTCCAGCGCATCGAGCACGATGGGGATGTCCTTCTGAACGAGCTGATCCTGAAGGTTGATCGTGTTGGTGCTGATCACAACCCGCGAATCGTTCTGAGCCGCGTACAGAGCCGCCGGGACGAGATACGCCAGCGACTTGCCGACACCGGTCGGCGCTTCGATCATCACGTGGCGGCCCTCGTTGAGCGCCTGAGCGACCATCTGCTGCATCTGAATCTGCTGGGGACGGTATTCATAGGCGGGCAGCCGCTCGGAGAGCGGCCCACCGGGCTGAATGAGCGCATCCAGCTCGTCCAGATCGAGGGGGACAGGCTCCCGCCGGGGCCTCAGCGATGGATAATCCTCAATCGTGCTGTCAAACCAGTCCTCGATGGCGCGTTCCGCCGGCAGGTCAGACACACCGGTCGGACCCTCCCCCGCCGCCTGACGTTCTCGCAGCGCGGCCTCGAACACAAGCTCCGCACCCCACGCTACCTGCTGACCCAGCCGCACGATCTCGGCCAGCACGTCGAGCGGCAGCGTCATCGCCCGCTGCCAGAGGTCGTCATACAGCGCCATCGTTCCCCGGCAGTCGTCGAGCGCGCGGTGCGCGTCTTCGACCGGCACCCCGATCATCGACGTGAGAGCGGTGAGATTATAACGGGCCGTCGCAGGGAGCAGAGCCGAGGCGAGCGCATAGGTATCGATGGAAGCGTTCGTTCGCGCGATACCGGCCCGCCGCAAAAACGCGAGGTCGAAGCTCACGTTGTGGCCGACAATGGTCGCACCGCCGATAAACGCGCGCAGTTCCGGCAGCACCTCCGCGAGACGAGGCGCATTCTGGACATCCTGATCGCGGATACCGGTGAGATGCGTGATATAGAGCGGGATGGAGCTTCCGGGGTCGATCAGGGTTTCCCATTCATCGATCACCTCGGCGCCCTCAAACTTGAGCGCGCCGATCTCGATGATGCGGTCGTAGTCAGGGTTGAGGCCGGTCGTTTCCAGGTCGACGGCGACAAGGTTGTCGCGCACGTAGGTTGGCCTTTCTAGGGACTCGGTTGTGGGCTGGAGCCGGGCTGCTGTCTGCCTGGGTGATAGTGAGCGCGCCTGCGGTAGTCTCAGCTCGCAGGCGCGCCGGACAGTCGTATCCTATCCGATGGGTACAGAGGGCGCAAATCGACGACGCAGCAAACCGAAAGTCAGCGCCAGTAGATCGGGACGTGCGCTTCGAGCGCGGCCATGAGCACGTCGTAGTCCTCGATGGCATCCGGCGTGATCATGATCGTCTCCCTGAATCCCTGCCCATAAACCAGCCCCGGCAACCGGTTGAGCGGCGAAAGCCCTTCGTAGACGCTGATGCTTGCCATCTCGATGCGGGTATCGGGCTGCCCGTCGGCGTGGGAGAAGACGATCACGCGGTCGATCACATTCCAGGGGAGAAATCGCTTGCGCAGAAGCAACTGGTTGATGAGCAGCCCGTCCTCGGTGACGGTGATCTCACACACCGAGACGAGCGCGCTCACCGTCACATACAGGACGAGCAGCAGGCCAACAACCTCAAGCACACCCACCTGCGGCGCGGCGACCCAGCCACAGCTCAGCAGCACGAAAACCATGAGAACAGGCAGCCAGACACGGATGCCTGGCCGTGTGAAGCTGTGATGAGAAATGATCTTGTCGCCCGGCCTCATATTTTCACATATCCAGCCGCCATAGCGAGGCAATCCCGTCCAGGCCAGGAACATAACCCGGCACGCTTGAATCTTACCAGAAATGGCAGCCAGCGCATTGATATCCTGAAATACGCGTATTGTGTTAAATGATTATGTGTTTTAGCCAGGACATGATACACTCTTTTTAGTCGATACACATGCCCTCTACATAACTATGACCATACAGACAGGTGAGATGACCCCTATCGAGCTTCCGTTCCGCCCACCGGAAGCCTGCAAGGTTCTCGTTGCTGACGATGACCCCCGTATCATCGACGTATTTATCACGTTCCTCTCGCGGGACGGATATCAGGTCCTTACAGCCACCGACGGGCAGGCCGCGCTCGACCTCGTTGCCGCCGAGCAGCCCGATCTCGTTGTGCTAGATATCATGCTGCCTATTCTGGACGGCCTGATGGTATGCCAGCACATCAAGCAGACCCCGATGACGCGCTTCCTGCCCGTCATCCTGTTCACCGGGGCCACCGACCGGTCAAAACGCCTTGAGAGTCTGCGGGCAGGCGCCGACGATTTCCTGAAAAAGCCGCTCGATCCGCTGGAGCTAACGGCCCGCGTCCGGTCCCTGCTCCGCACGCGGCAGCTTTATGAGCAGCTTGAGGAGCATCAGCGCGAGCTTGAGGAGCGGCAGCGTGAACTAGAAGCCTACCAGCGCGAGCTTGAAAAGCGCGTCGAGGACCGCACCCGCGAACTGCGCGAGGCCAACAAACGGTTAGAAGCACTCAGCAAGGTCAAGAGCAATATCCTCGCGATGGTCTCTCATGAGCTTCGCACACCGCTCCATCACGCCGACATCGCGCTTCAGCTCATCCAGCAGGAGGGCCTCGATCCCGGCGAGCGCGAGCAGTTGTACGAACAGATGGAGCAGGCCTTCCGCCAGCTTGAGTACCGACTCGACACGGTGGAGACGTTCAGCGATCCGGGCGAAGTGAAGCTCGCGCTGGCGTCAGCTGCCGATCTGCTCTACGGCGCGCTGGAACGGATCCGCAGCATTCGGGGGGATGAGGTAGACAGCATCGGGATCGTCGTGGAGCGGCATCTCCCCCCCGTACTCGTGGATGCCGGACGGATGACGCGGGCCATCGGGCACCTGATCGACAACGCTATCAAATTCGGGGAAGGCAAACCCATTTCCCTCGAAGCCACCCAGCGCGACGGGAACGTATGGATCGCTGTGCGGGATCACGGCGCCGGTATTCCTGACACGCTGTGGCCCGTTCTCTTCTCGCCGCTCGTCACCGGGGATAACAGCTCCACCCGGCGGCACGGCGGCATGGGGATCGGGCTGTCGCTGGTCAAGATGGTGC
>CAZWUX010000035.1:0-19408 GCA_964637665.1 uncultured Anaerolineae bacterium
AACGGAACAGGGGCGCATATGCGCCCCTGTCGTCTTTCTGTGGATCGCGGAGCGGGTGGATTAGCGCTCCGGGATGTCGAACTCGTCCTGAAGCTCGCCCTCGGCGTCGTAAAGCAGGATCGTGTCGCCCGGCTCCCAGACCGCCTCATCCTGCCCCCAGTAAATGTCGATGGCGGTGTCCTCGCCGACGCCGGTGTAGACCGTCACCGCGCCCTGCGGGAACAGGTTCAGCGGCGGAAACTCGAACGACGCATCGTTGCGCTCGTTGACGAACTCCCAGCCGCCCAGCCGCGCGACGGACGTGCCCCGGTTGATGATCTCGACCGCCTCGGTCGTGACCTCGCCGGGGTTCAGCACGCGCGCGATCTCGACCTCGACGACGCCGCCCGGCTGCTCGGTGCCGGTCGGGTTGGGCGTGGGAACGTTGCGCGTCGGGACCTGCGTCTCGGTCGGGGTGGCGCTTGGCGCGGGCGTCGGGACGCCGCAGACCGGGATGACGACCTCCTGCCCGATGCTGAGGAAGTTCGCGTTGAACTGCGGATCGAGCATCTCGTTCATCGCGATGATGTCGTCCATCGCGATGTCGTACTGCTCGGCCAGGTTACTGATCGTCTCACCGGCGGCGATGACGTGGACGGGGTTCTCGCACCCCTCCGCCGCCCCCTCTGCTGCCGCCTCCTCCCCGGCAGGCTCGCCTTCCGAGGCTGTTTCGGACTCGCCCTCGGCGGCGTCCGCTCCCTGCGTCGTGCGGGCGGGGATGAGCGCCGTGCCGCTGTGGGTGGGCAGCATGACGTAGTCCGGCTCCTGCTGTCGATCCCAGCGGCTCAGCACGAACAGCGTCACGCCCAGCGCGACGGCAGCCGGAACCAGAATCAGCACGAGCACGGAGGAAAGCAGGGATTTCGGTCGCTGCATGGCTCATCCCAATCGCTTCGGCGGGAGCAGTGTGTCGGCGGCGGCGCGCGCCGCGCATCGTTTCCTATGATAGCATGATTCGGGCAGCAGGCCAGTGGTCAAAATCGACCGGAGGTCGTGCACACTGGTTGAGCCGGGGGCTCTGCCCCCGGACCCCCGCAGGGGGTCACGACCCCCTGCCCCCTGTAGGTGTGCGGCGCGGAGCGCCGCCACACGGCTATCAGGCTATAGACCACCCGCTATTTCAACGTTGCGCAGCACGATGCGGTCGATGATCCGGTCGCCAGACTGGGACACCGGAAAGCGCTCGCCGGAGGCGGTGGACATCAGCCCGGTGGTCAGCACGTAGTTCCCCGGCGGGACATCCGGGCCGATGGGCAGGCGGTGCTGCTGGACGATCACCATACCGGGCCGCCAGTTCTCGGCCACGACGCCCAGCGCATCGGCGGCGGCAAACTCGGCCCCCTGCTGGCTCTCCAGCCGGGCGAAGATCGTCACCGGCGGCGGGGGCGGCTGCCTGACCCGCCAGTACGTCGTCAGCACGAGCTCCTCGCCCACCGCCGCCGTGCGGTCGACCTCGTAGCCCAGCAGGGCGAGATGCCCGGCGATGGGCAGCGGAAGCTGCACCGCCGGAAAGTCGACGCGTGAGGCGGGAATCTCCGGCGGCGCGTCGACCTGCCACACACGGTAGCGCGGCGTCCCGTCCTCGAAGCGCGCGGTGTAATCCGCCGGTCCGAGCGGCACGATGGGCTCCACCCCGGCGGGCAGCAGCACCCACCCCACCCCGCCGCCGAAGGCGAGGCTGTTCGCGCAGTCGAAATTGTAGACGTAGAGATCGGACAGCCCGGTCAGCGCGGCGAGCGTCTCCTCAGGCTCGACCGCCGCCGTGATGGCGCACTGTGCGAACCAGGGCGGCTGCTCCTCATCCTGCGACAGCGCGAGCGGCGGCACGTCGTACAGGTAGATGCCCCCGCCCAGCCGTTTCAGCGGCGGGCGCTCGCGGAAATAGGCGTACAGGTCGGGCGGATCGGTCGTCGCGCCGACGAGGTGCGTCGCGCTGATGGCGTACAGGCCGGGCGCGGGGTTCAGCGGGTGGAACGTCTCAGCATCATCCCCAGCGGGCCACGTAACAGGCAGTGGGACATAGTTCACGTCGTAGGCGGCGGGATCGATCCCCCCGAAATAGGCCAGATGAACCACCTCGCCGCCGCGCCGGGCCATCTCGTCACGCAGCGCGGGCAAATCCTGCCCCCAGTCGAGATTCGAGCGGACGAGCAGCCGCGCGCCGTTCTCCGGGCCGCCGATGATGGCGTTGAAAAAGGTCAGGTAGTCGGGGTACGCGAGCACGTTGGCCGCCGCCAGCAGGATCACGAGGACGCCCGCCGCCGCCGGGCGCAGCCAGCCGGTTTGCAGCGGCCCCGCCCCCAGCCGCGACACGAACAGCACGCCGAGCAGCAGCACCGGCAGCAGGTGGCGCAGGGCCGGGCCGACCGGAGCCAGCAGGCTCAGGCCAAGGTAGAGCAGGCCGCACAACATGATCTCGCCCTCGCGGCGACCGGCCCCGCGCGTCGCGGCGAGCGTCGCCGCGAACAGGGCGAGCAGCAGAACGGGCAGCGGCAGCTTGGCCCCCAGCACGACGAGCGGCCCGTACCACCACCCGCGCCCGGCGAATCGCCCCAGCAAATAATAGCTTCCGCCTCCGGTCGGGCCGCCGAGGAAGCGGGCCAGCTCCGCGCGGTAGGCGGCGAGAGGCGGCGTCCCGAAAGCGGCGTAGACGGCAGCCAGCAGGATCCAACCGATCCCCCATACCACGATTAACGACAGCAGGGCGGCCCATCCCCCATACGGCGGCACGCCCGCCATGACCCGCAGCCAGCCGGGAAGCTCGGCGCGCAGCCGGAATGTGCCGCCCAGCGCGGCCCGGATGGCGAGCACGGCGAAGGTCGGGATGAGCAGGAGCGCGGCGAATCCACTCGCGAAGGCCAGCCCGGCGGCCAGCCCGCTCAGGATCAGCCGCCCGGTGGAGGGCGCGCACAGGAAGCGCAGCCACGCGTACACGGCCAGAACGTAGAACGCCGCCCCGGCGAAATCCGGCGCGGCCTGTCCGGCGAAGGCGAGCAGGTTGGGGGAAAGCGCGTACACGGCGACGGCCATCACGCCCGCCCAGCCGCCCAGCGCCTCGCGCGCCCAGCGGAACAGCAGCGCGCCGAGCAGCACGCTCAGCAGAATGGTCGGGAAGCGGATCAGAAAGATGGCGCGCGGCAGCGCCACGTCGAGATCGGATAGCAGCGCGCGCCCGGCGTCCTCCGCGCTGACCCCGGCGTCGACCGGGTCAGAAGTCGGCAGGGTCGGCTCCAGTCGGGCGCCCAATCCGGCCAGTAGATCGGGGAGCGGGGGATGATCGCCGGAGGGCAGGCCCGCGCCGTGCAGCATCCACCAGCCGCGCGCGACGGCGGGGACCTCGCCGACGGTCGGCGACATGTGCAGCGCGGTGCCGAGCGCCAGTCCGAACGACAGGACGAGCATCAGCGCGGCGAGAATCAACTGGGAGGGACGGGTTTGTGACGGGTTGATCGTCATGGGCGTTGCTCTGATCGGGGTGGTGCGCGCCACGCGCACGGGCCGGAAAGGCAGGGACGGCGGAAAAGCCCTGTGAGCCGTCGGGTTACGTAAAGCCGCGCAATTCCAGCTAAGACGTGGTCGAAACCTGTGTTACGTCACAAGGCAGCACTGCCGGGGCAATAACGTGGCCCCGGCAGTGTAACACTCACCCGCGAAAAGTGGCAACTATCCCCCTTCGGACCTGCGCCTCGCCGAACCGGACGCGGCGTTAAGCGCAGCTTTTTCCATCAGGATTAACGTGGCTGCACTTAATAACGCAGCAGCGCCCCGATGCCGCCCTGCTCCACGAGCGGCGAATCCTCGGCCACAAAGCACACGTCGCCCCCGTAATCGACGGTGCGGACGATGGCGGGGTCAGCCTGATCGGGCGGGAGCACTCCCTCGACGAGGACGAGCGTCTGCACGCGCCCGGCGTCGATGGCGTTGAGCGTGTTCTCCAGCCCGACGACCCCGTTGGCCTCCTTCGCGGCGAGCGTGCGCACCGTCTCGACGAGCTTCATCTCGCGCTCCTCCTCGCGGCGTTGCATGAGGTCGAGCGCCCGGTCGAGCACCTCGCCCTCCGGGGCGCGCATCGCGATGTTGAACATCCCCTCGATCTTGTCACGGTACTCCTGGCCCAACTCCTCCTTAAACGGGTGGAGCGTCGTCTCAGTCCCACCGAGCAGGATGTGCTCAGGCCCGTGATGCTTGCAAAACGCGCCAAACGAGTCGGCGAATGCCTTGAAGTTGCCCTTCACCGTAGCCTGTGTCGAGCTGCTGAGGCCCTCCCCCCGCCCGCGCGAGCGGCCCGACGCGCCGCCGCCATCCTTCAACCGCTTCACTTCCTCGCCGTCCAACTGCCGCGACGCGACAAGCTCCCCCAGGTGGCAGTGGAACATGCGGATGGCCTGCTGATCGACCAGCGCAATGCTGAACGAGCCGTAGGTGTCCATCAGGTTGGCGAGCGGCAGGATAAACGGCTTATCCCCAACGTGGACGGTGCTGCGCACCGGTACGGCGAACGCCTCCGCCCGCCACAGGCCATCTCCCTGCCCGGAAAAGACGGCCACGCTGCGGCCCACCCAGTCGAACTGCTTCTCAAAAAAGTCCTGTATGGCCTGAATGTCCGCCCCAGGCGCGCGCGAGGCGGCATTTTTCAGCAGCCCTTTCAGCCGGGCGCGATACGCTTCCGGCGTCCCGCGCAGGCGCGGGGGCAGGTTAAGGTAGATGCTCAACACGGGCTGCTCGCCACCGAAGGAAGCAAGTTCCTGAAGGTCGCTGCGGTCAAACATGAGGCTCTCCTTTTTCAATGCTGCCAGAACATTTAACGGGCCGGACCGGGAGTGTCCGGTGGGAGCCGGGTGTGTGGTCGCCCCGGCCCCCGGTGGGGATGGTGGATCGCTAGCTGCCGACGTCCGGGTTAGGGCGCGATCCCAGCGTGACCGGCACGTCGAGCATCTCGCCGTCGCGCCAGATCGTCACGTCGACGGTCTGACCGACATCCGTGTTGCTGACCAGATAACCGATCAACTCGTCCTGATTGCGGATGGGAAACCCGTCGACGGCGACGATCAGATCGCCGCCGAGCGTCACGTCAACCCCGCGGAACGACGCCGACTGGTCGCCGCCGCGCAGCCCGGCCTGATCCGCCGCCTCGTCAGGCACGACTTCGGAGATCAGCACACCCTCCGACGCGGGCAGGTCGAACTCGACGGCCAGATCGCCGACCGTGATCTGCCCGTTGTATGAGATGCCCAGATACGGGTAATCGACCGTGCCATCCTCGATAAGCTGGGGCACGATCCGCTTGACGGTGTTCACCGGCACGGCGAACCCGACGCCGGAGTTGGTGCCCGTCACACTGCGGATGGCCGTGTTGACGCCGATGACGCGCCCGCGCGAATCGAGCAGCGGCCCGCCCGAATTGCCGGGGTTGATGGCGGCGTCCGTCTGGATGATCAGCGGGTTGGTGAACGAGCGGCCTGCGAGTGCGGTGGCGCTGCTCAGCGTGCGCCCGACGGCGCTGACGATGCCGACCGTCATCGTGCCGGAGAGGCCGAAGGGGTTGCCGATGGCAACCACACGCTGGCCGACGAGCAGATCGTCGGAGTCGCCTAACTCGACGGGCACGAAGTCAATGTCGGCGGACGGCTCGACGGCGAGCACCGCCATGTCGCTGTAGATATCCGCGCCGACGACATCCGCCAGCGCGACGGTCCCATCCGAGAAGGTGATACGCACCTCGTCGGCCTCGGCGATCACGTGGTTGTTGGTGACGATGTGCCCCGCCTCGTCGAAGACGAAACCGGAGCCGCTGCCGAAGTCCGTCAGGCCGATGTTAGCATGGTCGAAGCTCACGTCGATGTTGACGACGGACGGGCTGACACGCTGGTAGAGGTTGATGAGAAGCTGCTCCTCCGCGTCGGCCTCCGCCAGCAGATCGTCGGGCAGCGGCGTGGCCGTCACGACGACGACCACCGGGGAATCCTGCGCCCCGGCGGAGGGGGCGGCGTCCTGCTGGGCAGCCGGGACGGCGGTGGCCTCCGCCTGCCGCAGCGACGTAAGCCCGCTGAATGAACAGGCGATGCTGGCGGAGGCCAGCATCGACAGAGAAACCACTATCCACCTGGACCCGGCGTGCCGTTGATCCCTCACCGAACCGTCCTCGTCAGCTAGCTTGCGGATAACCCTACCACCTTGTCGAACGATCAGGCCGATGCAAAACGCATCGACCTGACGATATCAACCTCTGTTGGTTTATTAATCGTAGCGATGGCCGCGCTCGGCTGCCAGTTCTTTGAACAGCGTGCGTTCTTTGGCGCTCAGGTCGTCGGGCAGATCGACATGCACCCGCACGTAGAGGTCGCCCGACTCACCCGCCTGTTTGAGCAGGGGCATCCCCTTGCCGCGCAGCCGGTAAAGCTGGCCGGGCTGGGTGCCGGGGTTGATCTTCAGCGTCACCTGCCCGCTCATCGTCGGCACGTCGACCTCGCCGCCGAGCACGGCGGTGTAGAGGTCGACCGTCACGTCGACGTACAGGTCGTCACGGCGGCGCTCGAACGTGCCATCCGGTGTGACGGTGACGTTGAGGTACAGGTCACCGGCTTCCGCGCCGCGCAAGCCGGGCGATCCCTCGCCGGAGATGCGAACCTTCGTGCCGGTGTGCGCCCCGCGCGGGACCTTTACCTGAAGCCGCCGACCGTCTTTCGAGATCATGCGCGTCGTGCCGTGAAAGGCCTCTTCGAGCGAGATGTTGATGTCGGTCGAGAGGTCCTGGCCGCGCAGGTCGCGCGGGTTCACGCCAACGCCGCGCCCGCGCCGCCCGGCCATACCCCCGCCGAACAGGTCCTCAAGCCCGATGTCACCCGTCGTCCGCCCGCCGCCCATGTCGCCGAAGATCGTTCGGAAGAAGTCAGAGAAGGCCTCGGCCCCGCTGCCCGTCGTGTGGTACTCGACCCGCACGCCGCCGGGCGCGCCTCCCCGACCAGCCTGACCGGGCTGGCCCGCCATCCACTGTGACCAGTCGAACCCGCCGGGCTGGCCGCCCATGCGCTGCCACTGCTCGTAATTCCGGCGGATCTCGTCGTACTTGCGGCGCTTCTCGGCGTCGCGCAGCACCTCGTAAGCCTCGTTGATCTCCTTAAAGCGCGCCTCCGCCGCCTCCGGGTTGTCGGGGTTGGCATCGGGGTGATGCTCGCGGGCAAGCTGGCGGAATGCCTTT
The DNA here is from genome assembly GCA_964637665.1 of uncultured Anaerolineae bacterium. Lineage (GTDB taxonomy): Bacteria > Chloroflexota > Anaerolineae > Aggregatilineales > UBA3940 > CAZWUX01. Next base: position 7,238 of record CAZWUX010000035.1, read on the forward strand.
TTGATCGCCTTCTCGTCGGCATCCTGCGGCACGCCTAATATTTCATAATAGTCTTTATAATTCATTTCATTCATTACGCTAAAGCCAATCCATTGGGCCAATCTATGATTGTGACACCTGTTTACGGGTACTTAGATTCTAAGTTGGGGGTGGCAGGGGTGTCAACCGGATCGCGCCCCTTCTTATGTGGGATTAATGAATATTTTACGGCCTTCTATCGGCCCGCGCACGTCGGAAAGCGGGCGAAAAGCCGCCGCCAACTCTTCACAAAAAAACAACATCCGCATTTGATAAACATGGATGATTATGATAACATCGGTAATGATTTGTGACGTTTGCCACAACGCTAAAGAACCCGCGGTTAACGACATACGTTCCATATTGTGTGGACTGCGCCCGGCAGTGCCCGCGCAATGCCTCAGACAACGGCAGCCGGATGCCCCGGCGCGCTGTTTTGATGGGAGAAGCGCATCTTGCTAGTCGAACATTACCTGCCCATCGGAATCCTGCTTTTCCTCTCAACCGGCCTCGCCATGATCGTCGTATTCGCCTCGGCGCTGCTCGGCCCGCGCCGCCCCACTAAGAAGAAGCTCGCGCCATACGAATCGGGGATGACGCCCATCGGCCCGGCGGTCCGGCGGATGCCGATCAAGTTCTACCTCGTGGCCGTGCTGTTCATTCTATTCGACATCGAAATCATCTTCCTCCTGCCGTATGCCGTGATCATCAAGCGGCTGGGCCTGTACGGCCTGATCTCGGTGGGGGTGTTCGTGCTGATCCTGACTATCGGGCTGGTATACGAGTGGAAGAAGGGGGGCCTCGAATGGGAGTAAGCCCTGGCAACAAGACGGGCGAATCCGGCTTCCTCGTCACGACGCTTGAGGAGGCCGTTAACTGGGCGCGGACCCGCGCCATGTGGCCCATGCTGTTCGGGCTGGCCTGCTGCGCCATCGAGATGATGGCGACGCAGGGCGCGCACTACGACATGGCCCGCTTCGGGATGGAGCTGATGCGCGCCTCGCCGCGCCAGAGCGACCTCATGATCGTCGCCGGGCGCGTCAGCCGCAAGATGGCCCCGGTGCTGCGCCGCCTGTACGACCAGATGCCCTCGCCCAAGTGGGTGATATCGATGGGCGACTGCGCGAGCACGACCGGCGTCTTCAACAACTACGCGCTGGTGCAGGGTGTGGACGAGATCGTACCGGTTGACGTGTATATCGCCGGATGCCCGCCCCGCCCAGAGCAGCTTATGCACGGCATTCTCCAACTGCACGCCAAAGTGGAGGGCGAAAAGCTCTCTGACTGGGCGACATGGGCCACGCCGCGCACCGGCGAGCAGGTCGAATCCGCATAGTTTACCACTGACGTGATACGGGGGGCTGGGCTTGAGAACATCGGGCGCAGCCGCCTGTGATGAATAAGAAGGGCGACATTTTATGAGCGCGAACTACCCGCCCGAAATTGCCGAGAAGATTAAGGCGCAGTTCCCCGACGCGGTGCAGGATGTCATCACGTTTCGCGGCGAGGTGACGGTCGTCGTCGACCCGGAGCACATCGTCGAGGTCGCGACCTACTGCCGCGACACGAAGGGGCTGGCCTTCAACATGCTGTTCGACCTGGCCGGGGTCGATTACTGGCCCGAACAGCCGCGCTTCGCGGTGGCGTATACGCTGTTCTCGCTGATGCACAACCACTTCGTCAGGCTGAAGGTCTACACGCCGGGCAACAAGCCGGTGCTGCCCACGATGATCGGGGTATGGCCCGGCGCGCAGTGGCCGGAGCGCGAGGTGTATGACATGTTCGGCATCACGTTCGAGGGGCACCCGGACATGCGCCGCATCCTGCTGCCTTACGACTGGACCGGGTACCCGCTGCGCAAGGATTACCCGCTCGGCTACGAGGAGGTTCAGTTCAGCTTCAACTACGACCGGGTGCAGTCCAAGAAGCCGCATCCCGACGAGTAACGCACGGCCAGCAACGATCATCCGGGCCACACTGGCGGGTAGCGCCGCATCCCGGATATCCTGAATGGTGGAGCCGTTATGGGAATCACACATCACGACCTGACCAGCGCGACCCAGATCGAGAGCGACCAGCAAACGCTTGAGATCGCGCTCGAACAGCTTAAGGGCCTCGTCTCCGAGGAAGCCTTCACCGGCGATACGATGCTGCTCAATATGGGTCCGCAGCACCCCAGCACGCACGGCGTGCTGCGCCTGATGCTGGAGCTGGACGGTGAGGAGATCGTCACCTGCCTGCCCGACATCGGGTACCTCCATACCGGCATCGAGAAGAACATGGAGGCCAAGACCTACGAAAAAGCCCTGGTGATGACGGATCGGATCGACTACCTCAACAACCTGGGTAATAACCTGGCCTACTGTCTCGCCGTCGAGAAGCTGACCGAACTCGACGTGCCGATGCGCGCCCAATACCTGCGCGTGATCGTCACCGAGCTTCAGCGCATCGCCAGCCATCTCGTCTGGCTGGGGACGCACATCCTCGACCTCGGCGCGACGAGCCTGTTCCTCTACGCCTTCCGCGAGCGGGAATACATCCTCGACATCTTCGAGTCGATCTCCGGCCAGCGGATGATGGGCAACTACATCCGGCCCGGCGGCGTGTGGCGCGACGTGACCGACGAGTTCGTGCCGCTGGTGAAGAAATTCCTGTGGTACATGCCGCGCAAGATCGACGATTACGAGCGCATCCTGACGAAGAACCCCATCTTCATCGAGCGGACGCAGGGCATCGGCGTCATCCCGCCGGAGAAGGGCATTGCGTGGGGGCTGTCCGGTCCGATGCTGCGCGGCTCCGGCATCAACTTCGACGTGCGCAAGGCCCTTCCCTATTCCAGCTACGATCATTTCGATTTTGACATCCCGCTCGGCAAAAACGGCGACGTGTACGACCGCTACCTGATCCGCATCCACGAGATGCGCCAGTCGCTGCGCATCGTCCAGCAGGCGCTCGACAACCTGCCGGACGGGGCATGGCGCAGCGACAACCGGAAGTACGTGCCGCCGCCGCGCTCCGAACTCGGCACGAGCATGGAGGCCGTCATCCACCACTTCAAGCTGTGGACCGAGGGGTTCCATCCCCCGGTCGGTGAGGTCTTCACGCAGGTCGAATCGCCGCGCGGCGTGCTGGCCGTGTATCTGGTGAGCGACGGCAGCCCGAAGCCCTGGCGGGTGCGGTGGCACGCGCCGACGTTCCACAACCTCCAGTCGATGGGGTGGATCGCGAAGGGGCACATGGTCGCCGACATCGTCGGCATTATCGGCAGCATCGACATCGTGCTGGGTGACTGCGACCGCTAGAACCGAGCGCCAGACATTTTCTCTGGCGTGATAGACACGACGAGGCGAAGATGAGCCTGCTCGAACGACGTAGAGACGACATCGAATACCACCTGTCCAAGTACCCGGAGGGACACAAGCAGTCGGCGGTGATGCCGCTGCTGTTCATCGCGCAGGAGGAATACGGGCACATCACCGAGGGGGCCGTCGAGGAGATCGGGCAGATCGTCGGGCTGTCGCCGACGGAGGTGAAGGGCCTCGTCGGCTTTTACACGATGTACTACGACGAGCCGAAGGGCAAATACCTGATCTACGTTTGCACCGACCTGCCCTGCGCGCTGCGCGGCGCGGAGGCGGTCAGCGAGCACGTGTGCGAGCATCTGGGCATCGAACCCGGCGGGACGACCGACGACGGGCTGTTCACCGTCGAGAACGTGATGTGCATCGGCGCGTGCCATCGCGCGCCCGTTTTACAGGTGAACTTCCACTTCCACGAACACATGGACGAGGAAAAGGCGGAAGAACTCATCGAAAGTCTGCGGCGTGAACACCAGGCCACCCAGCCGTATCGGAGCGAGTGATTACGGTCGGATCGCCGCGCTGTGGGAGGCTGCCGGGCTGCACGTCAAGCCGGTGGGACGCGACTCGCGGGAAGCGTTCGCCCGCCAATTGGCGGGCGATACGCAGGCGGCCTTCGGCGTTGAAGACGCGGACGGGCGGTTAATCGGGGTGGTGATCGCCACGCACGACGGGCGCAAGGGCTGGATCAACCGGCTCGCCGTTCACCCGGATGCGCGGCGACAGGGGGTTGCGATGCGGCTCATTGGCGCTGCCGAGGACTGGCTCCACGAGCAGGGTATGCAGATTATCGCCGCCCTGATCGAACCGGGCAACGAGGCGTCGCTGGCGCTGTTCGAGGCGGCGGGCTACGAGCCATTCCCCGGCCTCCATTACATGTCCAAGCGCGAGGGGCCGGAGGTCTGAGCGAGCGCACCGGTATCGAACGCTGAAAAACCGGTTACGGTTTCGGAAGGAAAGCACTTTGGACCAACACATTCTGCTACGAGAACTCGACATCCCCGACATCGACCGGATGGACGTGTACCTTGAGCACGGCGGGTACGACGCCCTGAAAAAAGCCCTCGCCGAGCACACACCGGACGAGGTCATCGACATCGTGAAGGCGTCGGGCCTGCGCGGGCGCGGCGGTGCGGGGTTCCCGACGGGCGTGAAGTGGAGCTTCGTGCCCAAAGACGTGTTCCCCAAGTACATCGCGCTCAACGCCGACGAGAGCGAGCCGGGCACGTTCAAAGACCGGCAGATTATGGAAGACAACCCGCACCAGATGATCGAGGGTGCGCTGATCGCCGCCTATGCGATCCAGGCCGAGGCGGTCTACATCTATATTCGCGGCGAGTACTGGGACATCGCGGACTGGCTCGACGAGAAGATCGAGGAGGCCCGCCAGCGGAACTTCGTCGGGCAGAACATCCTCGGCTCGGACTGGGGCTGCGAGGTTTACACGCACCGGGGCGCGGGGGCGTACATCTGCGGCGAGGAGACGGCGCTGCTCGAATCGCTGGAGGGCAAGCGGGGCTTCCCGCGCATCCGCCCGCCGTTCCCGGCGAGCGTCGGGCTGTACAGCAAGCCGACCGTGATCAACAACGTCGAGACGCTGTCGAACGTGCCCTACATCATCAACCACGGCGCGGAGGGCTACCGCCAGTTCGGCACGGAGGGCAGCCCCGGCACGAAGGTCTTCTGCCTGAGCGGGTGCGTCAACAACCCCGGCAACTACGAGCTGCCGTTCGGCGGCGACACGACGCTGCGCAAGCTGATCTTCGAGCTGGGCGGCGGCGTTCCGGGCGGGCGGGCCATCAAGGGCATCCTGCCTGCGGGCGCGAGCGCGGCGATGCTGCCCGCGACGGATGAGGTGCTCGACACGCCCATTACCTACGACAGCTTCAAACCCTGGGATACGGCCATCGGCTCGGCATCGGTCATCGTGCTCGACGAGACGGTCGACATGGTGTGGGCCGGGCGGAAGATGATCGATTTCTTCTCGCACGAATCGTGCGGGCAGTGTACGCCCTGCCGCGAGGGCACATATTGGCTCAGGCGGCTGTACCACCGCGTCGGGGCCGGGCTGGGCGACGAAGGCGACGTGCTGACGATGGACAGCGTCGCCAAGCAGATGCAGGGCAAGTGCATCTGCGCGCTGGGCGAGTTCGCCGTCAACCCGGTTATCGCGACGATCAAACATTTTCCGGGGGATTACGAGCGGGCCGTCACCCCGCCCCAGGCCGAGGCAAGCGCCGTCGGCGAGGCGGGTCAGGGCGACACCCCGGCAGCGCACACTTCCGACGTGACTACCGCATGATGATTGGGACGAAACCCTATGCCTAACACCGTAACGATTACCATCGACGGCGTGGAATACGAAGTCCCGGAAGGGATGAATCTGGTCGATGCCGCCAAGATGTGCGGGACCGACATTCCCGTCTTCTGCTACCACCCCAAGGTGGGGTTCGACGGCAACTGCCGGATGTGCCTCGTCGAACTGGGCACGCCCCGCAAAAACCGCGAGACCGGCGAGATGGAGCTGGCGTGGTTCCCGACGCTCCAGACATCCTGCACGCAGAAAACGCAGGAGGGCATGGCGATCCGCACGAAGACGGACAAGGTCACCGAGGGGCGGCGCGAGATTCTCGAATTTCTGCTGTCCAGCCACCCGCTCGACTGCCCGATCTGCGACAAGGGCGGCGAGTGCCCGCTGCAAAACCTGACGATGGCGCACGGGCCGGGCACCAGCCGCATGTACTGGGACGAGAAGATGCGGCTGGGCAAGCACATCCCGCTCGGCGACCTGATCTACCTCGATCAGGAGCGCTGCATCCTGTGCTCGCGCTGCATCCGTTATCAGGACGAGATCGCCGACGACCCCGTGCTCGAATTCGACGAGCGCGGGCGCAGCATGAGGATCATCACCAACTCGACGCCGGGGTTCGACAGCATTTTCTCCGGCAACACGACGGATATCTGCCCGGTCGGCGCGCTGACGACGGCGGATTTCCGCTTCAACGCGCGCCCCTGGGAGATGGTGCAGGTGGCGACGGTCTGCACGCACTGCCCGGTCGGCTGCAACATGAGTTTCGACACGCGCACCGACCGCGAGGCGGGCGGGCGCACGACCATCAAGCGCGTGATGCCGCGCCAGAACGAGCAGGTCAACGAGGTATGGATCTGCGATAAGGGCCGCTTCGCCCACCATTACATGGAGGACCCCGACCGCCTCACGCAGCCGCTCATCCGGCAGGGTGGGAAGCTGGTCGAGACGACGTGGGAGGAGGCGCTGGAGGAGATCGTCGCCCAGTTCCTGACCGCCGGGGCGGAGGTCGCCGCCATCGGCGGTGGGCGGCTCTCGAACGAGGACGCCTACGCGCTGCAAAAGCTGATTCGCGGGCGCGGCTCGAACGACCTCGCCGCCTATCCACACGTCCTAGTCGACGCGGGGGATGCCCCCGCGCAGTTCGGCGTCGGGGTGGGCACGGACTTGCAGCTGCTCGGCGAGGGGGATGCCATTCTCGTCGCGGCGAGCGATCTGCATCAGGAAGCGCCGATCTGGTGGCTGCGCGTCTTCGCCGCCGCCAAACGCGGCGCGGCGCTGATCGTGCTCAACGGGCGCGAGACGCGGCTGGACGAGGCCGCCACACACCGCATCCGGGTCGATTACGGGGGGCAGGTCGCGGCGGTGAACGCGATGCTGAGCCAGGTCCAATCCGCCGGGGGTGGAGACGACGCGCTCGCGGAGGCCGCAAAAGCCTTCGCAGAGGCGGAGAACGCCGTCGCCTTCGTCGGCGGGGAGGGCCTCGACGCGGCGGGGAGCCGCGCGCTGGCCGGGGCCGTCGGGGGGCTGCTGGCCGCGACGGGCCACGTCGGGCGGGCCGACAACGGCCTGATCGCCGTGTGGTCCGCCGCCAACGGGCAGGGCCTCGCGGACATGGGCCTCAGCCCGCGCTTCGGGCCGGGCTACGCCCCGCTCGACGCGCCGGGCCGCGACTACGCAGCGATCCTCGACGCGCTGTCCGGTAACGCGCTGAAGGCCATCATCATCGCCGGGGCCGACCCGGTGTTCGACGATCCGGCGGCAGAGCAGGCGCTCCGCAAGACGAAGGCGACCATCATCGTGCAGGACATGTTCCTGACGGCGACCGCCGAGCTGGCCGATGTCGTGCTGCCCACGCAGAGCGCCGCCGAACGCGAAGGGACCTACACCAGCGGCGAGCGCCGGGTGCAGCGCTTCTATCCGGCGATCGAGCCGGTAGGCGCATCGCAGCCTGACTGGCACATCGTCGGGTTGATCGCGGAAGGTCTGGGCGACGGCCCACCGCCTGTATCCGCAGCCGCCTTAATGCTCGAAATCTCAGAGGCGGTGCCGCACTATGCGGGCATCACCTACCAGGCGCTCTCGCGGGTCGTCGAGCAGTGGCCGGACGTCGGCGGCGAGGACCTTTACTACGGCGGCACGGCCTTCCAGAATTTCAGGGGGATTGGGATACAGTGGGCCGCAGGAGCCGAGGCGGAGGGTGCGTCAATCGACCGTGTGCCTGCCCCGGCTGGCGATATACTCACCGCCGGAGAAGGGCGCATGGTGGTCGTGCCCGTCAGGCTGGTCTACGACGCCGAGCCGGTCGTGTTCAAGACCGGCCTGCTTCACGCGCACATCCCGGTACCGCACGTCGGGCTGAACCCGGCGGACGCGGAAGTGCTGGGCGTCGAGCACGGCGACATGCTGAGCGTGACGCTCGGCGGGCGCGAGATCATGGCCGCTGCCTACCTCGACGGGGGCATCCCGGCGGGCGTCGCCACGATGCCGCGCCGCCTCCAGCCGCAGGGCGCGCCGCTGGCCGTCGCCACCGCCACCATCAAGAAGGCAGAGAAGGTTGAAGCATGAGTGACATCCTCATCTTCGTGATCGACGCAGCCGTCAAGTCGGCGATCATCATCGGCGGCCTGCTGTTCGGCTTCGCCTATACGACCGTGCTGGAGCGGCGGTTCATCGCCAAGCTCCAGTCGCGCATCGGCCCCAACCGGGCCGGGCCGTTCGGGCTGCTCCAGCCGATGGCGGATGGCATCAAGCTGTTCTTCAAGGAGGACATCGTCCCGGCGCAGGCGTACAAGCTCGTGTTTACGCTAGCCCCGGCCCTGACCGCCGTCCCGGCGCTGATCGTGCTGGCGGTCGTGCCGCTCGGCGAGGACGTGAATCTGTTCGGCTACCACACATCGCTCGGCGTGGCGGACATCAACGTGGGCGTGCTCTACATCGTGGCCGTCACGTCCATCGCGGTGTACGGCGTCGTGCTGGCGGGCTGGGCGTCGGCCAACAAGTACGCGATGCTGGGCAGCCTGCGGGCCAGCGCGCAGATGATCAGCTACGAGCTGGCGCTCGGCCTGTCGGCGCTCGGCCCGGTCATGATCGCCGGGTCGATGAGCATAGGCGATATCATCGACGCGCAGCGCGGGCTGTGGTTCATCTTCATCCAGCCGATTGCGGGTGCGATCTTCTACACCACCGCGCTGGCGGAGACGAACCGCGCACCGTTCGACCTGCCCGAAGCCGAGCAGGAGCTTGTGGCGGGTTATCACAGCGAGTACAGCGGCATGAAGTTCGCCGCCTTTTTCATGGGTGAGTACATGAAGATGATCGCCGTGAGCACGATCTTCGCGGCGCTGTTTTTAGGCGGGTATCGTTTCTTCGGGCTGGAGTATGCGCTGGGTGGCTGGCTCGGCCCGTTCATCCTGATCGGCAAGGTCGTCGCCTCGCTGATGATTATGATCTGGCTGCGGGCAACTTTCCCGCGCTTTCGTTACGATCAGCTTATGGCGTTCGGCTGGAAGATCCTGCTGCCCGTTTCGCTCGCCAACGCGGTCGTCACGGCGGTGCTCGTGGCGCTCGACGTTTTCCCGATCGTGTAATGGAAACCACCTGCGAACGAGCCGGTAACGAGAAGACGAGGTCCAGAGCATGTCGTTCATAAAGAGTCTGGCCGAACAGACATTCGCCCTGATCAAAGGGCTGGGAACGGTCGGCAAGTACGCCACCGAGCCGCCCGTCACGATCCAGTACCCGGAGCACGTCAAGCGCTTTCCGGAGCGGTTCAAGGGCCGCCACGAGCTAAAGCGCTACGACAACGGGCTGGAGAAGTGCATCGGCTGCTCGCTGTGCGCGGCGGCCTGCCCCGCCGACGCGATCTGGGTCGAGGCGGCGGAGAACACCGACGAGGAGCGCTACTCGCCGGGCGAGCGCTATGCCAAGACCTACGAGATCAACATGCTGCGCTGCATCTTCTGCGGCTACTGCGAGGACGCCTGCCCGACCGAGGCGATTGTTCTGGAGCACCACTACGAGTTATCATTTTACGATAGAAAAAGTGCGATTTACACGAAGGACATGCTGATCGTGCCGCCCCCGCCGGGCGCGGAGGGCACCCCCCGGCAGGTCGAGCCGGGCAGCTACGACCGTTCCATCCCGGTGATGGAAGACCCGAAATAGAATGCACGATACGCTCGATCTGGCAACCATTTACCCGTTACACAAAGGCGCGCGCGACATATGTTAGGGACTATCCTGTTCATCCTGTTAGGGGCCATCGCGATTGCGGCTGCCGTCGGTATGCTGACGAGCACGAACGCGGTCCACGCCGCGCTGTTTCTCGTCGTCAACTTCCTGTGCGTGGCGCTGTTTTACCTGGGGCTGAACGCGCCCTTTCTGGCGATGGTGCAGGTGACGGTCTACGCCGGGGCGATCATGGTGCTGTTCCTGTTTGTGATCATGCTGCTCGGCGCCGATCGCGTCCAAATCGTGACGCGGCTCAAGGGGCAGGTTCCGCTGACGGTGATCTTCGCGGTGCTGTTCATCGTGCTGACCGGGGCCATCGTACTCAGCCCGATGATCGGCCTCAACCTCGGCACCCCTACCCCGGTCGAGTCGCCGGTTGGTCCGGGCGGTTTCGGCAGCCCGGCCTCGGTCGGCGAGGTGCTGTTCACCCACTACCTGCTGCCCTTCCAGATGGTCGGCATTCTGCTGCTCATCGCGATGATCGGGGCCATCGTGCTGACGCGGGAGGCGGGCGTGTCGCAGCGCCGCCGCCGCGACACCCGGAAAACGCTCGACGGGCCGACAGACGTGTAGACCGAAGGACGTGACTTATGTTTCAGGAAATCGACCTGCTCGTACCGACGAGCTATTACATTGTCCTCAGCGCGGTGCTGTTCGCGCTGGGCGTGACGGGCGTGCTGCTGAGGCGGAACGCCATCCTCGTGTTCATGTCCGTCGAGTTGATGCTCAACAGCGCCAATCTCGCGTTCGTCGCGTTCGCTCGCGCCTACGAGGACCTGCTGGGGCAGGCGTCCGTGTTCTTCGTGATCACGGTCGCCGCCGCCGAGGTCGCCGTCGGGCTGGCGCTGATCGTGGCGATTTTCCGCACGAAGCACAGCATCGACATCGACGAACTGCACGAGATGGAAGGGTAGGAACCACGCCGGGGGTACAAAACGGCTCCGCCGCTTTGACTGGGAGAACGGCCAGCGCCGACGTTGAGCAACGAAGTTGCCAACGCCTCCACACTCACCGGCCTGATGACGCGCCGAGCTATGCTGCTAGCGACAGGATGACCGCATGGAAGGTCTGTTTTCCGCAATCCCATTAATCGTCTTCTTCCCCTTCGCCGGGGTCCTGATCAACGCCTTCTTCGGGCGGCTGCTGATACCCCGCCGGGACAGCGTCGCGCCGGGCGTCGTCGCCACGCTGATGGCGGGCGGGTCGTTCGTCATCGCGCTGCTCATGTTCATCGCGCTGCTGGGCCACCCGGAGGGGGCGGAGGTTCCCTTCCTGACGTGGATCCACATTCAGGCGGGCGACCGCACGCTGTACGTGCCCTGGCAGTTCAAGGTCGACACGCTGTCCAGCGTCATGATGCTCGTCGTGACAGGCGTCGGCACGCTGATCCACATCTACGCCATCGGCTACATGCAGGGTGATGTCGAGGAGCAGATCAACCAGCGCGGTCTGGAGGGCGCAGCGGCGCTCGACTTCAAACGGCGGCGCTACTCGAAGTTCTTCACCTTCTTCAACCTGTTCCTCGGTTCGATGCTGATCCTCATCACCGGCAACAACTACCTGATGATGTTCGTCGGCTGGGAGCTGGTGGGGCTGTGCTCGTACCTGCTGATCGGCTTCTGGTTCGACGATCTGGAGAAGGGCTGGTACAACTCCGGCGCGGGGAGCAAGGCGTTCATCGTCAACCGCATCGGCGACTTCGGCATGTTGATCGCGATCATGTTGATCTTCTGGACGTTCGGCTCGCTCCAGTTCGACGACACGTTCGCGCGGGCGGAATGTATGCAGACCGCATCGCAGGCGGAGTGTTTGACGATGTCCGCCAGCGAGATCCATGAGAGCATCGCAACCGGGGGCGAGGCGACCGGCGAACACGCCGAGGAGCCTGAGAACGCGACTCCAGCTCTTAATTCACCAATCCAGCTTGGCCCGTTCCAGCCGCCGCTGGGGCTAGTCGTCACACTCATCACCCTGTTCTTGCTGCTGGGCGCGACGGGCAAGAGCGCGCAGATTCCGCTGTTTGTGTGGCTGCCGGACGCGATGGCCGGGCCGACGCCCGTCTCCGCGCTGATCCACGCCGCGACGATGGTCACGGCGGGCATCTACATGATCGCGCGCAGCAACGTGCTGTACGCGATGGCCCCGGTCAGCTCGACGGTGGTGGCGCTCATCGGCGGAGCGACGGCCTTCGTCGCGGCGACGATCGCCGTCGCCCAGTTCGACATCAAGCGCGTGCTGGCCTACTCGACCATC
>CAZWUX010000036.1:0-19206 GCA_964637665.1 uncultured Anaerolineae bacterium
TGAATTGCGAAGCCCTTGGCCTTGAGCCTCGCGATCGCGTCGTCGTAGCTGATTCTGGGAAAGGGTTTGACCACCGCTTCGAGCTTGCTCAGGTCGCGCTCCAGCACCTGTAGCTCCGGGCGGCGGCGCTCCAGCACCCGGGCGACAATATAGGCCACGAAGTCCTCGGCCAGATCCATGTCGTCGTTCAAATCGAAAAACGCCGCCTCGGGCTCAACCATCCAGAACTCGGTCAGGTGGCGGCGGGTCTTGGACTTCTCGGCCCGGAAGGTGGGGCCGAAGCAGTAGACCTTGCCGAAGGCCATGATGTTCGCCTCGTTGTAAAGCTGGCCGGTCTGGGCGAGGTAGGCAGGCTCGTCGAAGTAGTCGACCTCGAACAGCGAGGTCGTGTTCTCCCCGGCGGTGGGGGTGATAATCGGCGTGTCGAGGTTGACGTAGCCGTGATCGTCCAGCCAGTCGCGGATGGCCTTGACGACCGTCGCGCGGACGCGCAGCGCCGCCCACTGCTGGGACGACCGTATCCACAGGTGGCGGTTATCCATCAGGAACTCGGTGCCGTGCTCTTTCGGGGTAATGGGGTACGGCTCGGCGGCCTGGATGATCTCCAATTCCGTGACGCCGACCTCGTAGCCGCCGGGAATGCCGGGTGCGCGGTCATCCTGCCGCACCGTCCCGGTGACGCGCAGCGACGATTCCTGGGGGGCCGTCTGCGCGGCCTCGAACACAGCCTCGTCGACGCCTTTCTGAAACACCACACACTGGGCGATGCCCGTCCCATCGCGCAGCAGCAAAAACTGGAGGCGGCCTTTGTCGGTGCTGTTGTACAGCCATCCCTGAAGCGTCACTTCCTCGCCTTCGTGCTGGGGGAGGTCTTTGATCTGGATGATGTCGGCCACGTGCCTCGCTCCTTCGCTGCGTCGTGCGGTCGACCGGCGGGTCCGCGCCGCACGCTGAGATACCAGTCATACTCTTTGAGGAATTGTACCCCAGCCTGTGATGGGATCAAGGCGGGTGTGCTGCGCCCTCAGGCGGCCCGGCCCGGTGGGTGAGCGCGGACAGGATTTTCTCGGAGAGCCGCCCCGCCCGGACAGAACATCGCCGCCTGAATACACGACCTTGAGAGACGCACCCCGGCTGAATGTCCGGCCCAGAGCTTTTCATTCACCAAATTCATTGGCCTGAAACAGACCCGCCCGTCCGGTTGATCGCGGATCGCTTCGCGGCTACAATGCGAGTGGGCTGACTTACATCCGGTGAAGAAAGAGGCAACCTGACGATGACGCACCTGAAGATCGACGATTCGGCCATTCCCTTCACGCTCCGGGGTGTGGATGGCAAGATGCACTCGCTCGTCGACTACGGCCACCGGATCGCAGTGGCCGTCACGTTTAGCTGCAATCACTGCCCCTACGTTCAGGCGTGGGAGGACCGCATGGTCGCCATTCAGAATGACTACGCCGACGACGGTTTTCACTTTATCGCCATCAACGCGAACGATCCGAACGGCTATCCCGCCGATAGCTTTGCGGAAATGGTGAAACGGGCCAAGGCCAAGAACTTCAATTTCCCGTACCTCATCGACGAGACGCAGGAGGTCGCAAAGGCATACGGGGCCGAACGCACGCCGGAGGTTTTTCTGTTCGGGCCGGGGCGCACGCTGCGCTATCACGGCGCGATCGACGACAACTATGCCAGGCCGAACGAGGTCAAGCATCATTATTTGCGGGATGCCATCGACGCGGTGTTTCAGGGCATCCGCCCGCCGTTCGAGGCGACGCCGCCTGTCGGCTGTACGATCAAGTGGCGCTAGAGCCCGGTTGCAGATTCTCGTCAGGTGGCAGGCTGGTTCCGGCGATGGGATTGAACGGGTCGCAGGCCGTCCTGTACAATTGACGTATGGAAAACCGACCCGTGGCCGTCATCGCCGGTTCGCCGTCGTGGGGCGGGGTGGCGGAGCGCACGCTCGAAGCGCACGGCTTCGCCGCTGTGCGGTATGGTGAGCGACATAATTACGTGGCGCGGCTGGCGGACGATCATGCCGCGCTGATTCTGGTCGATGGGGACGCGCCCGGCTGGCAGGGCTGGGTGACATCGCCCAAAGTCAACGCGGCGACGCGGCGCATCCCGGTCGTCGTCGTGGCGGCGGATGACGCGGTGCGCGGCGCGGCCCACATCGCCGGGGCGGACATCGCGCTCGCGCCGGATGGGCTGTCCGACCGGCTGCCCGCCATCCTCGCGGAGTATGCCCGCAGGCAGGACCCGGCGACGGCGCGCCGCCTCGCCGAGCAGTGCAGCCGACCGCTGCCGCCGCAGGCGAGGGAGGCCATCGAGCAGTTCAACGCGGGTGAGTACTATCACCAGCACGACCTCTTCGAAATGCTGTGGTTGGAGGAGGAAGGCCCGGTGCGCGATCTGTACCGGGCGATCTTGCAGGTGGGCATCGCGTATTATCAGGTGAAGCGAGACAACCGCCAGGGCGCGCTCAAGATGCTGCTGCGCTCGGTGCAGTGGCTCAATGTGCTGCCCGACGTGTGCCAGGGGGTCGACATCGCCCGGCTGCGCGGCGACGTGGACCGGCTGCGCGCGGCGCTGGAGACGCTGCCGGAAGGAGCGGGCATGGCCTCGCTCGACCCCGCGCTGCTGAGCAGGGTTCATCTGGTGGACGACGATCCGTAATGGCCTGTGAGGCCCTAACTTCCCGGCAGCTTTCCGCCGTTCCAGATGCCCGCCCGGCTCAGCAGCTTGAAGAACTCCTGAAGCGAGAACCGGCCTTTAGGCAGCACGCCGATCACGCCGGGTAGATAGGCCATGTGGCGACTCTGATCGGGCACACCGGACAGCAGAATGATGGGGATGTTATGCGCAATCTGATCGTGCTGAAGCCGCGTCAGCGTGGAGAAGCCGTTCATCGAGGGCATCATCAAGTCAAGCACGATGGCTCGCGGCGGGTTCTCACGTATCTGGCGGAGGGCAAGCTGACCGCTCGTCGCCTTCAGGCTTTTCAGTCCGGCCTGATCCAGCGCGTTATACACGATCCCATGCGCATCAGGATCGTCGTCATCGACGAACAGGATGTAGTCAGACATAAATAAGATCGATTCGCAGATAAACGTTCCGTGCATGTCCGGCGGCGATAAACGGTGGCGGATTATTACCCGCCTTATGATTGTGCCGGACGCCTCAGCCTCCCTCGGCTTTGCCTGCGGGAAGGATACACTGACGCTGTGATGCACGTCGACACTCTGCCATCCTAACGGAGTGAAGCGCCCTGGTAAATAAGTAATGGAACCCATATCGCGCCCGCACGACTATCGTGACTCAATTCAGGAGATGCCCACAATGACCGAGTTCTTCAACCTCGTCGCGCCGGAAGAGGCGCGGAAGCACATCCTCCAGCACATCACCCCCCTGAAAGACACCGAGACCATCCCGGCAGCGGAAGCCATTGGCCGCGTGCTGGCGGAGGCGGTGACCTCACCGCAAACGCTGCCGGAGTTTCGGCGCAGCACGGTCGACGGCTACGCGGTGCGCGCGGCGAACACGCTGGGGGCCAGTGATACGCTGCCCGCCTATCTCAAGCTGATCGGCGAGGTGGCGATGGGGCAGGTGTCGTCGCTGGAAGTAGGCGATGGGGAGCTAGCCATCGTCCACACCGGGGGGCACGTCCCCGGTGGTGCGGATGCCGTCGTGATGATCGAATACACCCACCGCACAGGCGATGCAGAGGTCGAAGTGCGCCGCCCGGCAGCGGCGGGCGAGAACGTCATCCAACCGGGGGAGGATATCGAGGAAGGAGACCTGATCCTTCCGGTGGGGCATCGTCTGCAAGAAAAGGACATCGGCGGGCTGATGGCGATCGGGCAGATGGAGGTGACGGTGGCGCGCCAGCCGCGCGTCGTCGTCTTCGCGACGGGTGATGAGGTCATCCCTCCCGATCAGGCCACGCAGCCCGGACAGGTGCGCGACATCAACAGTTATACGGTGTCGGCGCTGGCCGAGGAGGCCGGGGCGATCGCCGTCCGGGGCGGGATTCTGCCCGATGACTTTGACACGATCTACGAAAAGGTGCGGGCTGCGCTCGACGATGGGGCGGACATGATCGTGCTCTCCGCCGGAAGTTCGGTGTCGGTGCGCGACGTGACGGCGGACGTGTATAACAAACTCGGTGAGCCGGGTGTGCTCGTGCATGGCATCGCGACCAAACCGGGCAAGCCGACCATCCTCGGCGTGGCGGAGGGCGTGCCGCTCGTCGGGCTGCCGGGCAACCCGGTGAGCGCCTTCGTGCAGTTCCTGATGATCTGCACGCCGATCATCTACCGGCTTCAGGGGGCATCGGTGCCGCGAAGCCTGATGGCGCAGGCCCGGCTGGAGGCCAACGTCGCGAGCGTGGCAGGGCGTGAGGATTATGTGCCGACGCGGCTGATCGAGCGGGAGGGCGAACTCGTCGCCGACCCGATCTTTTTCAAGAGCAACCTGATCTTCACGCTGGTGAAGGCGGATGGGTTGATCCGCGTGCCGCTCGACGCGACCGGGTTGGAGGCCGGGGATATCGTCGACGTGCGCCTGCTGTGACCGGGCACCAGACACTTATCCGGCTTGCTCGTTGGGCAGGGTTGATTACACTGGTCGATATGCTGCCCCCGACGGCGGCACCCCAACGCAGGGATAATCCGCGCCGTTCGCGGCGCACTGGATGACAGCGCCATGCTGGCATGGGAAAATCCGCTTTTTGTGCGATTGACGCGCCGTGATAGATCGCCGTCGCCGGGGGCGTCGGCGGCGCTGTGCCTGCTCGTGGGCGCGGCTGGTCTCGCGGTGGCGCTGGCGATCCTGTTCCCGATGACGCGCCAGACGATGCGCGCGCTCGACCGGGTGGTGCTGGCGTTGTGCGGGTTCGCGGTGCTGCTCATGCCGCCGCTCATCGCGGCGCTCGCCGCCGTGATGGTCGGCGAGCGCGTCCAGGCGGGCACCTATCGCCTGCTGAAGGTCACGACAATGCCCCGCCGCGCGCTGATGCGGGCGATGATCGGCGCGGCGCTGTACAGAGCGCGCATCCCCATCGCCGTCGGGATCGGCCTGACCCCGGCGCTCGTCGTCGGCATGATCCACCGGACGAGCGTGCTCGTCGTGCGGGCGACGCGCGTGACGCGCTTCTACACCATGATGTACAATGTCCCCACGCCGCCGCTTCAGAACGTGCAGTTCCGTGCGGAGATGATCGGCTGGACACCGGAGTTCGCCGCTTGGACGGTCGGCACCTGGGGGATGGCGCTGCTGGGAGCGGCGCTTGGCGCCGGACTGGCGCTGCGCTGGCCCGCCGGGGCGGCTGCCGGAGTGGCGGCGGGGGCGATCCTGCTGATCAACGCATCTGGCCTGATCGCGATCCCATTTTTCCCGCTTGAGATTCTGCCCGATGCGCTGCGCGCCGCGCTGATCCTGGCGCTGGCGGTCGGCCCGTATGCGGTGGGACTCGCCTGTATTCGTTATTTTCGGCGCTGGGTGTGACGATAATGATCGGCATGATTCCACAGGATAATCCGCTGCACGCGCTGATGCTCCGGCGCACGCGCCCACCGTCGCTGGGGGTGACGTTTCTGCTGGCGCTGGGGGTTGGCGGCCTGGGCCTCGTGATGGGGACGCGCACACCGCTGCTTGTGCCGGGCCAGAGCCTTGAACCAGCGGATGCCGCCCTGCTGATCGGTGCCGGGGCAGTCGTGCTGCTGGCCCCGGTCGTCGCCGCCATGCTGGCGGGGGTCTACGTGGTACGTTTCACGCTGACGGAAACCTACCAGCTTCTTCGACTGTCGGCGCTCTCGCTGCGCGATCTGTTCGACTTCTTCATCGGGGCTATCCTGTTCCGGGTGCGGCTCGTCCTCGCGCTGGCCGTCGCGCTGACGCCGTCCCTCATCCTTGGCATGATGCACCTGACCCTGCTGCGCGCCTTTCACCGCTATCCGACCTACGCATTCGCCACGCACCGGCATCCGCTGCCGCCGCCGCCCACTGGCCGCTTCATGTGGCGTGTCGATCTGCTGGGCTGGACGCCGGAGTTTTTCGGGTGGACGGTCGGGATGTGGGGCATCGCGCTGCTGGCCGTCGTGCTGGCGATCGGGCTGGCGCTGCGCTGGCGGCGTCCGGTGGTGGCAGGGACGGCGGCGGCGCTGATCGCCCTGCTGGTGGGCGCGGGTCTGCTGGCCGGGATTCTGCTGCTGCCGCTGGAGCGGGCCGATGAGGTCATCCGCGCGCTGGCGGTGCTTTTTGTGGCGACGGCCCCCTACGGGCTGGGGCTGGGGACGGTGGCGCTGCTCTGCCGGGAACCCTGACCGCGTCCCCGGCAGGTGTCCGGGCCGGTATAATACAACTACCACGTATTCTGCACGCCAATGATCCATGAGTGACCATGACTAAAAAACGACACATTTATCTCCACGACATTCCGATGAACGAAGCGTGGGCGCACTTCACGGCTGCGCTTGAGGAGGCGGGGCTGTGGGGGCCGTTCCCCGGTGAGGACGTGCCGCTTGCCGAGGCGCTGGGCCGGGTAACGGCGGAGCCGATCTGGGCGAAGGTATCGGCCCCGCACTATCACGCCAGCGCGATGGATGGTTATGCCGTGCGCGCGCGCGACACACACGGCGCGTCGGAGGCGCACCCCGTCACACTTCAGGTGATCGAGGCCGACGCAGATGTGGAACGCGTCGCCTGCCCGGCGATGCCGCTCAACACCGGCCACCCGCTGCCGATCTGGGCCAACGCCGTGATCATGGTCGAGCACGTCCAGCCGGGCGGTGAGGGCGATCTGCTGATCCGCGCCCCGGTGGCCCCCTGGCAGCACATCCGCCAGATGGGTGAGGATATGGTCGCGACGGAGCTGGTGCTGCCCGCCAACCACACGCTGCGCCCGGTGGACCTCGGCGCGGTGGGGAGCAGCGGCCACGCGCGGGTCAGAGTCCGGCGCAGGCCGCGCGTCGCGATACTGCCTACCGGATCGGAGCTCGTCGACGTGGACGCTGCCGCGCGGGGAAAGATGGCGCGGGGAGCGATCATCGAGACGAACAGTCTCGTGCTGGCCGCGCAGGTCGAGGCGTGGGGTGGGGAGGCGGTCCGCTGGCCCATCGTGCCGGATGAATTCGACGCGCTGCGGGATGCGGTCGAGGAGGCGGCGCGCGGGGCCGACCTCGTACTCGTCAACGCCGGGTCGAGCGCCGGGACGGAGGATTACACCGTGCACGCCGTCGAGGCGCTGGGCGAGGTGCTCGTGCACGGCATCGCCGTGCGGCCCGGCCACCCCGTGATCTTCGGGATGCTGCACGTCGACGGGCAGGATGTGCCTGTGATCGGCGTGCCGGGCTACCCCGTCTCCGCCGCGCTGACGGGTGAGATTTTCATTGAGCGGCTGATCGACCGCTGGCTGGGCCGTCCGCGGCACGAACCGCAGACGCTCAGGGCAACGGTCAACCGCAAGATCGCCTCCCCGCCGGGCGACGACGACTACGTGCGGGTCACGGTCGGGCAGGTGGGCGAGCGGGTGATCGCGACGCCGTTGTCGCGCGGGGCGGGCGTGATCTCCTCGCTCGTCCGGGCGGATGGCATCGTGCGCATCCCGCGCTTCTCCGAGGGGCTGGATGCCGGGGCAGAGGTCGACGTGTACCTCTACCGCACGCCGGGGCAGATCGCACGGACGATCGTCGCCATCGGCTCGCACGACATCTCGCTCGACCTGCTGGCCCAGTTTCTCGCGGAGCGCGCGCCGGGCTACCGATTATCGTCGGCCAATGTCGGCAGCCTGGGCGGACTCGTCGCCCTGCGCCGGGGTGAGGCGCACCTCGGCGGGGCGCACCTGCTCGACCCGGAGACAGGCGACTATAACTGGGTGTACATCGACCGCTATATGCCGGATTGCGACGTTGTGCTGGTGACGCTTGTGAGGCGCGAGCAGGGGTTGATCGTCGCGCCGGGCAATCCGCAGAACATCGCCTCGCTCGACGATCTGAGCCGCGAGGACGTGCTGTACGTCAACCGGCAGCGCGGCGCGGGGACGCGTATCCTGCTCGACTACGAGCTTGAGCAGCGCGGGATCGCGCCGGAGGACGTGCAGGGCTATGCGCGCGAGGAAGTGACGCATCTGGCCGTCGCGGCGGCGGTGGCGAGCGGCACGGCCACGACCGGGCTCGGCGTGCGGGCGGCAGCGCGCGCGCTTGACCTCGACTTCGTGACGGTTGCGTGGGAGCGGTACGATCTCGTCATCCCCCGCGAGCATTATGAGAGCGATCTGCTCCAGCCGCTGCTCGACCTGCTGCATGACGATGCATTCCGCGCGGCGGTCGGCGCGCTGGCGGGATACGATGTCGGCGCGATGGGGGAGATCGTCGAGCGCCCAGAAAGACCATCGCAACCTGAAGACACGACTGTGTGAGACGCATCCCAAGTTGAACGTCCAGCCCAGAGCCGTTCATTCACAAAATCCATTGTTCTGATAGACCCCGGCGGGCCGCCCGCTTGTGGGGGACAAACCCCGCCGGGTAAAATGTGGGACGCGGGAACCGGCTGTGTGGGAGCCTCCGCAGGCTCCACGCCTCAAACGCACGGTGGCCCAAAATCTACCCGGAGAGAGGGAGATACCATCATGCAAATCGATACGGCCACTGATTTTGGCGCGCGGGTGGCCCGCCGTCTGGACGAAGAGATCGTGATCTGGTTGACGACCGTCGACAGTCACAGCACGCCGCAGCCGCGCCCGGTGTGGTTTTTGTGGGATGGCGAGGCGTTCCTCATCTACAGTATGCCTGACACGCACAAAGTCGATCACATCCACCGGGGCAGCCGGGTGGCGCTCAACCTGAACACGGATGAAACCGGCGGGGATGTCGTCGTCATCACGGGCGATGCGTTCGCCGACCCCCACGCGCCGCCAGCCGATCAGAATGAGGCTTACGTCGCCAAGTATGCAAAACACATAAAAAACATCGGCTACACGCCGGAGAGCTTCGCGGCGGCCTACTCAGTGCCGATCCGCGTCACGCCGATCGATCTGCGCGGGAGCTAACATCGCCGGATGCCGCCGTCAGAGGGTGCCGGGCGCGAGCCGGTTGTGCTGATCACAGGCGCGTCGTCCGGTATCGGGCGGGCGTGCGCGGAACACCTGCACCGGCGCGGGTGCTGTGTCTACGGGACGAGCCGCGATCCGGCGAGTCACGACACGCCGTTTCCGCTGATCGCGATGGATGTCACGGATGAGGCCGCCGTCGAGCGTGGAATTTTGTGGATCGCCGAGCAGGAAGGGCGGCTCGACGTGGTCGTAAACAACGCCGGATGGGGCCTCGCCGGAGCGGTGGAGCAGACATCTATCACGGAGGCCTACGCCCAGATGGACGTGAATTTCTGCGGAGTGCTGCGTGTCTGCCGGGCGGTCCTGCCGGTGATGCGTGCGCAGGGCGGCGGGCTGATCGTCAACGTCAGCTCGATGGCCGGGCTGGTCGGTCTGCCTTTTCAATCACTGTACAGCGCGAGCAAATTCGCCGTCGAGGGGCTGACCGAGGCGCTGCGCGTGGAGGTGCACCCCTTTGGCGTGCGGGTCGTGCTGATCGAGCCGGGCGACTTCAGGACGGCCTTCCAGCGGGAATGGACGGACGAAGCAAGGGCGAGCGACGTTTACCGCGAGCGCGCGGAGCGGGCCATCGCCATCATGGAGTCCGACGAACGTTCCGGCAGTTCGCCGGGGCAGGTGGCCCGGCTGCTCGAACGGATCATCCGCGCCCGGCATCCGCGCGTGCGCTATGTGGTTGGGGACCTTTCGCAGCGGATGATGGCCGCGCTGCGGCGGCTGCTCCCGGATGCCGTCATTGAATGGGCCATTCGCAGCTATTATAAGGTGTGAGTATGGGGTCTATTGGATCGCGTTTGTTCGTCGCGCTGATGGCGACGATCAGCACACTGCTGTTTGTGGTGGGCGGCATCGGCGTCGCCGCCAGCATATACGACTGGGACTGGTTCTTCGAGGCGGGCGGGGCGGGCTGGCTCGTCAGACGCATCGGGCGTGACCGGGCGCGGGTCATCTGCGCCGCGCTGGGCATGACGATGGTCACCATTGCCCTGATCCGCGCGACGGGCGTCGTCCGCGCGCCGGGTGGATGATCTGCCCGGCTGTGACGGGGAGGCGTGTGTCCTTGAACGAGTCCGCAGCAGCGATGCGTGACACCGAACGATTCTTTAGTACGAAAACAGGAGGACTATATGACCGACCACGTTTATAAGATCATTGAGCTGACCGGCTCATCGGAGAAAGGTACGGACGACGCGTTCCGCAACGCGATTGCCAAAGCTGGGGAAACCGTCCGCAACATGCGCTGGTTCGAGGTCGTCGAGACGCGCGGCTACATCGAGGACAACGATGTGGCCTACTGGCAGGTGACGATCAAGCTCGGCTTTACGGTGGGTGATTCGGTCGAGTAGCAGGGCCGCGAGATGTGGTTTTCGAGGGGCTGACACGTCAGCCCCTTTTTCGTCTTAGCGAGTTCATACTACAATAGGCGCGCCTGCCGTTTCGAGAGGATGCGAAAACTCATTTCCCCGGAGGTGCGTGTGACCGAATCCGATGTGATGGCTCCCGGCCCCGCCGCGCTGCCCGACCCGGCTCGCAATGGCGAGCGCCCCTGGCCGACGGTGGCCGTTCTGCTGCTGCTGGTGGGGCAGATCGCCGGGTTCATCGCCCTGTTTGTCTGGCGGATGATTGCCTTGCAGCGCCAGATCGCGGAGATGGCCTCCGGCGCGGCGGAGCCGCAGGTTCCCGGCGGGCTGGTCGTCTCGATAGGGCTCGTCGTGCTGGCCGTCGCGGGGTTCATCGCCGGGGTGAGCATCCTGCGGCGCGCGCGCTCGGCATGGGTCAACGCGATGTTCGTGCAGGCGGTGGACCTCGCGCTCGCACTCGTGCTGTACTTCAGTGAGAGGCCGTTTTACGCTTATATCATGATGGTGTACGGCGTGTTCGTCGTCGTTTACCTGTTGATTCCCGGTGTGCAGGCAGCATTTCTTCCCCCCGGAGGGTCTGATGATCAATAACCCGGCCCATGATGTGGAGGCCGATCGAGCGCTTCTGCGGCGCTTCGAGCCGATCCTGTCGTTCAACCGGGGGGAGAGCTTCTTCCCAATGGACATCGAGCCGTACGTCCGGCAGTGCAGCCTGTGGGTGCAGTTCCCCGGTGTTGCGCCCAGACGCCTTGTGCCGGAAGGTGAGCTGTCGCTCGACAGGCTGAGCAACCACCGAGCGCAGGGGTTCGATGCCGTGCATTATCTTCGCTTTATCGAGCCGCTGAATCTGGCCGAGCTGGCCCGCTACCGTCTGGAGCTGGCCCGCCAGAAGCGCAAACGCGATCCGCGGGACGTATTTCAGGCGGGACAGGGACGGCTGGCGCGGGTCGGGTACGGATCACGCATGATCGACGCGCTGTTCCAGCTTACACTGCTGGCGCGGGGGCGCGTTCCCGGCGACACGTCCGCCGCTGCTGCGATGACGTACTACCGCCTGATGGGCGACATGCCGCGCTATCGTTATTACGGGCGTGTCGTGCGTGAGGACGATTGGATCGTGCTTCAGTACTGGTTTTTCTACGCCTACAACAACTGGCGCTCGGCATTTTACGGCGTCAACGATCACGAGGCCGACTGGGAGCAGATCTGCATCTACGTGTACCAGGACGGCCAGGAACGCATCCACCCGGCGTGGGTCGCCTACGCCGCGCATTATTTTGAAGGCAGCGATCTGCGCCGCCACTGGGACGATCCGGCGCTGGATAAGGAAGGCGATCACCCCATCGTTTACGTTGGGGCCGGATCTCATGCCAGCTACTTCGAGCCGGGCGAATATCTGGCCGAGGTCGAGATCCCCTTTCTCGCGCCGCTGGCTCGCCTCGCCGAGCGCATCCAGAAGGCGCGCCAGTCCGCGCTGGAGGAATACTACGGGGAGCAGGTCCGGCGGCAGGTTGAGCAGAGCGAGGTGAACATCTTCCGCGTGCCGTTCGTCGATTACGCGCGCGGCGACGGGCACCGCATCGGGCCGGGTCAGGAGCGGGCCTGGGGCGAGCCGGGCCTGCTCGCGCCGACGCCCGACTGGGCGCTCATGTACCGGGGGCTTTGGGGCCTGTACGCCCGCGATCCGCTGTCGGGCGAGGATGCGCCCGGCGGGCCGGTCTACAATCAGGACGGATCGGTGCGCCAGGCATGGTACGATCCGCTCGGCTGGGCCGGGCTGGATAAGGTTCCTCCGCCCAGCGTGGCGCTGGAACGCGCATACAGCGAGCGCGCGATCGTGCTCGACCGGCTGGCCGACGACCGCAAGGCCGTCGCCGAGATCAGCCGCGATCTCGTCCGGCTGGGCATCGAGGCGGATGCCATGCGCGGCCTGCCGCATCTCAAGACGTTGTTCTCCGACCAGCGGCAGCGCATCGACGAGGTGACCGCCGAGCGGGATCGCATCCGTGCCAGTCTGTCGGAGAGCGAGGCGCTGCTTCAGGCGCTGGATGAGCACATCGAACGCTTGCAGGAAGGGGATAGAGGCCCGCTGCGTGCCCACATCCGGCACGCGTACCAACCTATCCCCAAAGAGCAGCTTCGGATGGGCAAGCTGGCCGAGTTCTGGGCGGCGATCAGCATCGCCCTGATGGTATTAGTGCTGCTCGTGCTGTTCATCTTCAAACCGGCGTCGCTGTGGATCGGCCTCGCGACGACGGGCGCGCTGTTCCTGCTGATCGAGGCCTCGTTCCGGCGGTGGCTGGGTCAGCTTATCACGGCGCTCGGCGTGATCCTTGCGCTCGTCTGCTCCGTCATTCTGGTGATCGATTTCTGGAGGCCCATCGTGATCGGCCTGGTGCTGGTCGTGGCTTCTTATCTGATCATCGACAATCTCCGTGAACTCTGGACATAGCGCCGCAGGAGCACCCGGCGGAGACGATTCATACGGCCTTTTTACGGGTGCTGCGCTGCCGCTGAGGTAGAATCTTGTCGATAGTGCAGGGATATAAAACTGGAAGGGATGGCTATGGTAGAGGCTGTACAGGTAGAGCGTCGCATCCCACAGATCAAGTCGATTGACGAGGAGATCGCGGAGCTTGTCGCGATCATCCGCGAGGCGAATGAACGCCTTGACGAGGTCAATGCGGAGACCCGCCCGCTGATCGACGCAGCGAAGGATCGGCTCGAAATGCTGCTCGATCACCGGGGTGAGAACTGGTCTGATGGGGAGGGATACGCTCGCCTCGTTTCGGATGGGGCGCGCATCATGTATGATGCGGCGGCGCTGGACGCGTTGATCCTCGAAAACCCGGAGCGTTACGGCTGGCTGCGTGAGTACCGGCAGGAGGTTCCGGTGAGCGGCGGCGTGCGCGTCAAATAGTATTCCGGCGTCGATGCGCTGCACGAGGCCGCCCGTGGAGGCGGCCTTTTTGATTCCCCTGTTCTTGGAGTTATGCCCGCCGATCTTGCAATCCCGGTAGGAGTATGACGATTGGGTCGCAGGTTGCTGCACCGGGCTGTCAAATGATTGGCAGCGCGCTGCGGTTTTTTCCCCACGCGGATCGGGGATATCGCCCTCACACTGCTTGATGGTGTTGAACGTCCGGCCCCCGCCCTGCTGACAGCCTTCCTCCAACGCGCTCCCGATGCGCTGGCGCTCGTCCTAGCCTTCTTCCGGCATGAACAGGGAGGCAATTGCTGCGCCGATCACGATTCCGAGCAGCAGCATCGCCAGCCCGCCGACGATCTCACGCTGCTGCGCCATGCGCTTCGCTTCTTCGCTGTAGTAGATTCGACTGGGCACCAGACTGTCCTTTGTGTTTGCGACGGCTAAGGAGCTGCCTCGCAGCTAGAGCACGGGTTAGGCGCAAGAGTCTCTCCTTTAGCATACGCTCAACTCCTAAAAAAGTCCTATACATTTTACAAAAGCATCTAAAGAGCCGCCATGCCCCACCCATCGACATGCGATCGATGGGGCATCGTGGGGAACAGGCGCGCGCCGCGCGCCTCACTGTGATGGTAGATGGGGGCAGCAGGCGGTGAAACGTGCTGCGAGGTTATTCTTCGCCGTGCCCGTTCATGAGGGCCAGGACGCGCAGCGCGGCGTTATCATCCGTCACGAGGCAATTGACGTACCCGGCAGTGAGCGCGCCGATGATGGCGGGGGCTTTCTCCGCGCCAGCCGCCACCCCGATCACGCCGCTGATGTCCCGCAGTTTTTCGAGCGACAGACCGATGATCCGCTCATGGAATTCGAGCGGGAGGATGTTGCCCTCGATGTCGTAGAACGTCGTCAGGATGTCCCCGACGCCGCCCATTGCAGCGATCTGTGCCAGATCCTCGTCGTTCAGGTAGCCGATCTGAGAGAGGCTCGACAGCGGGGGAAACACGGTGCCGATCCCGACAAGCGCGATGTCGGCCTGCGCGGCCAGTTCCAGCCGCTCGGAGATCGTCCGGTCGCTGAGCAGGGCGTCGCGGGTCGCCGTGCTGTCGACCACGAGCGGCGCGGGCAGGTAGAGGTACTGTCCGCCCAACATCTGCGCCAGCCAGCGCGCGAGGTCCGGCCCATCGAGCAGCGGGTTGACGACCCCGGCGCTTCCCGTAAGCTGAATGACCTTCACACCCAACCGGCGGGCCGCCCGGAACGCCCGCACGACCTGATAGACCCCGGTGTTCCACGAGATGCCGAGGATCATGTCATCCTTAAGCTTCTGTTCGAGCAGGCGCGCAGCCAGCCGTCCGAGCATCTCGACGATCTGCGAATAGCCGTGCCCGCCGCCCCGGATGACGTGAATCTCCGCCTCAGGGAAAAACTGGCTGAGTTCCGCCGCGAGGTCACGCGAGGTGCTGGTAGGCCAGCGGATCGTGATATTCACCACGCCGTAATCACGCGCTTCGCTGAGCAGGCGTGACACGCTCGAACGGGAAATGCCAAGCTCCTCGGCAATCTCGGTCTGGTTCAGTTCGGTCTCATAGTACATGGATGCCACGCGGGCCAACAGTTGATGCCGTCTTGTGTCAATGCCGAGCAGGCTTTCCTGGTCCGACTGGCGCGATTCAGCCACAACTGTCTCGCTCCCATATTTAGCTGGTGGTGAAGTTGGCTTCGACTAGCTTAATGAGGGCCTGTGTGGCTTCCTTCTCGTCGTCGCCTTCGGCCTGAATCGCGATCTGGTGTCCCTGGCTGACGCCCAGCGTCATCACGTCGATGGCGCTCTTCGCGTTTTTGTACGGCGTGTCTCTGGTTAGGTTGCGTACCCGAATATCGGCCTGAAAGGCAGCTGCCGTTTGCACGAACAGCGCCGCAGGCCGCAGATGCAGCCCGGCCTCATGATCGACGGTGATTTCAACTTCTTCCACGCTCTCGCACCTCACAGGCTGAGATGTTGCACATTCGGCAGTTTGTTCTGATCAAGCGAGTTTACGCATCGAGCAGGCCGCCTCGGCTGCGGCGTTCACCTTGTCCACATCATGACCGAGGGATGCCTCGACGGTGGCGATAATGGCCCCCTCAACCAGCGGCGCCTCGCTCAGCTTGATGGTGGCCTGCTCCTCCTCCGGCAGCATGTCAATCGCCATCTGCGCGCTCATGACGGCGCTGCCCAGATCGAGCAGCACGAGCACGCCGTCCCCCCCCTGTGCCCGCTGAATGGCCTCGTGGATACGCTCGGCGTTCGTGCCAATGGTCTCCTCGTCCACGCCGCCTGCCGGGATGACGGCGACGCGCCCCTGGGACATCTGATTGGCGAGTTCCGTTACGCCCTCTGCGATCTTTGAGCTATGAGAGACGATCACGATTCCGATCATGGCATCCTTTTCGATGGCTGTGCGGGTGGCCCACTGGCCGGGCTACCCGCTGTCGGGCTGCATGTCGGGCAGCCCTCTACGTTGTGGACGACGTTCTCGATAGATAGGGTCAGATCGTCTGGATCGCCGGGCGTGAAGCCCGTGTTTCCGCAGCGCACGCAGGCGTACCATCCCATCTGTCGAGGCTGGTATGGCGGGGCGACCGCCAGCGGGACGCGCTCGACTCCCAGCCTCCAGCGGGCGTTCGTGATCAGGGCCGGACAGCCCACCGCCCGCAGCTTTTCAACGTACAACGCGTAATCGACACAGTACCGCATCAACAGGACGGCGGCGTCGAGGCCCTCAGGGAACGGCCACTGGCGCGCATCGGCGCAGATGACGGATACACCACCCGGCTCCGGTTGATCGTGCTGGCCGCGTGCCAGCACGTCCGGCTGCCGTTCAACGGCGATGATGCGGCAGCCCAGCGCGGCTGCCTGCCGGGCGAAACGCAGGTCCCCTGCGCCGATGTCCAGCATCGTCCAGCCCGGCTCCAGATAGGCCAGCGCGTCGCGGTAGGTCGCCGCGTCGTAGGGCGCCCACAGGGCGGACCATTCCGCCGGGCTCAGGCGTGCGGTGGGTGACGCATCGCCACCTGAATGGCCGACCGTCTTCATACCGGGCCAACCTTATGCCCGGCTGAAGAGTGTGATCGCCAGATAAAAGCCGTAGACGACGATGACCGCGCCGATGGCGATCAGCACGCCCGTCACGGTACGTTCCTGGCCCGGTTCGAGGCCGAGGTCGAAGATGATCGAGCGTACACCGACCATGGCGTGATACGTCACGACGACGAGAAAAACGAGTTCGATGACCAGGATGAGCGGGCTGCCGAGATAGGCCAGCACCTCCTGATAATCTCTCAGGCCGCCTTCCACGACGAAGTGATGGGCGATCATATGCAGCCCCAGCAGCCCCAACAGCAGAAGCCCGCTGACGGCCTGTCCGATCCAGACGAGCGTGCTCTGGCGTTTCTCAGGAACGTTTTGCATGGCGGGCCTCCTAGTGCACGAACACGAGCACGCCGCCGATCACCAGCAGCGTGACGGCGATGACCATCAGGATGATGAAGAGCACGCGCTGCTGCTTGACGAGCATCCCCGTCCCGACCAGCGCCACACGCAGGCCGTTCAGCCCGTGGCCGACGATCCCGGCGATGAGGATCACGTCGAGGATGAGGAAGAACGGTGTTTTGGCAAGCGCGAGGAACTGATCCCACCCGCTTTCACCGCGCAGCAGCAGGCTGAGCACGATCATGTGCAGAACGAGGTAAACGACGAGGCCGATCCCGGCTGCCCGGTTCAGGGCGAAGCCCCACATGCTCAGGTCGCGCTTCCAGGGGGCGAACCACTTGAGCGGCTGCCGCCCGCGCTCGCGGGGCTTGTGGCCCGGGTAGGATTTGCTCTCAGAAGAGATATCCGGTGTCGTCATGGTTGCTTACTCCGATACCCTGGGTTTAAGCCCAAGCAGCCTGCGGATGCGCCGCATCGTTGCCATGCGGCGGAGTTCCATAATCTTACCGCCCGGATCGACGTTCGACGGGCAGATGGCCGTACACTCCAACGCGACGTGGCAGCGCCATATGCCGTCATCGCTGTCGACCAGGTCCCAGATGCGGGCCTTGTCGGCCTCGGTGATGTCAGACCGCTTGATCTCACGGTTGGCCTGGGCGAGAACCGCCGGGCCGAGGTACTTCGGGCTGGTCTGGGCGACCGGGCAGGCCGAGACGCACATTCCACATTCGATGCAGTTCTCGAACGCATTGTAATGATCGGACGGCTGGCCCACCAGCGGGTCGGTCGGCCCGACGATGGGCATCCCTACCTGCTGTAGCTTGTCGAACATAGGCCCCATATCAACGACGAGATCGGACACGACAGGGAACACGTGCAGCGGCTCGACGTGGAGCGTGCCGCCGTTCCCGATCACGTCCTGAATCGCCACGATACAGGGCAGGACTTCGACCCCGTTGGCGACGATCGCGCACGAGCCGCATGAAGCGTGGTGACATGCATGGCGGAAAGTTAGCGTACGGTCCTGGTACGCCCAGATCATCTCGATACCATCCAGCACGGTTCGATGGGGTTCGATATCGATGTCAAATGTGTCGGTGCGCTGCGGTTCGCCGGGCTTGTAGCGGTCGATCCGGTAAGTGACTTTCCAGGTCATAGGTGCCTCGATCTGACTTGGCTAAATCGTATAGTAGGCGCGGTACGAGAGCAGCGGGGTGTCTTTCGTCGCGCAGGGGATGTCAAGCCCGAATTTTCGGCAGACGACATCCACCGTTGTCTCGGCCATCGCACGGGCCGTCGTCGTCTTCCCGCCTGAGATCGTGACAAAGCCCTCGACGTTCTGTGCGCCCCGTGCGTGGTCAAAGCACTCAAATGTTCGTGCGATATCGCGCTCGTCCTGACCGATGCTGCCGATCAGGGGGCGGGCCACGACGAAGATGCCGCGCGGCTCGACCTTGCCGACCATCGGGATCATCTCCGAGCCACGCCGGAACATCATCTGGACGTGATCTTCCGGGATTTCGATGTAATCCGCGTGCTCCACCGACCACGACGACGTGCCGATGATGGATGTTTCACGCTGGGGGACGACGATGTCACCGTCAGAGGACTTGTTCAGGCGATTGATCACGCGCTGGCACCAGCGCCCGGTCATCGAGGTCATGACGCCCGGCGTCGGCACGACGGGCACGTCGATGCCCGCCATCTCGGTGATCTCGCCCGCCCAGGGTCCGGTGGCGTTCACGATCAGATCGGCGTGCAGCGTGTATTCACGCTCCGAGACCCGGTCCCACACCCGCAGACCCGTTACCCGGTTACCCTCCATCAGCAGGCCCTTAACCTGCGTAAAGGGCAGCACCTTCGCACCGTTTTTCTTGGCCGTCGCGAGGAACGAGAAGCACATCCGCATCGGCTCAAATACGCCGTCCGGTACGTGGACGGCGGCGTGGGTGTTTTCGCTGAGATAAGGCTCCAGCTCGCGCGCCTGCTCGCCTGTCAATTCCTTATAAGGGATTTCGCAGGCTTCGCAGCCGTCGATAAAACTCTGTTTGTAAGCCATGTCGGAGTCGTCGACGGCGACGAAAAGCCCGCCGTTCAATTCCATCGAGTGGGGCATGATCTTGCGCAGGATCATGTTCTCTTCAATGCACTCGATGGCCGACTCCTGATCCTTAACGCAGTACCGTCCGCCGCTGTGCAGCAGACAGTGATTGCGCCCGGTCGTACCCGACGCGATCTCGCCGCGCTCGATGACCGTAACCTGATAACCGCGCAGTGCCAGGTCATGTGCTACGGCAGCGCCGGTCGAGCCTGCGCCGATGACGATCGTTGAGTATTTGCC
>CAZWUX010000037.1:0-19058 GCA_964637665.1 uncultured Anaerolineae bacterium
GTCGTCCTGGACGAGCTGCACACCTACCGGGGCGTGTTCGGCAGCCACATGGCGAACGTGATCCGGCGGCTGCGGCGCATCTGCCGGTTTCACGGGAGCGATCCGGTGTTCATCTGCGCGAGCGCGACGATCGCCAATCCACAGGAGTTAGCGGAACGGCTGATCGAAGCGCCCGTCACGCTGGTCGATCAGGACGGCGCGCCGCGCGGGGAGAAGCACGTCATCCTTTACAATCCGCCGACCATCGACGAGAAGCTGGGCATCCGGCGCTCGTACACGCTGGAGACGCGGCGCATCGCGGGGCGGTTCCTGGCGGCGGGCACGCAGACCATCGTCTTTGCGCGGGCGCGGCTCACGACGGAGGTGCTGCTCGGCTACCTGCGCGACGAGGTGGGGGAGGCAGGCATCGAGCCGGGGGTAATACGCGGCTACCGGGGCGGCTACCTGCCGCTCGAACGGAGGGAGATCGAGCGCGGGCTGCGCGAGGGGGCGGTGCAGGGCGTCGTCACGACGAACGCGCTGGAGCTTGGGGTGGACATCGGGGCGCTGGGCGCGGCGGTGCTGGCCGGATACCCCGGAACCATCGCGAGCACGTGGCAGCAGTTCGGGCGCGCGGGCAGGCGGGCGGCCACCTCGGCGGGCGTGCTGGTCGCGTCCGGCGCGCCGCTCGACCAGTACATCATCACCCATCCGCGCTACGTGTTCGAGCAGGCCCCGGAGCACGCGCTGATCAACCCGGATAACCTCGTGATTCTGGTCAACCATCTGCGCTGCGCGGCCTACGAGCTGCCCTTCGAGCGCAGGGAGTCGTTCGGCGGGTTCGAGGATGCCGAGGCGGTGATGGAGATACTGGCCGAGGCGGGGGAGGTCCACGCCAGCGGGAACAGCTACCGCTGGGTGTCGGACGCGTATCCGGCGGCGGAGTTCGGGCTGAGAACGGGCGGGGCGGACGTGATCGTGATTCAGGATCACACGGAAGGCGAGGTCATGGCGATCGGGGAGGTGGACCGCCAGAGCGCGCCGATCATGGTCTACCGGGGGGCGATTTACCTGCACGAGGGGGCGCAGTACCTCGTCGAGGAGCTGGACTGGGAGCAGGGGTTAGCCGCCGTGCGGCAGACGGCGGTGGATTATTACACGGATGCGTCGTCCACGACGGAAGTCGAGGTCGAGGAGGAAGCGGAGTCGGCGCTGGAGGGGGATGTCGTCAAGGCGCACGGGCGGGTGCTCGTCACGACGCAGGCGACGGGCTACCGCATCGTCAAGCGCTACACGCACGAGACGCTGGGCTACGGGCGGATCGACCTGCCGCCGCAGCAGTTCGAGACGACGGCGATGTGGTTCTACCTGACGCCGGACCTCACCGCGCAGCTTGAGGACGCACAGATTTTGCCCCGCCCGAACGATTATGGCCCGAACTGGGCCGAGCAGCGCGACAAAGCCCGTGCACGCGACGGCTACCGGTGCACGCAGTGTGGTGCGCCGGAGAAGGAGGGGCGACAGCATGACGTTCACCACGTCGTGCCGTTCCGCGACTTCGGTTATGTGCCGGGGGAGAATGACCGTTATTTGGAGGCGAATCGGGTTGACAACCTCGTGACGCTCTGCCCGGCCTGCCACCGGATGGCGGAGCGCGCCCAGCAGCGACGCAGCGCGCTGGGTGGATTGGCGAACGTACTGCGCAACGTCGCGACGCTGCTGCTGATGTGCTCGCCGAATGACATCGGCGTGGTGGCGGAGGCGCGGTCGAAGCACACGAAAGCGCCCACCGTGACGATCTACGATCATGCGGCGGGGGGGATGGGGCTGAGTGTGCGGCTGTATGATCTGTATGGGGATTTACTCGGCGCGGCGCTCGAACTCGTGCGCGATTGTCCGTGCGCGGCGGGATGCCCGGCGTGTGTGGGACCGGTCGGGGAGACGGCGGGCGATGCGAAAGAGGCGACGCTGGCGATGCTCAGGGCGATGGTGGGAGAGGATGCGCCGCCTGAACGGGGTTGGCTAGATGAGGGGGATGTGATTTTTTGAGGGGGCGGCCTTCTGCTTTTAATCGGCTAATAGGTGGTACTTAGCCAAACCCCCACCGGCCTTCGGCCACCTCCCCCATGACTGGGGGAGACAGCCAAGCGTAGCGAGGTAGAGGGGGTTTTTTGCTGGCGAAACAGCGCGCCGTTTGTTTGTCGATAGAACCTAGACCGCCAGCCCCAGCGCGTCGAGTGAGGGCGGGGAATCGGGGGCGGGGCCGGACGACTCGATCCACATCTCGTGCCACAGCACGAAGTTGAACAGATACCACGTCAGGTAGTCGTTGCGGGCCACCATGCGCTGGATGGCCGCCGGGTCGAAGTAGTCTGTGCGGCGGGAGAAGGCATCGAGCTTGGATGCGATGACGCCGCCCAGACGGGTCCGCAGCCACTCGTCGACGGGGACGCTGAAGCCCTGCTTGGGGCGGTCGATGATGTCGTCAGGGATGAGTCCGCGCACCGCCTGCTTGAACAGGTGCTTGGTCGTCGCCATGCCGTTCAGCTTCACCTGCTCAGGGATGCCCATCACCAGCCCGACGAACTCGTGATCGAGGAACGGCACGCGGGCCTCGATGCTGGTCGCCATCGACATCTTATCCACCCGCATGAGCAGCAGCTCAGGCAGGCGCAGGCGCAGGTCGAGGTAGGCCATCCAGTTGACGTAATCCCCCGCGCCGGGCAGGCCCGCCGTGCGCGCCTCGAAGCGCTGGCGGTAGGGGCGGATCACGTCCCACGACGACAGATCGCCCATGCGGGCGCGGTAGGCGGGGCCGAGCAGGCGGCCCTTGCCCGCCTCGCCGAACGCCTCCGCGCCGCCCCAGAATAATTCCTCGCCCATCGCCGCGCGGCGGACGTACTCGTAGCGGATCGAGTCGCGGTCGAGCGGGGCGACGGCCAGCGCGGCCTGCCGCAGGGGGGCGGGCACCCGGTTGAAGCGCTGCCACGCGCCGTGATGCAGCCGCAGGATGTCCAGCCAGTGGGTGTACCCGGCGAACAGCTCGTCCGCGCCCTCGCCGACCTGAATCACGATGGTACCCGCCTCGCGGGCCAGCTTCGACACGTAATAGATGGGCACGCACACCGGGTCGGCAATCGGCTCGTCCTGATGGTAGATCAGCGACGGCAGGAAGCGCAGCAAATCCTCCTCGCCGATCTCGATCTCGTGGTGCTCGGCTCCGAAGTGCTTCGCGACGCGGCGCGCGTGCTCGAACTCGTTGTAGCCCGCGACATCGCGGTAGCCGATGCTGAACGTCTGCACGGGGCGGTCCATCTGCTCGGCCATCAGCGCGACGTTGGTGCTCGAGTCGATGCCGCCGCTCAGGAACACGCCGAACGGCACGTCGCTGACCATGCGCAGACGGATGGACTCGCGAAGCTCCGCCAGCAGGGCCTCCTGATAATCGGCGCTGCTCCACCCGGCGTGGGATTGGGCCGAGTCGAACACGTCCCAGTATTCCTCAATGCGCAGGTCGTCGATCCCGGCGGCGTCGGGGCGCAGCACCGCGTAGTGGCCGGGTTGGAGGTTACGAATCCCGGCGAACAGCGTGCGGGGGGCGGGGGAGGTCAGGAATGAGAGGAAGTGGTACAGGGCTTCCTCGTCCACGCGGCGCTCGACCGCAGGGTGCTGGAGGATAGCCTTGATCTCCGACGAGAAGATGAACTGCCCCCCGGCGATGGTGTAATAGAGCGGCTTGACGCCGATGCGGTCCCGCGCGAGGAACAGCTCCTGCCGATCGTTGTCCCAGATGGCGAGGGCGTACATCCCGCGCAGGGAGTCGAGCGCCGCCGGGCCTTCCTCCTGATAGAGTCGCACGATGGCCTCGGTGTCGCTGTGGCCGCGAAAGGTATGGCCCTGAGCAATGAGGCGGTCGCGGAAGGTCTCGTAGTTGTAGACCTCGCCGTTGTAGGCGATGGTGTGGCGACCGTCGGGGGTGGACATCGGTTGATGGCCCGCAGGGGAGAGGTCGATGATGGCGAGGCGGCGGTTGGCGAGCGCGGCACGCCCGTCCGGCGAGATGAACACACCCTCGTCGTCCGGGCCGCGATGGCCGATGATATGCGCCATGCGCCAGACAAGCGCCTCGTCGACGGGCGGCCCGCCCTCTAAGCTGATGATCCCCGCGATTCCGCACATAGTGCTACCCCCTCAACTCACAGACCGCGTGCTGAGTGTACCGCCCGACGCGCAGGCGCGGTAGACCGCCTCCCAACGGTCGACCACCGCTTCCCAGTCAAAATGCGCGGTGACGTAGTCCCTGCCGCGCCCGGCCAGTGCGTCCGCCGCGGCTTTATCGCACAGTAGAACATTAATCTCCCCGGCCAGCGCGTCGGCGTCGCCGTAGGGGAAAACGCGGGCAACGTCCGCCGCGCCCAGACGGGCGGCCAGCCCGCAGCGGTCGCTGACGACGCCCGGCGTGCCGTTGAGCAACGCTTCGAGCAGGCCGACGGGCATGTTTTCGTAGCGAGAAGGCAGCACGTAGGCGTCCATCGCGCGGTAGGCGGCGGCCTTGTCGGCATTGCCGGTGATCATGCCCGTGAAGCGGACCGCGCCGCCGACGCCGAGAAGCGCGATCTGCGCCTCAAGCGCAGCACGCGCGCCGTCGTCTGGACCCGCCAGCAGCAGCACCGCCGATGGGTGATCGGCGAGAACGTGAGCGAAGGCTTCCACCAGACCATCCAGCCCTTTGATCTCGTTCAGCCGACCCAGAAAACCGACGACAGGCGCATCCGGTGGAATATCGTAGCGCGCACGGAAGCCCGCCGGGTCGGCGTCGAGATCGAAGGCCGCTGCGTCGATCCCGTTGGGGATCAGCACGACGCGGCGCGGCGACGTGCCGAGCGCGAAGTACTGGTCGCGCTCCATGTCGGTCAGGGCGTGCAGGCGGCACGCGCCGTCGAGCAGGCGGCGGCCCCACAGCGCGTCGTAGATGCGCTTGAGCGGCGTGCGGCCCAGCCCGGCGGGCAGGCCGCCGTGAGGCATGATGACGTAGGGCGCGCGGCGCAGGGCGGGCAGCGCCGCCGTGTTGAGCAGGCTGCGCGCCTCGTGGACGTGGACCACGTCCGCGCCGAGGATGAGCCGACGGGCGGCTCCGCGAAACCCGGCGGGCAGAAACACCCGCCGCCACGCCAGCCGGTTCGACAGGTTGCGCACGCGGTGGACCGCCACGCCGTCGACGGTATGCACGCCGGGGTCGGCGCGGTGCGCGGCGTCGTGGGCGTCGGTGGTCAGCACGGTGACCGCGTGCCCGCGCGCGGCGAGCCGGGTCGCCAGCTCGTAGGCCACGCGGGGTGATCCGCCGTAGGCCCAGGCGGGCGCGTAGTAAGGCGTGATGTGCAGAATCCGCAGGGGGCCAGGTTCCGTCATGGGCGGGAGGATACCACGCGGGGGAGGATGGCGCGAAAAAACCGGGCGGACACTACCCGGCGTGGCGGGCGAGGATCGCCTCGAACTCGTCCGTGATGGTCACCCAGTCGCAGTTCGCCTCGACGAAGGCGCGGGCCGCCGCGCCGAGTTCGGGGGCGCGGGGGCGGGCGTCGAGCGCCGCCTGGGCCTGCCCCCCGGCAGGGGCGTAGAGCACGCCGTTGCCCTCGCCGATGTCGCGCATGACGCCGGGCAGCGGCGCGCTGATCACGGGGCGGCCAGAGGCCATGTACTCGTACAGCTTGATGGGCACGATGTGCCGGGTTTCGGGCACGGTGTGAAACGGCAGCAGGCAGGCATCGGCAGCGGTGATTAAATGGGGGATGCGCTCGTAGGGAACCCGCCCGGTGAGGATCAGGCGACCCCCTAACCGTTCGTCGCGAAGCTGAGCCAAGGGGGCGAGGTCGTCGCCGTCGCCCACGACCAGCAGACGAACATCAGGGGGCAGGTCCACCAGCGAGGCGGCGACTTCACGCACGCCGGAGAAATCGTACAGCCAGCCCATAAAAAATAGAACGAACTCCTCCGGCGAGATGCCCAACTCCGCGCGGGCGTCCGCCCCACCGGCGGTAGGGTCAAAGCGGGCGAGGTCCACCCCGGTCCGCAGCACGCGGGATCGACCCGGCGGCGCGCCCATGTGGATCGCGTAGTCGCGCAGGTGCTCGTTGATCAGGATCACCTCGTCGGAGGCGGCGAATAACCGCCGCTCGACGGCGCGGGCGATGGGGCGCAGCGCCCCGGTCGGCACGATGGCGTGCAGCGCGTCGATCACGTGGAACACGAACGGGATGCCGTGCTGCCGGGCGAGGCGCAGCGCGGGCCAGCCGGTCGAGAGCGCGTAGGAGACGATCACGTCGGGGCGGGCATCACGGATCAGGCGGGCCAGCGCCGCGTGGTGGGACAGCACCGACGTGGGACGGGCGAACGGGCGCGGGCTGAGCGTGGCGGGGGTGATCAGGCGGACCTGCGCACCGTCGACGATGCGGGCGGCGTTGGCGACCTCGTGGTGCTCAGAAAAGAACGGCTCGCGCGGCCAGTGGGGGCGCAGAATGGGGTAGTCGAGCACGGTCACGTCGTGGCCGCGCGCCGACAGCCGCTCGAACAGATGGTGCTGCTGGTGGGGTCCGCGCTTCAGCCAGTCCGTTTCCTGCACGACGACGATACGCATAAGGGGCGGCTCCGGGCTAATCGGATTCCTCCGGCGGCAGGGTCGTGCGGAGAATCCGCATGACGTGTACGCCGCCGCTCTCGTAAACCGGCTCGAACACGCGCTCGTCGAAAGCGTAGCGGTAGAACTCGCTGTCCTCCCAGCCGAGGCGGCCATTGCCGTACAGCGCGTAGATGGCCGCCACGTGGAACAGGTAGTCGTAGCCGTCCAGAGCGGCGAGCGTCTGCGGATAGCCCACTGCTGTCTCGAACTCCGGCAGGAAGTAGGCCAGCCGCTCGTCCATCAGGTACAGACGGTCGGTCGTGGGGTCGAGTTCAGAATGGGCGTAGGCGGCGAGATCGGCGAGTGGGCCTTTGGCGCGGGACAGCCGCTCGAAGTCGGAGGCGAAGGGGTCGGTCAGCGCGTAGTAGACGCCGCCCAGCCGCCCTCTCGCGCCGAGCACCAGCAGCCCGGCCAGCAGCAGCCCGGTGAAAACGGTCTGGGCCACGCGGGGCACACGCGCCCTCTCAGCCAGCCACGCGGCGGCTTGCAGAACAGGCACAGCGGCCCACACGGCGATGAGGGGCAGGATCAGCAATAAGAATCGGGCCTCGAACGAGAAGCGCAGCCACCACGCCGCCCAGTAAGGCACGGCGGCCAGTGCAAGGATCAGTGCGCCGGGTATGAACAGGGCAGCGCCCTGTTCAACTGGGAGTTGGCGCGATGCAAGCATCGGTCGCCAACTCCACGCTGGCTGATCGGCGCGCAGCGTGGTGATCAGTTCGCGGGCGGCGGCGATCAGGCCGATGACCCAGCCGAGCGCGTAGACCGGGGTGAGCGGATAGCCGAAGTCGGATGGGTAGGCGAGAGGCGGCACGAGGCCCCATAACCCCGCGCCGGAGCCAAGCTGGTGATACAGCCCGGCGACCGGAACGGCATTAGCCCATCCGTCGAGCAGGGCGTTGCGCAGATACCACGGCCCGGCGATCAGCAGGGGCGGGGCGAGCAGCGCGGCGAGGGCGAGCGCGGCGCACCGCCAGCGCCCGTCGACCGCTTCCCTGCGTGTCGCGATCAGCCACAGGATGGGAACCGCCGCCAGCGCGGCGGGCCAGATCAGGGCGGACTGCTTGGTAAGACAGCCGACGGCGACCAGCAGACCGGCTGTGAGCGCGTCGCGCACGCGCCCGGCGTCCCACCAGCGCAGGATGTAGAGCATGGCGAGGGTGAGGGGGAAGGCGGTCGGGATGTCGGTGTAGGCGAGCGTCGCGTTGTCGACGAACAGGGGCGTCAGCGCGACGAGGGCCGCCGCGATCAGCCCGGCGGAGCGCCCGGCGATCTGCCTCCCGATGAGATAGGTCGCGCCGAGCGTCCCGGCGGCGGTCAGGGCGATGAAGGCGCGGGCGATGTGCTCGTTGACGCCGCCTGCCACGAGCCAGATGGCGGCGAAGTTCAGCGGGACGAGGGGCGGGTAGCCGGTCACGTCGTGCGGCAGGCGGTGGGCGGCCATGATGCGCTTCGCGTGCAGGCCGTAGCGCACGTACACGTCGTCGCCGAGGAAGGGGTAGTACAGAGCGTGGATCAGAATCACGGCCAGCGCGCCGATCACAGCCAGCGTGAGCAGTGACTCGACATCGAGCCGGGTCAGCCGATTCCACTGGGCGCGCCACCATGCCCGCCAGCGGACGGGCGCGATCCAGCCGGGGTTCAGCGCGAGGCCGAGCGCCAGTCCGGTGAGCGCGATGGCGAGCGCCGACCCGGCAGTGACGCGCTCGCCGGGGAGCAGCCCCAGCCAGAACAATCCGGCGGCCAGCGTGCCGGGGGAGAATGCCAGCGCGGTGAGGGCGACGCGCAGGGGATCGCGCTCGCCGCCATCCGTCAGCCAGCGGTCGAGCAGGGGCCACAGGAACAGCGCGCCGAGGGGCAGCCAGAGGGCGGCCAGCAGGGTGACGCGCATCATGGCGCGGCCCGTTCGTAGAACGTCACCGCGCCGTACCCGGCGGGGGCCTCCGTCGAGCCGACGGGCGTGTAGTGGGCGTCGAGGTAGTCCGCCAGGCGGGGTGGGATCATGGGCCGCCACTGCTCGAACACGACGGCGTAGCCGGGCGGCTCATCTGCCAGGGCAGCCAGCAGGCGATCGGCGACGCCGGGTACGCCGATCTTCCAAGGTTGAATCTGCACCCACAGCGCGGGCGGCAGGTAGCCGCCGATCACGTAGAAATTATCGGTCGGGTCGATCTCGGTCACGACCCAGACGCGCGCGCCCGGCTCCGCGCCGGTCTGCTCGTGGAAGGCGGCCTCGACCGGAACGAGGGGGCCGTACTCCCCCACCAGCGGTCCGAGCTTCAGCCGGTAATAGGTCGGGAGGGCGAAGGCGACGATCAGCAGGGCAGCCCCGCCCGCGAGGTAGAGGGCCAGCGCGCGGCGGGCCAGGCGTGGGAAACGCAGCAGGCCGTTCACCGTATAGGCGACCGCGCCTGCGCTCAGCAGGGCGACGATCGGCACGGCTCCGCCGAGGTGAAAACGCCCGTAGCGAGGGTAGGCCAGCGTGGCGAGGGCGGGCAGCAGCCCAAGAAGAAGCACGCCCGGTCCGCGCCACGACTCGCGGCGGGGCAGGGCGTGGAAGGCGAACAGAGGCAGCAGGGCCAGCCACCCGGCCAGCACGGCTAATTCGCGGCGGTCGGGCAGGCGGGAGGCGTCCCCGGCGTATGGCCCCCAGCTAAAATCCCATATCCAGAACACCGCGTCGTCGAGCCGACCGTCTACCGCGAGGATGATCACGGCGATGGCGAGGGGGATCAGGCTGGTGCCGACAAACAGCGCGGCGTCGCGCCCGGCGGCGGCCCAGCCCGGCCCCGGATCGATAAGCTCGGCCAGCGCGCGCCAGATGAGGAAGACGGCGATGACAGCTAACACCTGCGGCTTGACGATCAGAGCGAGGCCGGTGATCAGCCCGGCCAGCGCGGGGTGGGCGGGTGGGGCGTCAGGGCGGTGCCATACCGCTGCTGCCGAGAGCGCGAGCAGGCCGATCAGGGCGTCGTAGTTGACGAGGTAGGTCAGGAACACAGGGGCCCAGCCTGCGAACAGCAGTGCGCCCGCCACCCCGCCGATGCCGCCCCACCAGCGGCGGGCCAGCCAGAAGACGAGCGCCAGCCCGGCGGCGACCATGCCCATCATCGCCACACGCGCCGACAGCAGCGGGTTATGCGGGGCGATCCGTGAGAGCGCCGCGCCCAGCCACATGCCGCCCGGTGGGTGCTGGGTGATGATGGTCGAGTAGAGGCGGAAACCCGGCTGGAAAAGCAGCCAGGGGCGCAGCGCCACCGCCGGGCTGAGATACACCCGCATCACGCCGCCGTACATGGCGGCGAGATAGCCGAGCAGTCCGGCCAGCAGCCCCCACACCAGCGCCGAGACGGCCCGGCGCTCCGATGCG
Source organism: uncultured Anaerolineae bacterium (assembly GCA_964637665.1). Lineage (GTDB taxonomy): Bacteria > Chloroflexota > Anaerolineae > Aggregatilineales > UBA3940 > CAZWUX01. The sequence continues at coordinate 10,026 of CAZWUX010000037.1, forward strand.
TTCCCGGCGCGCGCCCCGCCCTCCATAAGGCTCCCCCGCTACTGGAAGACGATGACGCGCGGTGTGCGCATCGCGCGCTCGATGGCCTCGCGGTCCCGATCCAGCTCCTCAAGCGCGACGCGGTGCGGCACGAGCACGGAGAGCAAATCCGCGCCTGCGCAGGCCGCCTCAAGCGAGTCGTAGCCCATCCCGTCGATCAGGGGGTCGAGGTGCGTCACGTCGTAGCCGTCCTCGCGCAGCAGGCGCACGATCTCCAGCGCGGGGCTTTCGCGCGGGTCGTCGACGTTGGGCTTGTAGGCCGCCCCGATGGCGATGATACGCGGCGCGGACACGTCGCGCACGGCGCGGCGGATCTGGCCCGCGACTTTGCCCGGCATCTCGTCGTTGATGAGGCGGGAGGTGAAGATCAGCCGCGAGTTCGACGGATCGACCTCCTTGATGAACCAGGGATCGATGGGGATGCAGTGCCCGCCCACGCCGATGCCGGGGGACAGAATGTCGACACGGGGGTGGCGGTTCGCCAGCCGGATGGCCTCGCGCCCGTCGATGCCGAGCGTCTCTGCGACCGCCGCAACCTCGTTCGCGAGGGCGATGTTCACATCACGGTAGGTGTTTTCCATCAGCTTGACGAGTTCGGCGGTCACGTCGTCGGTCTTGTAGAGCGCGCCCTCTACGAAACTCGCATACACCGCCGCCGCCATGTCCTGCGTCTGCCGGTTGATGCCGCCGATGATGCGGTCGTTGTGCACGATCTCGTAGAAGATGTCGCCGGGGAGGATGCGCTCCGGGCAGTGGGCGAGGAAGATATCCTCGCCGACGGTCAGGCCGGTCGCCGCCTCGATGACGGGCGTCAGCCGCTCGCGGCAGGTCAGCGGGGGGATGGTCGACTCGACGATCACGAGGTTGCCGGGGCGCAGCACGGGCAGCAGGCTCGCCAGCGCGTCGTCCACGTAGCTCATGTCCGCCGCCTTCTTGCGGTGGTCGAGCGGCGTCGGCACGGCGATGATGAACACGTCGCCCTCGCAGGGCGTCGACTGCGCCCGCAGGTTGGCCTTCACGTCGGGGCTGTCGAGCAGGGTTTGAAGCTCGTCCTCCTTGATGAGCAGCACGCCCTCGTTGATGGCCCGCACGATGTTCTCGTTGATATCGACGCCGACCACATCGTGCCCGGCCTTCGCCAGCAGCAGCGCCGCAGGCAGACCGACGTAGCCCGTCCCGACGACGACGATGGTTTTACGTTCCACAGCTTCGCTTACGTCACTTACCTCACTCACGTCCGTATACCTCTTTCTGCCACGCAATAGTGCGCGGGAGGCCCTCTTCGAGCGTCACCGTGCATTGGTGATCCAGATCGCGCTTGGCTTTCTCATTGGAGGCCAGCTTATCGCGCGTGTTGTGCGCCTCGAATTTGACGTACTCCACGAGATCGTCGCTCTTGCCGAGGATGTCAAGGATCATGTCGGAGAGCGCCTTGATGTCGTGGTACTCGTCGCCGGAGATATTGTACACCTCGCCCGGCTTGAAGTTCCCGGCGATATTCGCCAGCGTGCGGACCGTGTCGTCGATGTAGGTCGACGAGCGGTGATGATCCAGATAGACCGTGTAGGGCAGGTCGTGCAGCGCGCGGTAGATGAACTGGCACACCACCGAGCGATACTCGGAATAAGGCTCGCCGGGGCCGTAGGTGTTGAACAGCCGCACGCGCACCGTCTGCGTGCCGAAGCGGTCGGCGGAGTTCATGATCTGCTGCTCGTTGACCCACTTCGTGATCGCGTAGTCGTTGAGCTGGCGGATCGGGGTTTGCCCCATCACGTCCTCGGTCATCTCGCCCTGATAATCGCCGTAGACCTCCGACGAGCTGGTGAACACCATGCGGAAACCGAGGTCCTCCTGCATGCGCAGCATGTTCTTCACGCCGATGGCGTTCGACTGCCACAGCGTCTCGTAGAAGTCCTCGCCGTTGCGCCGCCCGAACTCGGCGGCGAGATGATAGACGACATCGTAGGTGCGATCCTCGAACAGGCGCTCGACCTGCCGGTAGACGCCCACGTCGCAGCGTAGATAGTTCGGCCCCTCGGCGTGGACGCGATCCGCGACCCACACTTCGTAGCCGCGACCGCGCATCTCGCGCACGAGCGGCGTGCCGACCGCGCCCAGCCCTCCGGTGACCAGTATCTTCATCAGTGTAACATCACTCCTTATGTGCAGAATCGCCCCGCAGGGCGGAAGGTACAAGTTGATTCAGCCGGGGGACGACCAGCAGCGCCACGTAGACGGTGGCGATGATCAGGCCGGGGATCAGCGGCATCGACAGCCGGATAGCGTCCTCGCGGAACACGTCGGTCGCCATGATGGGCAGTTGATAGGCCAGCGGCGCGCCGAGCAGCAGCGCGACGGTCCGCCAGCCCCGCTTCCGCCACAGGGCGATCAGCATGACCGCCCCGGCAGCCAGCCCGGCGATCAGCGGGACGAGCAGCCAGGGACGCCGTCCGATGAAATAAGTCACCTGACTCAGCGGGTTGACGGGGCGGAAGGGCAGCGACAGTAGAATGTCGGACAGCGGGCGCTTGAACGTGCCGTCATACTGGACGATGTCTCCGTATGACAGGTAGCCGGTCGTGAACGGCAGGCCAAAGGCGCTCATATTGTACGCCGCCTGCGGCAGGTAGCCGATCAGCGTTCCGCCCAGCGCGGCGGCAAACGCCCGCCAGCCGTGCGCGATGAACACGTACAGCAGTAGAAACACGACCATCGGGGCAAGTTGGAAACGCCACGTCAGCGCCAGACCGAGCAGCACGCCGATCGCCAGCGCCCGCCCGAACGCGATCGCCCGCTCGTTCATCACCCGCGCGAGAAGCAGCGTCGCGATCAGCAGGATGAACACGGTTGGCCCGTCGGACAGGCCGTTGAGCCACGCCACCTTGGGGACCGTCGTGCTCGCCAGAATTTCGGCATGTGAGTGCCAGAAGAATCCGAAATAGGCTACCAATGGCAGTACCGCCCACACCGCTGCCGCGCCGAGAGCCGTGCGCCCGTCACGCGTGAGCGTGCGGGCCAACCCACCTACCAATAACACGGATAACCCGCCCAGAAGGAAGCCATCAAACAGGGACATCGGGGCGGCGATATCCGGATAAAGATAGGCGTTGAACAGCACGATCCAGGGCATCATCACGATCGCCTGCCCCAGCCCGACGACCGATTCCTCCGGCGCGCCGATCACGATCGACCGGGCCAGCTCGAATATCTCGGCGTTGTCGCCCCCCTGATGCAGATGCCAGCCCGACCGCATGGCGAGCGGCAGCACGTTGAGCAGGAACGCCGCGTCGACGATCCAGCGCACGAGCAGCAGCAGGAGCAGCCCGCGCTGCACGCGGTCGAGCGCGCGCCAGCGGCGGCGAAGCCCGTTCAGGGCAGGGTGACTCGGGTGCCCGGCGCCGGTGGCGCTGGCGGATGGGGAGCGTGTCATGTCGGGGATCGGTGCTTTCCGTCAATCGTCAGAATGACAGGCCGTCAGGTGTCCGGCGGCATGACTTCCGTCACGGCTGCCGGGGATGCGCATCAAAGGGCCTGTCAAGCCGACAATATTGCCGTATCCGCCGGGTTTTCGCAATACACGCAGGTTAAGTGCAGGTCAGGAGGCGGTGGGGGAGGGGTGGGATCAGACGAGATCGTGCTGCATCGCCAGCGCGACGGCCTCCGTGCGGCTGGAGACGCTCAGCTTGGCGAGAATACTGCTGACGTGAAATTTGGTGGTCGACAGGCTGACGGAAAGACTCTGGGCGATCTGCCGGTTGGTCTGTCCCTCGACCATCAGGGAAAGCACGTCGCGCTCGCGGTCCGTGAGATTGTACGTCGTGATAGACGCCTTCGACGCCGACTCAACGAGCGTCTCATACGCCGCCGGGGCAAGGGTCGGCTTGCCTTCGTGGGCGGCGCGTATCGCGCTGGCAAGCTCGTCAGTCGTCAGGTCCTTCGTCAAATAACCGATCACCCCGGCCTGAAGCGCCTCGCGGATCAGCTTTGAGGTCTGAAAGGTGCTGAGCGCCAGTATCTGCAAGTTGGGCTGCTCGCTCAGGATAGCCCGGATCACCTCCGGCCCCTCCATATCCGGCAGGACGAGATCCATCACGATCACGTCAGGGCAAAGCTCCTGGCTTAGCTGGATGGCCTCGGTCCCATCCGCCGCCTGACCAACCAGTTCGAGATCATCATAGGCTCGCAGAAACGTCTCCATACCCTGGCGGACCATATCATGATCGTCCACGATTAACACGCGAATAGTCGAATTATTGTTATCACTCATCATCTTGCCCCCCGCGTTCCGGGGTGGGCCATACCACCTCTACTGTTGTACCTCTACCCGGCTCCGAGTCGACGCGCAGCCGCGCGCCGATGGAATCCGCCCGCTCGCGCATGATCTTCAAGCCCATCCGCCCCGATCGAGTTGCGGTAGGGTCGAAGCCACGCCCATCGTCCTGAATACGAAGTACCACCTGATCGCCGCCGCTCTCCAGCACGATCTCGGCTTTGCCCGCGCGGGCGTGCTTGAGAATGTTGTTGAGCGCCTCCTGCGTGACGCGGTACAGGACAACCCGCACCTCCGGGGTGAGCGGAGTCCGCCCGTGAATGGAGAGCGTCAGCGTGGTATTTGACTTGCCGACAAATGCGTGGGCAAGCTGTTCGAGCAGCTCGTCGAGCGTCACGTCGACGAGGTCTTCCGTGCGTAGTTCATACAGCAGACTGCGCATCTCGGCCAGCGCGCCGCGCGTCAGCCGGGAGATATCCGCTAAACCCTGCTCGGCCTGATCGGGGTCCTGCGCCCAGATGCGCGGGAGCGACTCGGCTATCGTGTGGGCGGTGAAGAGCGTCTGGCTGACGGCATCGTGCAGCTCCCGCGCGATGCGCTGGCGCTCCCCGTCAGCCGCCCTGTATGCGGCGGCCTCCTGCCCTTTCTCGTGGAGCCGGGCGTTGTGGATGGCGATGGCGACGTGGTCGGCGAAAGCGCGCAGCCTGTCGATATCACTCTCGTCAAACCAGTTGGGCTGCCAGCAGTCCAGATTGAGAAAGCCCAGCACCTTATCTTCGATGACAATCGGGGCGCCAAGATACGAACGGATCGGGCTGTCGGGCGAGATCGCCTCGACCCACTCATCACACTCTTTTGTGTCCTCGACGAGCACCGGCTTCCGGTCCTGCATCATACGGCGCAGCAGCGGTATGTCCTCGATGCGGAAGTTCGCAGCGGCCACCGTCTCGCGGAGCGGACCCGGCGGGTAGCCCCGGTACCCGGCGTTCGCCGCCAGGCCGTCCGCGTCGATCAGCATGATGTTGGCGGCATCGTGCTCGACGACCTTGCCGAGGTTCGCCATGATACGGTTGAGCACCTCGCTCAGGTCGAGCGTGCTGACAATCGTCGCCGCCGAATCGCCCAGCGCCTGCGCCAGGGCGCGCTGCCTGCGCTCGGCTTCTTCGATCCGCACCTGTTCGTGTATGCCGCGGCCAACAGACTGAAATTCCGCGATACCCTGTTCGGGCCGGACGGTGTGCCCCTCCCACATGATCCAGCGCACGCCCTTCACAGTGTGCATTCGGAATCGCAGCGGGTGCTCGTCCTTGTAAGGCGGCCTCTGGAGGCGGTCGACGGCCTCCAGCACGGTGGGCCTGTCCTCCTCGTAGATAAAAGTGTGGAACGGGGTGCCTTCGAGTTCCTCCCACGCCTTGCCTAACATCTGGCAGCAGGCATCGTTGGCGAACGTAAATCGACCGCTCAGATCGAGGCGTATGATGAAGTCCGTCTGCGAGTTGACGATGCCCTGATACAGCGCCTTGCTCTGGTAGAGCTGCTTCGCCGTCTGCTGGTGCTGCTCGATCTCGCTTTGCAGGCGCTCGTTCACCCTGAAAAGCTCGGCGGTGCGCTCCCTCACGCGCTGCTCAAGCCCCATCTGCATGTCGCGCAGTGTCTTCTCCATCACGATGCGCTGGGTGATATCCACCGCTATCGCCACCGTCCCGATGATGCGATCATCGCCCGTGCGCAGCGGCTCCACGCGGATGTCGTACTGGCGTCCCCGGAAGGCGTATTCGTAGGCCACCGACCGGCCCTTCAGCGCCGCCATGTGCGAGGGGATGGCCGTGCCGGGGTCGACGAACTGATCGGCGATGTTCTTGCCAACGTACATGTCGGGCGTGATGCCGATGACCTGCATCCCGCCGCCGCAGATGAACGTCATGTTCAGATCGGCGTCGGTCGTGAACAGAAAGGCGGGCATCTGATCAACGATGCGCAGCCAGGCCTGCCCTACGTCGAATGCGTTGGGCGGCACGTCCTTCGTCGGCGGGATCAGCGGGCTGCTCGTGTCGATGAGTTCCAGCTCGTAATCCTCAGCGCCCGGTGACGATCCGTGCGCGGCGATCGCCAGCCACCCCCCGATAAGCCCGGTGACAAACCCCACCAGAACGGCGGGCCAGCCCGGTCGATCCGGCACCGTATTCGGTTGGCTGTCGCTCAAACTGCGCGGCACGACACCACCCTCTCTCAGGAGGCCTCTATATGAGATATCCCGGCTGGAGCGCGGGCCGGGCGGCCCTGTGCGCGTCGACAGACGAGATGGCCCAACATCCGATTTTTACGTAACGCGGGCATGGTGCCCGCTTCCCGCAGCCCAAACTTGCTGCCTATTATATTACCCCCTCACCGGAAGGGCGTCGATGGGGGTCTACCCTACGTGTCTCTTGACGAAAGTTTGCAATCCATATAACCACGCTATATTATACAATTATTATACACATTATACCAATCTGCTTAACAAGGATGGCTGGAGTAGCTATGTTATTGGAAGCGTTTGGAATCGGCGCGCTCGTCATCTGGGGGCTGATGACGGCTCTGTGGGTGCTGAGTCTAATCCTCAGGGACTCGGGCATCGTCGATATTTTCTGGGGGGCCGGTTTCGTCGTGCTGGGGTGGTTATATTTCTTTCTGCTGGATGGCTTCGCCGCACGGAAAATCCTGCTGGCCGTGCTCGTCACGGTGTGGGGCCTCCGGCTGGCGATGCACATTCTGCGGCGCAACTGGGGCCGGGGCGAGGATTACCGCTACCGCGAGATGCGCGAGAATCACGGCGGGAACTGGTGGTGGGTCAGCTACTTTCAGGTGTTCATGCTTCAGGGGGTCATCATGCTCGTCGTCTCGACGCCGCTGCTGGCCGCACAGGCCGCCGGCACACCCGCCCGGCTGACGCTGCTGGACGTGCTCGGCGCAATGCTCTGGACGGTGGGCTTTTTCTTCGAGGCGGTGGGCGATGCGCACCTCACCCGTTTCAAGCGCGACCCGGCCAACCAGGGCAAGCTGTTGACCTCCGGCGTGTGGACTTACACCCGCCACCCCAACTACTTCGGCGATGCCACGCAGTGGTGGGCCTTCTATCTGATCGCGCTCGCGGCGGGCGGCTGGTGGAGCATCGCCGGCCCGGCCCTGATGACGGTTCTTCTGGTGCGCGTGTCCGGTGTCGCGATGCTCGAAAAATCCCTCAAAAATGAGAAGCCCGGCTACGAGGATTACATGGCCCGCACGAACGCCTTCATCCCCGGCCTGCCGAAACGGCGAGACGGTTAGCGCCCGCGCCAGCCTGCGCCGTACGACTAAAACAACGGGTGCCGGAGAGCAGATGCCCCCCGGCGCCCGGTCCCTCCTGTGTAACGGCGCGAGCAGCGAGCGCGACCGCTACGCGATCAGGCTCACGAACTGGACGCGGATGTTGTTCAACCGCTCGCCCAGCACGCGGGTAAGCTGTGTCATGATCGGGTAGCCAAGCTCGCGGCAGTTCTCGTCCAGCAGCGCGCGGAAGGCGTCGGCTTCGAGCCGGGCAACCGTGACGGGCGTCACCGCCTCCGCGTTGAGCGTGTAAACGTAGGGCGGCACGAGCGCCGACCATCCGGTGATGTCGCCCTCGATGAGCGTGCCCACGTCGAGGCGGCGGTTGCCTTCCTCGTCGAGGTTCATCTTGATGTCGATCGTGCCCTTGATGACGAGGAAAAAGGCGTCCGCGTCCTTTCCCTCCTCGAACAGCAGATCGCCCTCCGCCAGCTCGACTTCCTCGCCGATCATCGCGATTTGCTTGAACACAGCCGGATCAAGCCCGGCGAACAGATCATAACGACGCAGTAGTTCAGGGGAGATCATTAAAGCCTCCAGAATTCTTGGGGGGACAGAGTGCCTGGGTCCACGACCGGGGTCACGTCGAGCAGGTCCAGCACGCGGGCTACCACCTCCGGCAGCGCGGCGACGACGGGCGGGGTCGGCACCTCCCCGAAGGTCAGCACCTCCCGCGCGGAAACCGCGACGATCTGGATACCGTCATCCGGCGGCAGCGGCGCGCCCAGGCGGCGTCCGACACGCAGCGCGGTCGGCAGATCGGCGTCGTGCGCGCTGGCCGAGTTCATCGTATCGGGCAGGTGACCCGCATCGAACACAAAAACGCGCCCGACCGGTTCCTCCGGCGCCCAGATAGCATCGACGAGGATCACATGGTCGTATCCGATCATGGCCTCCATCAATTTTAACCCACCAACCGCCAACTCCACCACGTCGATATCTGCATCCGGGGGGAGGGCGTGCGCCACCATACGGGCGGCGTAGATCCCCACTCCGTCGTCCTGAAGGATGGGGTTGCCAAGCCCGGCCAAGAGAGTCGTCATCAAAAGTCGATCCTATCGAACTGGCCCGAACCGGGTCGCCCCGGCCCGGGCCAGCTCTTCAAGCGCCCGACGACGCGTCAGGCCCTAACCACAGTACTGCGAACGGCGGTCGACCACGCTGCCATCCGGCGCGCGGACGACGACCTCCAGCGGCATCTGGCCCGGCAGGGAGTGCGTGGCGCAACTCAGGCACGGGTCATAGCTGCGGAAGGCCATCTCGACCATGTTGAGGATGCCATCGTCCACCACCCCCTCGTGGATGACGGCGTCCGCTGCTTTCTTGATGCTGAGCGTGATCGGCGCGTTGTTGTTCGTCGTGCCGACGATCAGGTTGAC
>CAZWUX010000038.1:0-17121 GCA_964637665.1 uncultured Anaerolineae bacterium
TCTCCGGGTCGAGCGCGGAGGTCGGCTCATCGAAGAGCATGATGCGCGGCTCCATCGCCAGCGCGCGCGCGATCGCGACACGCTGCTGCTGCCCGCCCGATAGCTGACCGGGGTATTTCTCGGCCTGCTCCGGGATGCCGACCCGCTCCAGCAGTTCCATCGCCTTTCTATCGGCTTTCTCGCGTGACCAGCGGCGCACCCAGATCGGCGCGAGCGTGATATTCTGCATCACCGTGAGGTGCGGAAACAGGTTGAACTGCTGGAACACCATCCCGATCTCCCGGCGCACGGCGGCGATGTTGCGGATGTCGTTCGACAGCTCGATGTCATCCACGATGATCGTGCCGCGCTGGTGCTGCTCGAGCCGGTTGATGGTGCGAATGAAGGTCGATTTCCCCGACCCCGACGGGCCGATGATCACGACGACCTCCTGCCGCTTGACGCTCAGGCTGATGTTCTTCAGCACCTGAAAGTCACCGAACCACTTGCTGACGTTCTGGCAGATGATGATATCGTCCTCACCGACCTCGTGCTTGAACTCCATGCCTTCCGCCGTCTGCGCGGCCTGCCCCCCGTTTTTGTGATCGGGTTCCGGTCGTTGTGACATGCTCTCGCTCCTATATCTGGCGCGTCCCGCCCATGCCGCTGGTGTTATTCTCGATCTGCCGGGCAGCGGCGGACATCATATAACTGAAGATAAAGTAAATGGCGGCGATGAACAGGAACGCCTCCGTCTTGTGGAACTGGAATTCGGGCCTCTGGCCGAGCGCGGCCTGCGTGATGCCCAGCAGGTCGAGCAGCGTGATGATGCTCACCAGCGTCGTGTCCTTGAACAGGCTGAGGAACTGGCCCACGATGGCCGGGATGACGATCCGCAGCGCCTGCGGCAGCACGATCAGCCCGGTCACCAGCGGCGCGTTGAGGCCGAGCGCCTGTGCGGCCTCGACCTGCCCATTGGGGATAGCCTGCAAGCCGCCGCGCACGTTCTCGGCCAGATAGGCGGCGGAGAACAGCGTGATCCCGGCCATCGCCCGGATCACCACGTCGAGGTTGGCCTTGTTCACGAACAGCGGCAGCATCACCTGCGCCATGAACAGGATGCTGATCAGGGGCACACCGCGAATCACCTCGATGTAGATGGTGCTCATCCACTTGACGATGATCAGATCGCCGCGGCGGCCCAGCGCCAGCAGCACGCCCAGCGGGAACGAGGCGACGATGCCCACCACCGTCAGCATGATGGTCAGCAGCAGACCGCTCCATAACTGGGTTCGGACGCGCGGCAGCAAGCTCGAACCCGCGAATCCGCTCAACAGAATGACGATGGCGGCTGGCGATAGTATCCACAGCCCGATCAGCACCCGGCGGATGGTGACTGAGCGCTTCCAGAAGAGGGCCGACGCCCCGGCCAGAACGAGCACGATGCCGAGGCTGGCCGCCGTGCGCCAGACTTCGCCGCGCGGGTACTGGCCGATGGCGTACAGCAGCAGATTGTCGGTCACGACCGACCAGTCCGCCTGAATGAACACGAACCGGATGATCACCCGGATGACGACGAACAGGATATAGGTGGAGATAACCGTCAGGATGGCATTGGGCACGGAGCTGAACAGATTTTCTCTGATCCAGCCCAGTACACCAACGTCGGTGACGGGGGGGACCTCCGAGGGTCGGGGAGAGCCTGCGGCGAAATCGGTGCGGGTTGCCATGACTTATCTCTCCACGATCTGCATCCGCCGGTTCACGTAGTTCATGATGGCGGAGATCACGAGGCTCATCACGAGGTAGGAGGCCATCACCAGCGCGATAATCTGCACGTTCTGCCCCGTCTGGTTGCCGATGGTCTGCGACACGTTGAACAGGTCGGGGAACGCGACGGCAATCGCGAGGCTGGAGTTTTTCGTCAGGTTGAGATACTGGTTGATCAGGGGTGGAATGATGACACGCATCGCCTGCGGCAGGATGATCAGGCGGAGCTGCTGCACGCGGGTGAAGCCCTGCGCGGTGGCCGCCTCGATCTGGCCGTATGGCACCGCCTGAATGCCGGACCGCACGACCTCGGCGATGAAGGCCGCCGTGTACAGCACCAGCCCCAGCAGCAGCGCCTGGAAGTTATTCGTAAGCTGCCACCCGCCTTCATAATTGACGATGATGCCTTCGCCGGTCAGCTGGGGGATCGAGAACCGGAGCGGCGAGCCGGGGACGATGATCCATCCCACCGCCAGCAAGCCGAAAAAAGCAGCCATCGCCCACCAGAACTGCCCGACCGCAGGACGGCCCTGCCGCTCGCTCAGGGCGACGCGCACCCGCCACGCGACGGCGGCGGCGATCAGCCCCAGAATGAGAAACGGCCACCACGCACGAAAGGCGCTGAGGGTCTCGATGCCGGGGATGGCCCCGCCGCGCTGGCTGAAGAACGCCAGCGGCGGAATATGGATCGGCCCCAGGTTGATGGGCTGCGCGGGGAAGCTGATCAACTCCTCCCGCTGCTGGCGTGGAAGCTGCTTCACCAGCGTGAACCAGAAGAAAAGCTGCACGAGCAGCGGGGTGTTCTGCATGATCTCGACGTAGATGACCGCGATCTGGCGGAGCAGCCAGTTGTGGGAGAGCCGGGCAATGCCGATCAGCGTACCGAGCAGCGTCGCGAGCAAAATCCCGATCCCCGCCGCCCGCAGCGTGTTGATTACGCCTACCATATAAGCCTGCCACACCGGGCTTTGCGACGGGAACGCCGGCCCCTCGCTGATGCTGAACCCGGCGGGGCGGGTCAGGAAGTTGAAGCTCAGGTTCAACCCCAGCGCGCGTAGATTGCGCTGGAGGTTGCTGCCCAGCGCCCAGAACAGGGCGACGACGGCTGCCAGAATCGCGAACTGGAAAACCCAGCGCAGCACCCGAACGTCGCGCCAGAAGGGAATTACAGCGCGATGTTCTTCCGATGAGAGAATGGCGGGTGAATCGCCCATAAGCCCTCCCTGAAAAAGGGATGGATGCTTCGCAGCCCGGCGTGATAACCGGGCTGCGAAACCCTGTGCACGGTGAATCTAACGGAACGCCGGAGCGTAGATCAGGCCGCCGTTCGTCCAGTGCGCGTTGAGCGAGCCTTCACGAGAGATACCGAGAGGGGTCAGGTGGCGCTCGTAGACATCGCCGTAGTTGCCCACCTGCTCGATGATCTGGAGTCCGAAGTCCTGCGGCAGGCCCAGCAGGGCGCCGAGATCATCCTCACCCGTACCGAGCAGACGCTGCATTTGAATATCATCTGAACCCATGAAGTCAGCCACGTTGCCCTGGTTGATGCCGAGGCGCTCGGCCTCGATCATCGTGAAGACCGTCCACATCACCGCATCGCGCCAGTCGCTGTCGTTGGCGCGGACGACCGGGCCAAGCGGCTCTTTGGAGATGGTGGTCGGCAGAATGATGTACTGTTCGGGGTTGTCGCTGGCAGCACGCAGCGCGGCAAGCTGTGACTTATCCGAGGTTTCGGCGTCACACGCGCCCTCGACGAACGTGCTGTGCGTGTCGGAGGTTTCGGAGAAGACGTTGGGTGTGTAGTCCATGCCCTGCCCGGCGAAGAAGTCTGCGAGGTTGGCCTCTGTCGTCGTGCCGGACGTGGTGCAGATCGTCGCGCCGTCCAGATCGTCGACGCTGGCGAACTCGCCCTCGCGCACCATGAAGCCCTGACCATCGTAGAACGTCGTGACCGTGAAGTCGAGACCCAGGTCCGCGTCGCGGGTCAGCGTCCAGGTCGTGTTGCGGATCAGCACGTCGACCTCGCCGGTTTGCAGTGCCGGGAAGCGCTGGTCGGCGTTCAGCGAGGTATATTCGACGGCATTGGCATCACCCAGCACGGCGGCGGCTATCGCGCGGCAGAAGTCCACGTCGAAGCCGACGTTGTTGCCCGCATCGTCGATGTATCCGAAGCCGAACAGGTCCGAGTTAACGCCGCAGCGCAGCACGCCCCTCGACTTGACCTCGTCGAGCAGGCTGCCCGTCTCTGCCTGCTGAGCGGGCTGTTCTTCCATCGCGGGTTCCTCGGCGGCTGGTTCTTCTGCTGCCGGTTCGGCGGTCGCGGCGGGCTGTGCGCAGGCGCTCAGGGCCAGCCCCATGACCAGCACAATTAAGGCCAGAAAAACCGCGCGGTTTCTCGTAAGCTTGGCAAACATACTCTCTCCTCCAGTGACGTGTCCAATTGCTAGTAAAGCAGTGCGATTCCAGACAGAACTTTGCGGATTCCCCCCTTTCACAACGGATTCATAATAGGTAAGAGCCAGCACCAGGCCGATATGAACTGACGCTGGGATCGCTAGCTGGATGAGAAGTTGTAGTGTGTGACTTATACGTGATGTGAGATGTGCGTCTCAGGTGCTTACACTGCGTACAAACCTCTGCGGTTCGACCTGCTCTGTTGAACCGGCATATCCTTTGGCGTTGTTGTGTTTTGTGTGATGGACACAGATATTAAGCGCCTGAGTTATTAGTAAAGATACGAAAGGGAAACGGCCCTGTCAAGTTTCCATTTGGGTACTATCGGGTGGAAAACAGAGCCGGAAGCGGCTCCGGGGGTGTTTTCAGCCTGCCCGGATTGCGCATCGACGCGGGGGGAGCGGACACCCAACGGCTGCCGCCGCGACGCGACGACAGCCGTGTCGATGCAGATCGTGTATGTCCGGCTCCGGGAGGCGGCGGCTCGAATTCGCTGCGCTGCGTTTACGGGGCAGACATCCCCTGATCAGCGTAGCGGCGCGAGATATTCGGGATGAGATAGTCCTCGAAGGCGCGGACCATATCGTAATCCGGCAGCCAGCCCCAGTCCTCACGGGCGGCGCTGTCGTCGATGTCGGCGGGCCAGCTGTCGACGATGCCCTGCCGGTCGAGGTCCGGCTCGAACGTGACCTCGGCCTCCGGGAAGGCCCGCCTGACCATCTCGTAGATTTCCTGAGCCGTCATGCTGAAGCTCGTCACATTGTACACATCCTGCGTGAGGTTCTCACGCGGGGCCGCCTCCAGCTCGACCAACGATTTGACGGCGTCCGGCATCGCCATGAAAGGCAGCGCGCTGTCGGGGCGGACGAAGCAGCCGTAAGGCATCCCCTGCGCGGCGTGGTGAAGCATCTCCGGGCCGTAGTCGCTCGTGCCGCCGGTCGGCACGGTGAACGCGCTGATCAACCCCGGATAGCGCACGCAGCGAAAGTCGATGCGGGCCGGGTGCTTGTCGCGCGCCAGCCGCCGGTAGTGATTGCTGTAGTAATGGCCCAGGTGCTCGGCATAGAGCTTATTGCAGCCGTACATCGTGCCCGGCGTACAGTACTGGTTCTCGGTGACCTTGCCCGCGCGCTCTTTAACGTTCAGGCCGGGCATACTGTAGACGGCAATGGAACTCGGATACATGAACTTGACCGGCCTGCCCTGCCACTGCGACTGCTCGACGCCCAGCCGGAGCAGGTTGAGCGTGCCCTCGACGTTCACGCGGTGGGCGGCTTCGGGGTTGAACTCCGCTTTGGTCGACAGGATCGACGCCAGATGGTAGATCGTGCGGATTTCATAGGCGAGCACCAGCCGCCCCAGCAGCATCTGGTCGAGGATGTCCCCGGTGATCACCTCGAAGCAGTACGGCTTGAGTTCCTCTGCAAGGGGGTGGATGTCGAGCGCGACGATGCTCACATCGCCCCGCCGTCCGAGATATTCGATCAGGCCGTGACCGACCTCGCCGTTGGCTCCGGTGACCAGAGCGATCTCTTTACGAGCCATGTGCGTTACCTCACCTCAGTTACAGGCATAAGCGTGACACGTGTGCTTATACAGGGAAGCAGTAGTGGGAGTGTGTCGGGAATCTCTTGGGTGTCAGCAGGTGCCCGCCGCCGGGCCCGTCTGCGAGCGGCTCGTCCTACCCATTCAACCGTGCCGGTATGGGCGACCTCATCCGTCAAGATTCATTATAGCGGTTTTCGCCCCGCCTGAATTCCGCCATCCAGCCAGTATCGGAATTCGACATTGATCGATTCCCGCAGGTGACAAACGCCACTGCCCTGCCGCCGGAGGGCAGGTTAAGATAGGTCCGACGACAGTAAAGGAGATCGCGTCATGCTGTGTGATCGCTGTGGAGACGACATCCCCACCGGGGAGGAGACGGAATACTACGGGCAGACGCTCTGCGAGGACTGCTACATGCTGGCCCTGTCGCCCGCCCGCGCCTGCGACCCCTGGGCAGTGCGCGCCGCGCAGTCCTTATCCCGCATGGGCGAGGGCTATGCCACGCTGAACGCCACGCAGGAGCGCATCCTGCGCGTGCTGGAGGAAACGGGCGGCGCGAAGGCGGAGATCGTCGCGGAGATGCTCGACATGAAGATGTCCGATCTCAGGCGGGAGCTTGCCACCCTGCGCCACATGGAAAAAGTGCGGGGCGAGATGCGGGACGGCGTGAAGGTCGTGTGCCTGTGGTGATCGGGCCGCGCGCCTGACCCCGTGACGGCGGGCCGCTGCTTCAAACATCACAACCCGAAACCGGGGGAGTTCCCCGTGCAGCCGGTCGGGGACCGGGGTTCCGGCCCCGCCGGGGTTTTATCCGCCGTCACCACTCCATACGGCGGGCCTCAGTACACCCCAAACTCATCCACCGCCTCGAAGAAGGCCGTGATATTCCGCCAGGGGATGTTTTCCTCCGGCTCCAGATCGTAGGCCGGGGCGATGATCAGCCCGCCGCCCGCCCCCACCGTCGCGATCCGCTCGCGCACCTCGGCCCGGATCGTCTCCGGCGTGCCCCACGCCCACTGCGCTGGCGTGCCGACCGTGCCGAAGAAGGCCAGTTGACCGCCGTACTGCGCCTTCAGGCGGGCCGGGTCCATCACGTCGGGCTGCACCGGGTTGAGGATATCCACGCCGACCTCGATCAGATCGGGGATGATCGGCTCGATGTTGCCATCGCTGTGCCAGAAGATGTGCACGTCCGGGCGGGCGGCGCGCGCCGCGTCGATGATGACCCTGACACACGGCTTGAAGTAGCGCCGCCACGTGGCGGGGTGCATCAGCATCCGCGTCGGCTCGGCCACGTCGTCGTCCAGCGCGAGGATATCCACACCCGCCCGCACGAGCATCATCGACATGGCGATGTGCATGGCCGTAAGCTGCTCCAGCAGGTAGTCGACGAGCGGCGGGTTGAGGGCCATGTCCATCATGAACTGCTCGAAGCCGCGCAGCCGGAAGGCCGTCTCGAACAACTCGCCACCCAGATGCGGCGGGGAGGCCATCACCGCGTAGCCCCGCTCGTGCAGCCGCTCGACCCCGGCCCGAATCCTCGCGAAGTCGGCCTGTGCCATGAAGTCGGGCAGCGGGGCGGCGGCGATCGCCTCGACGGTTTGAGCGTCGCCCAGCCGGGCGTCGCGCGCGATCTCCGGATGGTATCCCCAGTCGTGATAGGTCCGCAGGATGGGGCGCGATCCGACGTACACGTCATCCGGCAGCGTCCGCAGGTAGCGCATAAAGTCGCTCTGCTTGCCGGGTGTGGTGGCGGAGACGAAGCGGATATCGCAGTCGAAGACCTCGCCGCCCTCACGTCCGGGGTGGCGGGAGAACGCCGTTGGATAGAAGTTGACCATCCGGGGGATGCGGTCAGGCTGCTCATGACGCAGCACGGCCAGGACGCGCTCGCGGGGATTCATAGTCCTCGTCTTTCATTGGCGGCAGACCGGCTCAATACGTCCCGATCATAGCACAGCCCTGAAAACCAGATCGCCGCACCAAATCCATCACCCAGGTTGAACGCCTGTGGGCTGTCTCACCACGTCTCGGTGACTTTGGTCAGGCCCTCCGGCTGATCGGCGTCATAGCCGCGCATCTCGGCCAGCCACAGGCCGAGCATCTGGCCGGGGATGACGGCGACGAGCGGTGAAAGGTGCTCCGGCAGACCGCCGGGCAGCTCCATCACGAGCCGGGCCGCGTCAAAATCGGCAGGCCGGTCCGTGATGGCGACGATCTCCGCGTCCAGCGCCCCCAGACGCCCCGCGACGCCGCGCACGTTGTCGAGCATCGCGCCCGACGCGCCGATCAGGATCACCGGGAACCCCTCCCGCACCATCGCGATCGGGCCGTGCAGGAAGTCGGCGGTTGAGTACGGATCGGCATAGATGCGGTTCAGTTCTTTCAACTTAAGGGCGATCTCGAACGCCGTCGCATAGTTGTAGCCCCGCCCCAGCACGGCGCAGCGCTCCATGTAGCGGTAGCGCTGCGCGGCCTCGCGGAGCGGGTAATTGGCGTCGAGCGTCGCCGCGACGTGCGCGGGCAGGCCGTCAAGCGCCCGGAGCCGCGCCTCGTCGGCGGCCAGATGGGCGGACAGCAGCGCCAGCGCGGTCAGCGACGCGGTGTAAGTTTTCGTGGCGGCGACGGCCTGTTCCAGCCCGGCGTGCAGGTCGATCACGTAGTCGGCTGCGGACGCCAGCGGCGACGCTGCGTCGTTGGTGATGGCGAGCGTCGGCTGACCCTGCCGCGCGCCCTCCTGCACGACGGCCAGAATGTCCGGCGACCGGCCTGATTGCGAGATGCCGACGACGAGCACTCCGTCCAGCGCGGGCGGTTGGCGGTAGAGGGTATACAGGGACGGTGTGGCGAGTGATACGTCGAGGCGGTTATGGGCGCCAAAGAGGTAGCGGGCGTAGCGGGCCGCATTGTCGGACGTGCCGCGCGCCGCGATCACGACCCGGCTGAATTCCCCGCTCAGCGTCTCTGCGATCCCCGCGACGCCGTCCCCCTCGGCGTCGATCAGCCGCCGGATAACGTCCGGCTGCGCCTCGATCTCGGATTGAAGAAGGGTGGACGACATGGTAGCTCCTGTTCTGGATTTTGCCCGGCGCGGGATCACACCGGGCGCGATGCTCCGTCGCGATCGACGGCCAGCCCGCAGGGGATCACCTCGACGCGCTGGCAGCCGATCGCCTCGATCATAGCATAATTCGAGCGAAAACGGGGCGGCGAACCGGCAGCCGATCGTCACCCCGGCAGGTGCAAATTATAATGAGGGCATCTTCATAAACGCCGCCTCGAAGCGCCCAGTACTCGGAGGGTTCACATGTCGATGCTGTACCTGCTCTACGACCATCTGTATACGCCTGAACCGGTCACCACACCCGGCGCGCTGCTCATAGACGGGGGGCGCGTATTGGCCTCCGGCACAAAGGTGCCGGAGCCAGCCGACGCGACGGTGATCGATGCGCGGGGCAAGCGCGTCATCCCCGGGTTGATCGATCTACAGGTCAACGGCGCGTTCGGGCACGACTTCACCGCCGATCCCACGACGATGTGGGATGTCGCGAGCCGCATCCCCCGTTTTGGGATTACGACCTTTCTCCCAACCATCATCACCTCGCCGCCGGCGACGGTCGCGGATGCCCGGCAGGTGATGCTCGAAGGCCCGCCTGCCGGGTATCGTGGGGCGGCTGCGCCCGGTCTGCACATCGAGGGGCCGTTTCTCAGCGAGGCCCGGCGCGGGGCGCACAACACGGCCTATTTCCGCCACCCGACGCGTGACGCGGTGGCGGGCTGGACGCCGGAGGGCGGCGTGCGGCTCGTCACGCTGGCCCCGGAGCTTCCCGGCGCGCTCGACGTGATCGGCTGGCTGGCCGCGCAGGGCACGCTCGTCAGCGCCGGGCACACCAACGCGACCTTCGACGAGGCGCTGTGCGCGTTCGACGCCGGGATACGCTACGGCACGCACCTGTTCAACGCGATGTCGCCCATCCACCATCGCGAGCCGGGCATGGCGGGCGCGCTGCTGTCCGACCCGCGCCTGACGGTCGGCCTGATTCCAGACGGCATCCACGTCCACCCGGCGGTGGTTCGCCTGATCTGGCAGGCCAAAGGCCCAGATCGCCTCACCCTGGTGAGCGACGCGATGGGCGCGCTGGGCGTGGAGCCGGGCAGCTACGTCATCGGGGATTTCGAGGTCATCGTGGACGAGACCTCCGCCCGGCTGGCGGACGGCACGCTGGCGGGCAGCATCCTCGCCCAGAACGCCGCGCTCCGCAATCTGGTGGCATTCACCGGATGCACGCTGGCCGACGCGCTGCCGACCATGACCACGACGCCCGCCCGGCTGCTGGGATTGGCGGGCAAAGGCGCGATCCGCCCCGGCTGGGACGCGGACATCGCCGTCATCGACGACGACTTCAATGTGCTGCTGACCATCGCCGGGGGCGAGGTCGTGTGGCAGCGCGAGGAGGCGGCGGCCTAGCGGACCTTTTCCGCGCCGCCCGGCCCACCGGGGGAGCACCGCCCGCCTGCGCGCGTGCTGCACAGACGGGCGGTATTCGATCCGCCCGGCGCCGTTTGTGCCCTGCGTAACAAATGCGCACAGGCAGACGTTTGTCACATCAAGTAACGGTAACCGGGCCAAAATAGCGATATCCTCCTGAACAATTGACCACGTCTGCACAAATGTGTATAATGGACGTGCGTTTCAGCGATCCGGTTCAACAGCTATCAGCAGGCAGCAACTTAGTGAATACGGACGCCACCCTATGGCTAGTGACATCGCTCGCAGCATCGAAAAATCGACCCTCGACGGGGAAAGACGGCGGCTGCTCGCCCACATCGCCGGGCTTTACTACGAGCAAGGGCTGAGCCAGGAGGAGATCGCGCACATCGTCAAGTTCTCACGGTCGGCGGTGTCGCGGATGCTGGCCGAGGCCAGAGAGTGCGGCGTGGTCGAAATCCGGGTGCATCACCCGATCATCCGCAGCTTCTCGCTGGAGGAAGCGCTCATCAGCCGGTTCGAGACGCTGCAAACCGCGCAGGTGAGCCGCTGCACCTCGATGAGCTACTCACAAGCGCTGCGCCACCTCGGCGCGCAGGCGGCGCAATACCTCGAAGGTCTGGTGGATGACGGCATCACCCTCGGCGTCTCGTGGGGCACGGCGGTCTACGAGGTCGTGAACGCCCTGCACCCCCCGGTCCACTACCCCAACCTCACGGTCATCCAGCTGATCGGCGCCCTCAACTCGAACAACCCGGAGATCGACGGCCCGGAACTCGCCCGGCGGATCGCATGGAACTACGGCGGCAGGTACCAGCTTCTCCCTGCCCCCCTGATCGTCGGCAGCAGCGCGACGCGCGATGCGCTGATGGACGACCGGCGCGTCCGGCAGGTGCTCGAGCGCGCGCAGCACGCCGAGATCGCGCTGGTCGGCATCGGCACGGTCGACCCGGAGATGTCCAGCCTCGTCCGTGCCGGGTTCCTCACGACCCACGAGTTGAGCCAGATCGCCGCCAGAGGGGCGGTGGGTGACGTGTGCGGCATCCACTTCGACGCGGACGGCAGCATCCTCGACATCCCCATCAACCAGCGCGTGGTCGGCATCCGCCCCGGCGATCTCAAACGCATCCCCATCGTGATCGGCGTCGCGACGGGCCGGAGCAAGACGAAGGCGGTGCTTGGCGCGCTGCGGGCGGGCCTCGTCAACGCGCTCTTCACCGACGAGGCGACGGCCCACGATGTCGTCGCCATGGCATCCGGCTAAATCAGGAAAGGCCACATCGTCGACATGCTTACTTTGACATCCGCCAGCCTGCCCCATCAAACAAGGCTCAAGTAAAGGTTATTAAGGATGAGCGATTCGAACACCAACAACCAACTGCCTCCAGAGCGTGTAAAAGCCCTGCTGGCCGAGATCGGCGCGGAGAAAGCGCGCGAGATGCTGGAAGTGATGTGGACCACCCGCGCTTTCGAAGAGACGGCCAAAGAGATGTACGCGTTGGGCCGCATCCACGGCACCATGCACCTCTCCATCGGGCAGGAAGGCTCGGCGGCGGGCGCGTCCTATGCCCTCCAGCCGGGCCACGACTACCTGCTCAACCACCACCGGGGGCACGGGCACGTCATCGCCTGGGGCCGCCTCCAGAACGTCAACGAGACGATGGCCGAGTTCATGGGCAAGCAGACCGGCTTCTGTCACGGGCGCGGCGGCTCGATGCACATCGCCGACGTGGCCTCGAACAACCTGGGCGCTAATGGCATCGTCGCCGGGGGGATCCCCATCGCGGCGGGCGTCGGCCTGAGCAACAGCCTGCGCGGCACGGATCAGACCTGCATCGTCATGTTCGGCGACGGCGCGGCCAACGAGGGCGCGTTCCACGAGTCGCTCAACATGAGTTCGATCTGGGACCTGCCCGTCATCTACCTGTGCGAGAATAACCAGTACGCCATGTCGATGTCCGTCGAGCGCGCCTTCAACATCGAGCACATCAGCCAGCGGGCGAGCGCCTACGGCATCCCCGGCGTGACGGTCGACGGCAACGACCTTCTGGCCGTTTACGACGCCGTGAGGGGCGCGGTGGCCCGCGCCCGCGCAGGCAAGGGGCCGACGCTCATCGAATCGGTCACCTACCGCTGGGAAGGCCACTCCAAGAGCGACCGCCAGCTTTACCGCACCCGCGACGAGGTCAAAGAATGGCAGGCCCGCGACCCGATCCCCCGCTTCGAGCGGCGGCTCATCGACGCAGGCTTCCTCAACCCGGAAGAGGCGGAGGTCATTCAGGCGCGCGGCTACGAGGCCGTCGAGGCCGCGGTTGCCTTCGCCGATAACAGCCCTGAACCCGACGTTGCGAACATTATGGACGGTGTTTATGCCTGAGACAGCAGCAGCCATGGAAGTACAGACCGGAACCACCACCCGCGAACTCACCTACGTCGAGGCGCTGCGCGAGGCGCTCCGGCAGGCGATGGAGGCCGACGACCGCGTGTTCCTGATGGGCGAGGACGTTGGCACCTACGGCGGCGCGTTCGGCGTGTCGGCGGGCCTGATCGACCAGTTCGGCCCGGAGCGCGTGCGCGACACGCCCATCTCGGAAGCGGCCATCGCCGGGGCGTGCCTCGGCGCGGCCCTGACCGGGATGCGCCCGGTGGGCGAAATCCAGTTCATGGACTTCGTCACCCTGTCGATGGAGCAGCTCGTTTTGCAGGCGGCGAAGGTCCGCTTCATGTTCGGCGGCAAGGCGCAGGCCCCCTTCGTCCTGCGCATGCCCGGCGGCGCGGGCACGGGCGCGGCGGCCCAGCACTCCGAGAGCCTGGAAAGCTGGTTCGTCCACGTGCCGGGGCTGAAGGTCGTCATGCCCTCCAACGCCTACGACGCGAAGGGCCTGCTGCTCGCCGCCATCGACGATAACAACCCCGTGATCTTCATCGAGCACAAGCTGCTCTACAAGACGAAGGCCCACGTCCCGGAGGAGATGTACCGCGTGCCGCTCAGCCAGACGGCGGTCGCCCGTGAGGGGTCGGACCTGACCGTCATCGCGACCTCGCTGCACGTCCAGCGCGCGCTGGAGGCCGCCGAGACACTGGCCGAGGAGGGCATCGAGCTGGAAGTGGTCGATCCGCGCACGCTGAAGCCTCTCGACGAGGGTCCAATCGTCGAATCGGTGAAGAAGACGGGCAAGGCCCTCATCGTGCATGAAGCGCCCATCACGGGCGGCTACGGCGCGGAGCTTGCCGCCCGCATCGCGGCCAGCGAGGCGTTTGACTACCTCGACGCGCCCATCCGGCGGCTGGCCGGGCTGGACATCCCCATTCCCTACAACCGGACGCTCGAATACAACACCGTGCCCCAGGTCGAGAACATCGTCGAGGAGGCGCGCAAACTGGTTGAGGGGGCCTACTGATGGCTAAAGCGATCATCATGCCCAAGTTCGGCTTCACGCAGGAGGAGTCGACCATCGTCGCATGGCTGAAAAACGAGGGCGATGTCGTCGAGAAGGGCGATCCCATCGCCGAAGTCACGACCGACAAGATCGATATGGAGGTTGAGGCCCCTGCGGATGGGATTCTGGGCGGAATCCGCCGCCAGGCGGGCGAAACCGTCCCCGTGACAGAGGTGATCGCCTATATCCTCGCTGAGGGCGAGGAGCCGCCCCCGCCAGAGGAAGCGCCCGCCAGGGCCCCGGTTGCAGATTCTCTTCCCGGCCCTGCCGAATCCGCCCCGCCTCCCGCCGCAGACGCGACTCCGGTCGCCCGGCGCGTCGCCAGCGCAGAGGGGATCGACTTGGCCGCCATCGCCGGGTCCGGCCCCGGCGGGAAGATCACCCGGGGTGATGTGGAAGCCTACGCCGCCGGGCGCGAACTCACACCCTCTGACGAGGGCAATGGCCGGGTGCGCGCCACGCCCGCCGCGCGCCGTGTCGCGCGCGAGCGGGGGATCGATCTCGCCACCGTCGCGGGGACCGGTCCACGCGGGCGGATTCAGGAGGCCGACGCGCTGGCTGCGGTCGAGCAGGCCGCCCCGCCCGCCGTCCCGACCCCTGCCCCGGTTCCGGCGGGCGAGGTCGAGGTCATCCCGCTGGAGGGGATGCGCAAAACCATCGCCGACCGGATGCAGCAGAGCTACCAGCAGGCCCCGCATATCACCCTGACCCGCGACATCGACATGACGAACGCCATCACCTTCCGCCGCTACGCGAACGACCGCCTGCCGGACGGCGCACCGCGCATCTCGATGACGGCCCTCATCGTCAAGGCTGCCGCGTGGGCATTACGCGAATACCCGATCATGAACGCCCACCTGACCGGCGACGCGATCTACCTCATGCCGAACGTCAACGTCGGGGTGGCCGTCGCGCTCGACGGCGGCCTGATCGTGCCCGTCGTGCACGATGCGGATCGCCGGGGCCTGCGCGAGGTCGGCGCGGCAGTGGCGGACCTCGCCGCCCGCGCCCGCGAGGCGCGGCTCCGACCGGGCGATCTCGACGGCGGGACGTTCACCGTGTCGAACCTCGGTATGCTCGGCATCGACCACTTCACCGCGATCCTCAACCCGCCGGAGGTCGGCATTCTGGCCGTCGGGCGGACCACAGAGCGGTTCGTGCCGGGCGAGCGCGGCGAGCCGGTTGCAAAGCCGATCATGACCGTCACGCTGGCGGTCGATCACCGCGCCGTCGACGGCGCGCTTGGCGCTCACTTCCTCGCCGCGCTCTGCGACGCCATCGAGGAACCGGCGAGCATCATTCTCTAACAACCGGGCCAACCGGCGAGAAACGCCTGTCAGCCTCAGCGCAAAAGGAATACCCCTCCCGGATCCGATGTCCCCGGCCCCAGTGAGCCGGGGACATCGGCGCTCGTTCTCCATCGTGCCTGCGCATCCCGCCCCCGGCGGCGCTCACAACCGCTTGATGATGGCGTCCGCCAGTGCATCGGTGGGGACGCCTTCCCGGCCCGGCGGCGTCACGTCCGGGGTGCCGATCCCGTCCCCCAGCGCCCGCTCAACCGCCCGCTCGATGGCCGCCGCCTCCTCCGGGCGATCCCAGTGATGCCGGGCCAGCAGCGCGGCGCTCAGCACTGCCCCGACCGGGTTGGCGATCCCCTGCCCGGCGATGTCCGGCGCGGCCCCATGCACCGGTTCCGCTATCGCGCAGCCCGCCCCCACGCTCAGCGAGGGGGCCATGCCCAGCCCGCCTCCCAGCCCGGCGGCCAGATCGGACAGGATGTCGCCGTACAGGTTCGGGCACAGCAGCAGCTCGTAGCGCCCCGGATCGCGCGCCATGTGGTACGCCACCGCGTCGACCAGCCCCTCATCCACCACCACACCGGGATAATCCTCTGCTACACTGAGGCACGCCTCCCGCCACAACCCGTCCCCCAGGCGGATCACGTTCGCTTTATGAACCAGCGTCAGCCGCCGCCCGGTGTTCTGCGCCAGCGCGAAGGCCGTCCGCGCCACCCGCTCCGATCCACGCCACGTGATCACCCGCTCGCTGACCGCCGTATCCCCCTCGCGCCATTCCCGCCCCGTGTACAACCCTTCTGTGTTCTCACGCACCACCACGATGTCCAACCGCGCATCACCGGGTCCGCCCGTCCAGCCCCGCACCGGGCGCACGTTGGCGAACGCGTTTAGCTCCTGCCGCAGCGCCACGATCGGGCTGCTGTAACCCTCCACCGGGTGCGACGGCGACGCCACCGCCCCGAACAGGGCCGCTCCACACGCCCGCGCCGCCTCCAGCGTCTCCGGCGGCAGCGCCCGGCCCGTCCTCTCGAACGCACCCCACCCCGCATCCATCTCGACGATCTCCACGCCCGGCAGGGCCGCCGTCAGCACCCTGACCGCCGCCGGAACTACTTCCCTCCCCACCCCGTCGCCGGGGATCACGCACAGTGGCTCAGTCACGCGGCATCCCCTTCTGTAAATAGGGGATCAGGCCCCCCGCGTCGAGGATGGCCCGCACCGACGGGGGGAACGGCTCGAACGGGAAGCTCCCCGCCTCACAGCGTATCGTCCCGGCGGCCAGATCGACTGCGACCGCTTCCCCGGCGGTGATGTGCTCAACCGCCGCCCGGCACACGACGGCGGGCAGCCCGTTGTTGATCGCGTTGCGGTAGAAAATCCGCGCGAACGACGCGGCGATCACCGCGCCCACCCCGGCCCACTTCAGGCACTTGACGGCCTGCTCGCGCGAGCTGCCGCATCCCCAGTTGCGCCCTCCCACGACGATATCACCGGGCCGGACGTTCGCCGCGAACGCCGGGTCGAGGTCCTCCAGCGCATGGGCGGCGATCGCCGCCGGGTCATTCAGCGTGTAGGTGTATTTTCCGGGGAAGATCACGTCGGTGTTCACGTCATCGCCGTATTTCCACGCCCTGCCGCTGATCGGCATTTACGACATCTCCTTCTCGTTGACAATATCCGCCGGGTGGACGATCTCCCCGGCTGCGGCGCTGGCCGCGACGACCGCCGGGCTGGCGAGGTAGACGGGCGCGCCCGGCGTGCCCATCCGCCCGTTGAAGTTGCGGTTCGCTGTGCTGATCGTCGCTTCCTCCGGCGCGGGCACGCCGAAGTGATTGCCCATGCACGGCCCGCAGCCCGGCGTCCCGATCATCGCCCCGGCGTCGACCAGCGCCGCGACGTAGCCGCGCGCCATCGCCGCCCGCAGCACCTCCGACGAGGCCGGGATCACGATCAGCCGCGTGCCCGGCGCGACGTGCCGGCCCGCCAGCACGCCCGCCGCCGCCGCGATGTCCTCCAGCCGCCCGTTCGTGCACGTCCCGACGAACGCCTGCTGCACCCGCGTCCCCGCCACCTCTGACAGCGGAACCACGTTGTCGACCGCGTGCGGGCGCGCCACCTGCGGCTCGATCCCGCCCGCGTCGAA
>CAZWUX010000038.1:17221-18940 GCA_964637665.1 uncultured Anaerolineae bacterium
ACGCCCATCTCGGCCATCATGTTGCTCAGCACGAAGCGGCTCTCCATCGACAGCGCCGCGATCCCCTCCCCCTGAAACTCGACCGAGGCATACGTCCCTGCGTCCGCCCCCAGCGCCCCGATGATGTGCAGCGCCAGGTCCTTGCTCGTCGTCCATTCCCCCAGCCGCCCCACCACCGTGATCTTGATGCTCTCCGGTACGCGCACCCACAGCGCCCCGGTGGCCCACAGCGCCGCCACCTCCGTGCGCCCGATCCCCGCCCCGGACGCGCCCAGCGCACCGTAATGCGTCGTGTGGCTGTCCGCTCCCAGCACGATCCGCCCCGGCCACACCAGCCCTTCCTCACACAACACCTGGTGGCAGATGCCCCGCCCCGCCTCGAAAAAGTGCTCGACGCCCTGCTCCGCCACGAAGCGCCGGATCGCCGCGTGATTCTCCGCGTGCAGCGTCGTCGGTGCGGGCACGGCGTGATCGAGCGTGATCGCCAGCCGCTCCGGGTACCGGACCCGCTCCACGCCGATCCGCCGGAAAATCCGCTCGATGGCGGCGGTGTTGTCGTGGCTCAGGATCACGTCCGGCTCCACGTCGAACACCTGCCCGGCCCGCGCCGACGCCCGCCCCGCCCCGCGCGCGAGCGCCTTCTCAGCGAATGTGTACCCCATTGCGGGCCGCCTCCTTCTGACTTGCGGACGGCCCCGACCAGCGGTCGAAGCGTTGGATCACCGCGTCCTCATACGGCGCAGGGATGTCCAGCCGCGCCAGCCCGAACTCGCCCTCCGCGATCTCGACCAGCACCTCCGCCGGGGATTCATCCTCCCCGACCTCATACACGCGCTCCTTGAACGCGCGGGTGATCGCGCGCGCCGTCTTATCATCCAGCGGGTAGTACTTGATCTCCCGCAGGAAGTACGCGATCACGTTCCACCCGCTGAGCGGACCCAGCAGGATTTCCCGCTCGGTGACCCCGAACAGGTCTAGCGGATACGCCTCGTACGTCGATGTGTCGTTCAGCACCGCCTTGCCGTGCACCCCGGCGGTGTGCGTCCGGTTCGTCAGGCTGACCGGCTCCCGCGACGGCACGAGTTTGTTGATCTTGTCCGCCAGCATGACGTTGATCGGGTACGATCCGCGTAGATGGTAGCCCTCCAGCCGGTCATAGTGGTGGTCGATGTACAGGTTGTAGAGCAGCGCCGTCGTCGACGTGATGCCCGACCGCTCGCCGATGCCCAGCAGCGTCGTGTTGACGTACTGGATGCCCTCCTGCACCGCCACCAGCGCGTTGACCAGCGCGAATCCTCTATCCTCATGGAAGTGCCCTTCGAGCGCCGTGTCCGCGTATCGCTCCCTGAGGGCGCACACCCTCCGCGAGACGGCGTCAGGTGTGGCGACGCCGACCGTGTCCGGCATCCCCAATCGATCCACGAGCGGGGCGATCTCGTCGTAGACGCGGAACAGGTCTTCCAGCGGCGTGCGGAAGGCGTCCTCCCCGCTGAAGCGCAGGACGAGGCCCGGATGATCGCGCCGCACGCCCTCGATCAGCGCCCGCGCCCGTCGAATGATCGCCTCGATGTCCTGCCCGTGATTGCTGCGGCGCGACGGCTGAGACGTGCCGATGTAGAAATTCAGCCCGTCGAACCCCGCGTCGACCGCCGCCTGCACGTCGTCGGGGTGGCAGCGCACGTGCGCCAGCAGGAAGGTGTAGCCCTTCTGCGTGATCAG
>CAZWUX010000039.1:0-8278 GCA_964637665.1 uncultured Anaerolineae bacterium
CATCAGCGCGCACACGGTCCAGATTCTCGGCTTTGATCTGATCGTGGGTGACATCGTCACCGAGGTCACGAACGCCATCTCAGATGCGCTCACATCCGCCGCCCCGGCGTCGCTCTCCATCGTCTTCAACGCGGCGGAAATCCTGCTGCTCGTGATCTTCACCTTCCTGATCGCCTTCTACCTGACCCGCGATGCGGAGAAGTTCCGCGAGTGGTTTCAGGGGCTTGTGCCGGTCAGCTACCGCGAGGACGTACGCCGTCTGACAGGTGAGATCAACCTGATCTGGACGGCCTTTCTCCGGGGACAGCTTATCCTGGCGGTGATCGTCACGACGCTGCTTACGATCATCAGCGCGGCCCTTGGCCTGCCGCAGCCGCTCCTGCTCGGCGTGCTGGGCGGTATGCTGGAATTCCTGCCCAGCGTGGGCCATGCTATCTGGTTGATCACCGTTTCGGTCCTTGCGCTGGTCGAGGGCTCGTCGACGCTTCCTGTTTCAAACCTCGCCTTTTTGCTGATCGTCATCGGGGCGCATACGGCCTACACGCAGTTCGACCTCAACTTCTTGATCCCCCACATTATCGGGCGGCGGGTGCATCTGCATCCGATGGTCGTCATCATCGGGATCATCACCGGGGCAGCGGCGGGAAGCATAATCGGCGGCCCGATCGGGAGCGTGCTGGGGGTGGCGCTGGCTGCGCCGACGATTGCATCCCTCCGCGTGATCGGGCGCTACATGTACGCGCGGCTGTTCGACATGGACCCCTTCCCCATGATCGGACCGCCCTCCGTCCCAAGCGCGCTGCGCGAGCAAACCGCCCTTCAGGTCGAACAGGCGGAGGAAGCCGGGCGGCCTGAGCTGCTGGGCAAGCTGGCCGAGCGCATACGCAGCGGGTCGGGCACCCGGGACGACGAGCCTGAATCAAGCGCATCTTCCGGCTTTGGCCCGGACAAACCTCGCGAAGAGAAAAGCACCTGACTCATGGATAACGCTCCCCACCAAGGAGAATCACACCTCATCCTTCGCCCGGCCAGCCATGAAGACTGGCCGCAGGCCGCCCCCATCGTCGCACAGACGTGGGAAGATGGCGACTACATCGACGAGAGCCTGTGGCAGCGCTGGGCAGCCGACCCTCGCGGGGCGCTGATCGTCGCCATCCGGGAGGGTAAAGTCGCCGGATTCTGCAAGCTGACGAACTTCGGCCCGGCAGAGTGGTGGCTCGAAGGCATCCGCGTCGATCCGGATCTGCGCAATCAGGGCATCGCTCGCCAGCTTACCGAGCACATGGTGGATCTTTTTCAGCGGCGCGGCGATGGCATCCTCCGGCTGGCTACCTACAGCGAAAACACGGCAAGCCGCCAGCTTGCGACGCACGCCGGTTTCCGGCATATAGGCAGCTACCGCAAGGTGACAGGCGTGGGCTGGCCGGGCGATATCTCTCACCTGAGACGCCTACAGCCCTCGAATCTGGACATGATCCTCAACTACCTGCGGCGCTCGCCCATGCGTGCCACGAATCGTTTCGTCGAGCATTACTGGAAGCTGTATTTCCTCAGCCGGGAGCGGCTGGCCGAATATCTCACCTCGGACGATGTCGAGATCATCGGCTGGCGCGACATGGATCGGCTGCACGGCCTGATCATCCAAATGCTCAGGCCGCCGGAAGGCCGCGAAAACGAGGAAGGCTGGATGAACATCGGCTTCCTCGACGCCCCCGACGATACGACGCTGAGCGCGATGCTGCGCTCTTTGCGCGCGCTGGCGGCCCGCCGGGGATACGAGCGCGTTGCCTGGAAGATGCCCGTCGGCGTCGGCCTGGAGCGCACGATTGCCGGTTCGTCGTACAAGTCGGAGTGGGAGGGCGAGTTGATGCTGTTCGAGCTTCCGATACGACGCTGAGCGATGCGACCACCCGGCACATCTATCTGCACAGAACCATCCCCCACCTGATAGGAGAAAAAACGATGGCACACGACGATCAAAATGAGCCTGCGCCGCTCGTCATCCTTGCCGAAACGGAGCACTTCGCCGTGCTCGTCGGCGACGACGAAGACGGCGAGCCGGTCTACAACCTCGAACTGGGCAGCATGACGCTGCATATGTTTCGTGAGGAATGGGATGAACTGGTAGCCGTCATTAACGAGGCGGACGACAACATCTAACGGCGGCCCGCCCGGGACGGCCTGTGCCGCCCCGATTCACCGGCTTAACCGGGATACCTGTCATTCCCCTGACGTGCTCTTTGCCACTGGCCTATCGCTCCCTGCCTGCGCTATGCTGACTATATAGCGGGCCGGAACCCGAAGTGACCGGCACATCGCTTCCAACCGGTTAATAGTCCTCATCCATTACCGGTCTGATGTGGAGCGCATCGACCCGAAGCCCCACCGTCGGAAATTCACACCCGACCCGCCGGTTCAATCAGGAAAAGGAGCTGGCTCTTCTATGAGTGTCTCAGAAAAGAAACCTATCACGACGGAGGAGCTGCTGGCGAAGGCGAAGAAACCCGCCGCCGACGCGATGCAGCTTCATCCGTTTTACCGGGGCAAGATCCAGACCGCGCTCCGCGCCCGTGTGGACGGATTCGAGGACTTTGCCGTGTGGTATACGCCGGGCGTCGCGGCCCCCTGCCGGGCCATCGCCGACGATCCCGAACTCGTGTACGAACACACGAGTAAGTGGAACACCGTCGCCGTCGTCTCCGACGGGACCCGCGTTCTGGGGCTGGGCGATATCGGGCCAAAAGCGGGGCTGCCCGTCATGGAGGGCAAGGCGCTGCTGTTCAAGTATCTGGGCGGCGTCGACGCGGTCCCCATCATGCTCGACACGAAAGACCCCGACCGCATCATCGAGACGGTGCTGATGCTGCAACCGGGTTTCGGCGGGGTCAATCTGGAGGACATCAGCCAGCCGAAGTGCTTCCGCATCCTCGACACGCTGCGCGAGAAGGCCGAAATCCCCATCTGGCATGACGACCAGCAGGGAACCGCCGCCGTCGTGCTCGCCGGGCTGATCAACGCCCTCAAGGTCGTTGGCAAGTCGATAGACGAGGCCCGTATCACGTTTATCGGCTCAGGCGCGGCGGGCATCGCCTGCGCCCGCCTGATCTTCGCCTACGGGGCCGATCCGGCCAACTGCATGATGGTCGACATCGACGGCATCCTCGGCGAGCACCGGCAGGACATATATCTCCGCCGCGCCGAGTTCATCCAGCAGTGGCGGATGTGCCAGGTCACGAACCGCGAGGGGCGCACGGGCCACATCCCCGAAGCCCTCAAGGGCGCCGATGTGTGCATCGCCCTCTCGAAACCCGGCCCCGGCACGATCCATCCCGACTGGGTGAAGAGCATGGCGAAAGACGCCATCATCTTCGCCTGCGCCAACCCGATCCCGGAAATCTGGCCCTGGGAGGCCAGAGAGGCGGGGGCGGCCATCGTCGCGACGGGCCGCAGCGACTTCCCGAATCAGGTGAACAACTCGCTCGGCTTCCCGGCGATCTTCCGGGGCACGCTCGACGTGCGCGCCCGGACGATCACCGACGAGATGGCTATCGCGGCCTCGCTGGCCCTCGCCGCCAGGGCGGAGGAAGAGGGGCTGGGCGACGAGCGCATCCTGCCCCGCATGGACGACTGGGAGATATTCCCCCGCCAGGCGGCAGCGGTCGCCGTCAAGGCCGTCGAGCAGGGCATCGCCCGGTTTGACACGACCTACGAGCAGGAATACGAGCAGGCGACGTGCATGATCGAGAACGCCCGCGCGATGACGGAAACGCTCCAGCGCGAGGGCTTCGTCCTGTCCAAACCCGGCAGGGTAGATTCGCCGGCTGAGTCCGAGGAGGGTGCCAATGCTTGACCTTATCATCGTCGGTGGAGGCCCCGCCGGGCTGACGGCGGCCATCTACGCGATCCAGAAACGGCTGGATGTCCTGCTTATCACGCGCGACCTCGGCGGCAAGACGAACTACCACCTCCAGCTTCCGTTTATCGAGCGCCACATGGTGATCAACGGTGACGAGATTCTCAGCCGTTTCGCGCGCGAGATCGAGTATCTCGACTTCGCGCGGCGGTTCGACAACGTCGAGGCGATCACGCAGATCGACGGCGGTTTCCACGTCACGACGAGTGAGGGCGAGTCGTACGACACGCGGGCGCTGATCATCGCCACCGGCGCGAAGGCGCAGCTTCTCGGCGTGCCGGGCGAGCGCGAGTTCATGATGCGCGGGCTGTGCTACAGCGCGGTCAGCTACGCTCAGTTGTTCATCGACCGGAGCGTGGCCGTCATCGGCTGCGGCGACCTCGCGCTGCGCAGCGTCGCAGAGCTGGCCCGCGTCGCCGCGCATGTGACGCTCGTCGCAGACGAATGCGACGTGCTCGACTCACCGCTGGGCAGGGAGATCCAGACCATGCCCCACGTCGATCCCCTGCTCGGCTACGAAGTGCGCGAGATTCAGGGCGACACCTACGCGCGCCGCCTCGTCATCTCCGGCGCGGAGGAGGATCGCACGCTGGAGGTCGACGCGATCTTCGTGGAGAAGGACCTCATCCCGCGCACGCGCATCGTCGAGCATCTTGTCAAACTTGACGAGAAGGGCCGGATCAAGATCGGCGCTTTCAACCAGACGAGCACGCCGGGAGTCTTCGCCGCAGGGGATGTCACCGACAGCTACGCGGAACAGGTGTTGATCGCGATTGGCGAGGGCGCGAAGGCCGCGCTCTCCGCCTACGACTACCTGCTCACCGTCGAAAGCGAGACTCACACGATACCCGGATAGGATGGGTCACACAACCTGGCCGGGGATCGACAGGCGTCGATCCCCGGTTTTTTGTCTACATATCGGCCACGAGCAGCCGCCCCCAGAAGGCGGGAATGTCCGGGATAGCGATCCGCCCTCCCCCGGTGATAACGGACGGCAGTTCCGGGTTCAGGGCGTCGTGGAAGCGCACACCATCCGGGACGCCCTCCGGGGTGACGGGGATATCCAGCGCGGCGGGCGCATCATCCCCATTGACGGCGACGATCACGTTCTGGCGCGTGTGCTGGCGCAGAAAGGCATAGTGTGGCCCCTGCGCCATCAGCGTGGCGTAGCGCCCCCGGCTCAGCGCGGGGTGCTCTTTGCGGAGCGCCGCGAGCCGGGCGATTTCGCGCATCAGTGCCTCGGCGTCGGCGGTCAGCCCACCCGACGCGGGATCGGGCATCGGGCGGCGCAGGGCGGCATCCCCCTCCTCCTTCAATCCTTCCATGCCGAATTCGTCCCCGTAATAGAGCATCGGCACGCCGGGCGCGCCCATCAATAGGATCAGGGCCGGGAACATGTGGCGCGGATCGTCGAGCAGCGAGCGGATGCGCGTCACGTCGTGGTTTCCCAGAAAATTGACGAGCATCAGGTCGGTGTACAGGCCCCACTCACTGTGATACGCGCGGTCGAGGTTGGCCGCGAGGTCGTGCATGTTCGCCTCGTTGAACGAGCGCACGAGCGCACTGTGGAAGGGATAGTTTAGCCCCGCATCCAGCAGGTCCGGGGCCACCCACGTGCGGTAGTCGCCGTGAATCGTCTCCCCCAGCAGCAGGCAATCCGGGCGGGCACTCTTGCAAACGCGGCGCAGTTCCCATAGAAAATCATGGGGAAGCTCGTAGGCTACGTCGAGCCGCCAGCCGTCGATCCCCACGTCAGAGAGCCACATCTGGACAACCTCGAAGAGATAACCCCGCACCTCCGGGTTGGCGAGATTCAGAGCGGGCAGAGATTGATGACCCTCCCACGAGTCGTAGGCGAATCCATCCCCGTAGTGGCTGTCACCCGACGGGTCGATCCGGTACCAGTCCCGGTAGCGCGATCCCGCTCCCTGCTCCACGATGTCCTGAAACGCAAAAAAGTCGCGCCCGGTGTGGTTGAACACACCGTCGAAGATCACCCGGATGCCGCGCTCGTGAAGCTCGTCCACGATCTGGCGGATAAGCGAGTTGTCGCCCAGCCGCCGGTCGATCGTGAAGTAGTCGACCGTGTCGTAACCGTGCGAGTGACTTTCGAACAACGGTCCGAAGTACAGGGCCGTGACGCCCAGCCATGTGATGTGATCGTACCAGCGGCGCAGCCCCGTGAGGCGCGGCTCAGGTGCGGATTGCCGGTCGTTCTGGAACGGTGCCCCGGTGAACCCCAGCGGATAGATGTGGTAAAACACGGCATCCCGCGCCCATTCAGGGGACCAGTGTTCCGGGCGTCGTGGTGGATAAGGCATA
This sequence comes from uncultured Anaerolineae bacterium, assembly GCA_964637665.1. GTDB lineage: Bacteria > Chloroflexota > Anaerolineae > Aggregatilineales > UBA3940 > CAZWUX01. The sequence continues at coordinate 6,236 of CAZWUX010000039.1, forward strand.
ACCCTGTGCTCTCCCTACCGGCTCATCGAGCCGTCTGCTTGCGGTCAGGCTGATCTGCCATATGCTCGGCTTCCGGCATTCGCCAGACGGCAGCGGCTCCTAAAAGCGCGAGCGCCACAAAAACACCGATGAGGGCGCGAACGCCGATCACCTGTTGAAGGAGTCCAAACCCGCTGCCCACAAGGATCAAGAGGCCGAGAATCGTGTTCGTCATCGCAGCGTACAGCGGGCGCTCGTCGGGCGGCGCGCCGTCCACAAGATAAGTCTTGCGCCCCAGTTGGACGCCCGCCTGAGCGAATCCTAGCAGCAGCACGACGCCGCCGAACACGAAGGCCGTATGCAGCGTTTCCGGCAGCCACGTCAGGGCGAGCGCCGCCGCGCCCGTCAGCGCCGCGAGTCCACTGCCCGCCATCATGACCATCCGGCTTGACCGGTCCGAGAATCGCCCCCAGACCGGGCTGCTGAACACGGCGGCGAGGCTGCTCGCGACGACGAAAATCCCCAGGTTGCCGATCTGTGCGCCGGTCAGCTCGCGCCCGTACAGCGAGTAATACGGCACGGACAGCGTGATCGACAGCAGCAGCGCACGGGCCAGGATGAAGCGCCGCAGGCCCGGCACGTCACGCAGCAGGGTTAGCCCCGCGTTCAGTTCTTCGATCGCGTTGCGACCGCCCTCGGTCGCGCCCGGCTGCTCCCTGATGAACAGGACCGCCACCGCGCCGAGCGCCCACAACGCTCCGCCAGCCGCCACCAGCAGCAGGTAAGGCGTGATGCGATTCTGCCCGCCGAGGAAGAGACGCATCAACACGCCCGCCGCCAGCGCCAGCAGGCCGCCGATCGTCGCACGCAGTGCCAGCAGCCTGCCCCGCCGCCCCTGCGGGATCGTCTTGCCCAGCACGTCCTTGAACGCCACCGAGCTGAATCCCCGGCTGATGCTCGCGACGCCCAGCAGGCCGATCACCGCCCACCCTGCCGCCGTCGGCGGCAGGATCAACGCAGCCGGGATCATCAGCATGAACATCACGCCGAAGCCCAGCGCACCCGCGAACCAGTACCACTTCCGGCGCTCGGCTTCACGCATCTTACCGGAGACGGCAAGCTGCGGCAGCAGGGCCGCCGCACGCCGCACCGGGACGAGCAAACCGGCCAGATAACCCGGCGCGCCGAGTGCGGCCAGCAGCCAGGGAAGCACCAGCCCCGGCGAAGCGAGCCGGTCGCCTAACTTGGTGGCCGCTCCGTTGGCGACGTTCAGGAAGAAGTTGCCCGGAACCTCAACACAGGCCCCCTCCGGGATCGACTCGCAGGCACGCGCCTCGTCCTCGTCTTCCCCGGTGATGAATTCGTAGACCCTATCGACTGTGAGAGCCATGCGTGTATCGTCTTACGTGATGAAGCGGCGGTTGCGTCGGATATCGCTCCGCCCGACCGTCGCAGAAGTCAGAAGGTCCCCGGAGAGGTCCTTTCCGGGGAAAGCAAAACGGGGCGTCCCGTCAGAACAGGACGCCCCGTCGAGTGGATCGAGCTACCGCATCGCGGCTGCGAGCGTGGCGCAGGCGGGGCAGCTTCCGTCAGGCCGCAGGATAGCGTATCCGGCCTGCGGGTCGTCGGTGTAGGTCGTGAAGTCGACGTTGAAGACGATGATCATCCGGACGCGCCCGCTGGCGCGCAGCTTCTGGACCGCGCGGCCCAGCCACTCAGCGTGCTGAGCCAGCGTCGTGTTGCTGGCCCACGAGAAGGTCGACGGGATGGGCGGATAGCCGTCACCCGTCAGGTAGCCCATCTCGGTGTAGCACAACTGCGTGCCGGGGAACGTGCCCGCGTACAGGTTAAACGTCGGGTCGAAGTACCACGAGTAGTGGCCGCCGCCGGGCGCTGCCGGGTGGCCCGTTGTGGCGTCCGGCGAGGTCGCGCCCGCGTTGTGATGCACGCCGAGGCAGTCCATGTAGCTGGCGGCTCCGGCGGCCCGCATCCCTGCGAGATATTGATCGTCGCTCATGATATCACCGGGGATGTTGACGCCCGTCGGCGCGAGCGCACCGGCGA
>CAZWUX010000039.1:8288-18929 GCA_964637665.1 uncultured Anaerolineae bacterium
CGATGGTGTTCGGGTTGGCGGCCTTGATCGCCTGATAGGCGGGACGCAGCATGTTGTTGACGTAGCTGGACGGGTTGACCTGCCCGGAGGGCCACTCGCGGTTCAGGTTCATCTCGTTCCACACCTCGATGGCGTCCGCGCCGAGGCGTGCCACACCGGCCAGATACTGGGTGTAGGCGTTGTAGTCGATGGACGACGGGTAGAGCGGGCCGGGGGCGCTGATCAGCACCCGGAAGCCCTTCGCGTGCGCGTCGGCGATGCGACCGGCAAGCTCCTGCGGATCCTGACCCGGCACCCACTTCTGCTGGAACTTCACCCACGTCATGCCTGCCGAGCGCATCAGGTCAGGATAGGCCAGCGTGTACGACTGCCCACCCAGCCCAAAGCCGCTGATTGAGGGCAAAGTGACCGACGGCGGCTGGACAGTGGCCTCAGCCGGTGGCTGGGTCACTGTGCCCGTGTCGACGACCTCCCCACCGGCTGACGTGACCGGCACGCCGTTCAGGTTGCCGCGAATGAGCGTATACCAGGCCGACATCCAGCCCCGCTTGCCGCCATGCTCGATGTAGATCCAGGTCGACGCCGCGTTGCGGCCCAGCACCGGGACCTCGGAGCCAGCCGAGGCCCAGCCGATCACAGCGTTGTCGAGGCCCGGCCCCTGGCGTATGTTCAGGTTGTTCTTGGTGACAGCAGTCACGCCCGTCGTCGTCGACGGCGGTTCCGCGGGTGGCTGCGCAGGCTCCGCTGTCTGCGCGGGCTGCGTCGTCGCCGCAGGCGGCTCTAACGGCTCGCCCTGCCCTGCGATTGGCACGGCATTCAGGTCGCCGCTGATCTCGGTGTACCAGGCAGCCATCCAGCCCCGCGTACCCGAATAAGATACATAAATCCACGAGCTGTCCGCCGTCCGGCTCAGCACAGAGACGACCGACCCCTGCGCGGCGATCCCGACCTGATTGTAGTTGGTGCTCGGCCCGGAGCGGATGCGCAGGTTGACGGTCGTCGTCGCCGTCACCCCGGTCGACTCATCCGGCGCGGCGGTGCCCGTCTCGCCCGTCACCGGGACGCTGTTCAGATCGCCGCTGATGTTCGTGTACCACGCGGCCATCCAGCCTGTCGTATCGCCGTACTGGACGAAGATCCAGTTGGCGGCCTCGTTGCGCCCCAGAACGGACACCGTCGTCCCGGCGGGCGCCAGCCCAACCTGCGCGGAACCAGTGTCGGGGCCGGAGCGTATCCGCAGATTGACGGTCGTCGTCGCTGTGACCCCGGTCTGACGGTCCGGCGCGGCGGCTGCGGTCGTCGCCAGCGGCAGCGCCACAACCAGCACGAGGGCGATCGCAGCCCAACGGCCCAGAGTGAACCACTTATTTCGCATCATAGTCTATCCTCAGCTCCCTGTTTCGTATGTATGTGCATTGTATCAGGAAGGCCTTTCGCCCGATATTGTAGCTTGAGTATGTGCCACAGGCCAAAACAGCAAAAATCCCCTCACAATGAGCCTGATCGCGCCCATCAGTCACCATACCGCGCCTTCCACGGACGATTATCCTCCTGCCCCGTCAGCCAGCCCGTTCGAGAAACCTGGTAATGGTCAAACTGGGGAAGGTAAGGTTTGATGTCAAGCAGCGGCGTGCGATCCAGTACGTCGATGCCCTGAACGTGCAGTCGGGGACCATCACGGTCGATAAGCTCAACGACCGACAGCCCAATCGGGTTGGGGCGCGCCGGGTAGCGTGTCGAAAACACGCCATGCGGATTATCATCGAGAAACGGCGTGACCGTCAGGCGGGTCTCACCCGCCCGGTCAAAGACGTACAGCAGGATCACATGTGAGAACAGCTCGATGTCCACCAGCCCCGGCGCGTAATCTTCGTACACCTCGACGACGCCTCTGGTCTCCGAGCGGGCGGCTTGAATGGGCATCCCCTCCGCCTCAACGAAGGGCGAACGGATGATACCGATCGGCTCGAAATGAAATTCTTGCTGCATGGGGGCGATCACCTCTCTCCGCTGCCGGAGAAGACGCTGTAGCAGCGGACGCTCCATAGGAAAAAGGCCGCCGTGAAGTGAGTCCGGCGGCCCTGTAATGTCAAACAGTGTCTCGCTTTCAGAGAGACGGTTAACCGAAATGGGGTGTCAGCCGCTCCAGCAGGCGTTCCTTCGGCATGTAACCCGTAATCCGCTCGACGGCCTGCCCATCCTTGAACAGAATCAGCGTCGGGATGCCCATGATGCCGAATGCCTGCATCGTGTTCGGATTAACGTCGGCGTCGAGCTTAGCGACCATCAGAGAGCCATCGTACTCCTCGGCCAGCTCCTCGACGATGGGAGCGATCATCTTGCATGGTCCGCACCACTCCGCCCAGAAATCAACGAGCACCGGCTGGTCAGAGTCCAGCACGTCGCTCTCAAAACTATCGTCAGTTACGGGGAAAGGCTCCGCCATTATTCTGTGTACTCCTGTATGTTTTGGTTTACCAGTTGCTTCTCAGCATGCTGACGCGGCCCCGGCCAGAAACCTTACGCCGTGTTTCAGCACGCATATAAAATCGTCTTGATGAACGTGAAGGCCTTACGAACATCCCCATCGACTGACATGCGTCACGTGGGAACGTGCTTGCAGCATTTAAATCGTACCACGCGCGCAAACGACCAGCAACCGGTAACCCGATCAATTTTGCGTCAGCGCGTCCGGATCGCCCCCCAGCGAGGTCAGCAGGTCGCGCGCCGCTTCCGCCTGCGGCCCCGCCTCCCGGATCGTCAGAAACGCTTCCAGATCGCGGATCGCGTTCGCGTTGCTGCCCTCGTCGGCGTAGATGCGAGCGCGCGTTAGATAGGCGGGCGCGTAGGTGTGCGTCTCGACCAGACTGTTGAGACGCTCCAGCGCGGCTGCCCGATTGCCGCGTTCGAGGTCGATCAGCGCATAGCCATAGGTCAGCGGCGGCGGCTGGCCGTAAGTGATCACCTTCTGGCCCAGATACTCGAACGCCGCCGTCGGGTTCGTGCGGGCCATCAGCCGGGCGGCTTGCGACATCGCCTCATAACCGGACGTGACGCCGCCCGCGCCTGCCGCCACGCCGAGATCACCGGCGCGCTGGAAGGCCTGAATCGCCTCGTCGTCACGTCCCAGCGCCGCCAGGGCCTCCCCCAGCCAGCGCTGCGCGAGGAAGCCGTTTTCGTCGCTCGCCGCTGCCTCCTGAAAGTCCACCAGCGCCGCCTCCGCATCGCCAAGGGCCAGCGCCGCCTGCCCGCGCACGACCAGCAGGCTCACCGAATCCGGGTAAGCCTCCAACCCGGCCCCGGCCAGCTCGCGAGCCGTATCATAAGCGCGGCCCCCATAGGCCGCCCCCGCCACGTTGAGCCACGCATATTCCCGGTAGGGGTCGATGCGCTGGGCCTGCTGCATCGCCTCCACCGCCGGTTCGACCTCTCCCATCCGGGCCAGCGCCATCGCCCGCCCAACGTAGAGATCGGCATCATCCGGCACGAGTTCGATCATCCGCGCGTAAGCGTCCGCCACCTGAGTATAGTTGTCATCCCGCTCATACAGCACGGCAAGCTGCCGCCACGCCTCGAAGCTGGCGGGCTGCGCCTCGACCGCCTGCTGGAGATAGCCCAGCGCCGCCGCCGGATCCCCATTGCGCTGTGCGATAGCCGCCCGCCCCAGCCAGGGTTCCGCCCGCTGCGGATAGAGCGTCGCCAGCGCATCGTAGGCCGCGCCCGCTTCGTCAAGCTGTGCATTGGTATACATCGCGACGGGGGTCTGGAGAAGCTCGTCCAGACCGGGTCCCGGCGTGGCGGTCGCCGTCGGGGTCGGCGACGGCATCGCGGTAGGTACGTTCGTCGCTGACGGCGGAGTGGGCGTCACATCCGAATCAGACGACGCCGGGGCCGGGCCACCCTGCGAGTCGGGGGCCGTTTCTGGCGGCCTGTTCCGGCCCGAACACCCTGCCAGCACCGCTCCGGCGATCAAGATGGCGGCGACCGGTAGATGGGTAAGACGTTTCGTGTTCCAGCGCATGTCGGCGGATTTTAACCTCACGCTATGTCCAATTTCGGAGCATCGTCACAGCCTGTTGGGGCGTGCGCGCCACCTGAAACAGGTGGAGATGCTGCTCGCGGATGTACTGGCCTTCCGCGTAGTAAGCGCGCATCCACTCATCCCACCATTCGCCCAGCAGGACAAAGGGTCTGGGCGAAATCTCGCCCGTCTGGAGCAGGCTCCACGTCAGCGCGACCTCGCTCAGCGTGCCGATGCCGCCCGGCAGCGCGACGGCGGCATCCGACCGGGTGACGAGGTGCAGCAGCCGTTCGGCAAGCGTATCGTGCGTGATCAGCTCGTCGACATAACGGTTAGCCTCGCGGCCCTCCACGTCGAACAAGCGGGCCGTCACGCCGATGACGTGGCCGCCCGCCTCATGCGCCCCCCGGCTGACGGCTTCCATCGTGCCCGCATAACCGCCTGTCATGACGGTGTATCCTGCCCCCGCCAGCTCTCCACCGAGCCGGTGAGCCAGCTCGTAGGCGCCTTCTCCGGGCTGCGGCGCACTGCTGCCATACACGCTGACGACTTGCCCCATCAAAGTTCCCCTGCGTCGATGTGTCCCAGAAGGCTCGAACGAAGCTAACGTTACCGCAAATCAAGCGAATGTCCAAGAGCGACGGCGGCTTCAACCAGGCTGAGGCCCCGCCCACCTGCCACACATTCGTTTCACACTCTCGTATTTTAGCCCCGCAGCACCCACACCGCATGGGTAAAATCAAACTTGAGTGACTGTATTATCAAGGATAGTCCGGCCAACGGCAGCGGTTGACAAGCCACAGCCACCACGCTAGACTTTGGTCAACTTTACAAATAGAGCGAGAGCATTTTACGGCTTCTCATCCAGAGAGGTGGAGGGACCGGCCCTGCGAAGCCTCGGCAACCACCTGCGGCGGCGGTATCGTCCGGCAGAAAGGTGCCAATTCCGGCAGAGACCCTGTAGGAACTCTGGTAGATGGGAAGAGACGTTCGATTCATCCTGTCGCGCGCCTCTTCTCAGGGTTGAGAGAGGCGTTTTTGCTTATCGCGCAACACGACAGGAGGATTGCTCGCAATGAGTGAACGCAACATCGTGGTCGTCGAATCCGTTGGCACGTGGATCGAGGATCGCCCCGTCGAGATCGTCGAGCGCAAGGGGATCGGCCACCCGGACAGCCTGTGCGACGGAATCGCCGAGCGTATCTCGGTGGAGTACACTCGCTGGTGCATGGAGAACATCGGCCATCCGCTGCATCACAATTTCGACAAGGTGCAGCTTGTAGCAGGTGACGTGGACGTTGACTTCGACTACGCCGAGCTGCTCAAACCCATCCGCATCCAGATCGCCGGGCGCGGCACCCCTGTTGCCCCTGACGGGCGCAAGATACCGATGGACACCATCGCCATCAACGCCGCCAAAGCCCACATCCGTGAGACGATGCGCTGCCTCGACCCCGACCAGCACTGCGTGATCGACAGCTACGCCGGGCGCGGATCGAGCGAGTTGATGCACGCCGTCCACGAGGTCACGGCCAATGACACGAGCTTTGGCGTGGCCCACTGGCCGCGCTCCGTGCTGGAGAACGCCGTCTACGAGACGTGCGAGTACATCACCGGCGAGCTGATCGACCGGTTCCCGGTCGGCGAGGATGTCAAGGTGATGGGCGCCCGCCGCGATGACCACGTCATCCTGACCTGCGCCGTCCCGTTCCTGGCGAAGGAAATCAAGGACGTGAACGAATACGTCGGGGTCAAGGCGGCGGTGCGCGAGGCGATCCAGGCATACGCCGAGAAACTCGTGCAGCCCTACACCGTCGAGGTGGACGTGAACACCGCCGACGACGAGGAAGACGGCGCCGTCTACCTGACCCTCACCGGCACGAGCGCCGAGATGGGCGACGACGGCTCGGTCGGGCGCGGTAACCGCGTGACCGGCGTCATCGCGCCGTTCCGTTCGGCCTCGCTTGAGGCCGCGCCGGGCAAAAACCCGATCAGCCACGTCGGCAAGCTCTACAACGTTCTGGCGCTGCTTTCCGCGCAGAACATCGTCGACGAAATCGGCGAGGTGCGCGAGGCGCAGGTCTACATCCTCAGCCAGATCGGCCAGCCGCTCGATCAGCCGCTCATTGCCACCGCGACCGTCAAACCGAAGGACGGCCCGCTCTCTGACGCGACGAAAGCGGCGATCACGACGGTGCTTGACCGCAATCTCGCGGACATGGCCGGGCTGCGCGAGAAGCTCGCCAACATGGAGGTCCCGCTCTACTGATCCATCGTCCGAGCCACCTGAAGGGCGCGTCCGGTCGGGCGCGCCCTTTTGATTCACCTCATGCCGCCGCCTGCGGCCCGTCAGCCGTGCTATAATCATGCCCGGAACGCACATTCTCCGGGCATGACGCCCATGGCCAACGCCAGCAGGCAGCCTCCATGAAGATATTGGCCCTCAGCGACCGGGTGGTGGATTCAATTTACTCGGCGCAGCTAAAAGACATGTACGGCGACGTGGACCTCGTGATCGGGTGTGGCGATCTCCCGTACTCTTACCTTGAGTACATCGTGACCCTGCTCCCAATCCCTGTGCTGTACGTTCACGGCAACCACGACAAGGTGCAGTACACGGCCAGCGGGCGTGTGATCGCGAAGCCGACGGGGTGCATCCCGCTGGACGGCGAGGTGAAGCGCATCAACGGCCTGATCATCGCCGGGCTGGGTGGCTCGATCCGCTACCGGCCCGGCTCAGAGCACCAGTACAGCGAGGGGCAGATGCGGGGCCGCATCCTGCGCATGGTGCCGCGCCTGCTGATGAACCGTCTGCTGTACGGGCGTTATCTGGACGTTCTCGTGACCCATTCACCCCCGCTGGGCATCCACGACGGCCCGGATTATCCGCATACCGGATTTAAGTGTTTCTTAACCTTCATGCGCTACTTTCAACCGGTGTATATGCTTCACGGTCACAAACATGTCTACCGGCGCGACGAGCCGACACAGTCCAGCTTCAACGCCACGACCGTGATCAATGTTTATCCGAAGCGGCTGCTTACGTGGCCGCCAGAGAGGGAGCATGAATAATCAGTCACATGCATCGGTGAAAGCAGCGAGCGCCTTCCAGCGGGCGCGGAGTAAAGCCTTCTTACGCAGGGTGTTCAGCGCGGTGCAGGGCGTATCGAATCGACTGATGCCCTACGACGAGGTCCGGGCGAAGGTCCGGGCCGGGATACCCAACTACCGGGGCATGACGGCGGTGCCGCTCGCCAAGATCGTCGGCAGCGTGAACCGCTACCGGGATTTCGACCGCGCCTTCCTGCCCACCCAGACGCACACGCGCGACCGCTGGCGCAGGATCGGCGAAGCGTATTTCTCCGACATCAATCTGCCGCCCGTCACGCTGTACAAGGTCGGCGAGGTGTACTTCGTCGTGGACGGCAACCACCGGGTGAGCGTCGCCCGCGAGCTTGGCCGGGATTTCATCGACGCGGAGATTCAGGAGTGCCGGGTGCGCGTCCCCATCACGCCCGACATGGACCCCTCTGACATCGAGGTCATCGGCGAGAAGGCAGCGTTCCTCGAAGAGACACATCTTGACGATCTCCGCCCGGCAGGGGGCATCGCGCTCACCATTCCGGGCGGCTATCACCTGCTGCGCGAGCACGTCGAATATCACCGCTACGTTCAATCCCAGGAATGGGAACGCGAGTTCACCGTCGAGGAGGCCGCCATTCAGTGGTTCGATCAGGTCTACAGCCCCGTCGTCGACGTGATCCGGCGCAGCGGCATCCTGCGTGAGTTTCCGGGCCGCACGGAGGGCGATCTCTACCTGTGGGTGATCGAGCACCAGTACTATCTGCGCCAGCACGTCGGGCATGATGTCAGCACGCAGGCAGCAGTCTACAACTTCGCCTCGCACTTCACGTCAAACCCCTTTAAGCGGATCTGGCACTGGCTGACCCACCACCTTTTCGGTTCTGGCGACGCGATCTGAGCCGCCAGAGCCATCCTCCCGCCTTCTTCCCGGCACACACAACCCACCTTACAGACGTTAAACCCGCTGCACGTGCAGCGGGCGGATGTCGGCTCGTCGACGCGGCGTTCTGTGCTGGTTAGTAGGCATTCTTCTCATCCGGCGGCCCCACGATCGTCATCACCATGGTGCGCACGATGATCTTCACGTCCAGCCACAGCGACCAGTTCTCGACGTACCACAGATCGTATTTCGTGCGCTCGGCGATCGACGTGTCACCGCGCAGCCCATTCACCTGCGCCCAGCCCGTCATCCCCGCCTTCTCGCGATGCCTCTCCATGTAGCGGGGGATGCTGTTGCGGAACCGGTCGACGTACACCGGGCGCTCCGGGCGCGGCCCGACGAGGCTCATGTCACCAAGCAGCACGTTGATCAACTGGGGCAGTTCGTCGATGTTCCGCATGCGCAGCCAGGTGCCGATGCGCGTCCGCCGCGGATCGTCGGGCTTCGTCCAGCCGGGGCCTTGCGCCTCGGCATCTTTACGCATCGACCGGAACTTGACCATCTGGAACGGTCGCCCATCTAACCCCATTCGCTCCTGACAGTAAAAAACCGGTCCGGGCGAGTCGAGCTTGATGGCGACCGACATCAGCATCATAAACGGCGACAGCAGAATCATCCCCAGGCTCGCCCCGACGATGTCCAGCGCCCGCTTCAGGCTGAGCTTCCAGCCGCGCAGCTGGATGTCCCGCACGTTGAGCAGCGGCAGGCCCCCCAGATCGTCGATGGAGACGCCCGCCGTGATGAACTCGAACACGTCCGGGAACACCTTGATCGCGACGCTGCCGCGCTGGCACAGGCTGACGACGCGGGTGATCTCGTGGCGGCTCGTGTTCTCAGGGAGGGCGATGATCACCTCCTGGATATCCTGCTTCTCGATAACTTCCGGCAGTTCGGCGATCAACCCCAGAATCGGCGCGCCGGCGACCTCTTTCGACTCGTCGTTTCCATTCACGACGCCGACGAGATCGTAGCCGAGGTACGGCGACCACTGGATTTTCTGGACGATGGCCTGCGCCGTCTCACCCGATCCCACGACAAGCACCCGGTCCCGCCCGATGCCGCGCATCCGAAGCTGCTGCCATGCCCGGCGGTGCATCTCGCGGCCAATGGTCAGCAAGCCCACGCTCAGCAGCCACGTATACAGCACCATCGCGCGCGGGAAATCTAGCTCGAAGGGTGTACCGCGAAACGTCAGCGACGAGATCGCCACGACCAACATCGTGCTGATGCTCACCGCGCCGATGATGGCCGACAGCTCGTCCAGCCGGGATTTCGCCCGCACGACGTGATACAGGCGGTTGAAGTAGAACACGGCGATGATGCTGATGACCTGAATCAGCATCATGGGGATGAAGGCGACGAACGAGGGCGTTTCGGGCAAGCGCTGCGGGAAAGGGATACCTACCCGAATCTGGTAAGCCAGCACGAAGGCGAACGTCGCCATCAGGCCGTCGACGGCGATCCGTGAGAAGATATAGAGTGTGCGGACGCGCTTCCGGCTCACGCCTATCTCCCGTTAATAACCGGCCAATTCCGGCGCGGATTTGTTCACAATTTCCGGCCACAATTTCGGGCCGCCCCACAGACCGATGCCGACCATCACCGCCAGGTGGATCGGCAGCGGCGTCTCCCGGCGGAAGTGCTTGCGGTAGAACAGCAGAAACGCCCGTACGAACTCGAAGCGGGCGCGCTTGCTCTGGCTGCTGGCCGCGCGTTTGACGTGAAGCACCTCAACCTCAGGATAATACATGATCCGCCAGCCCGCCTCCCCGATGCGCTTGCACCAATCGAGGTCCTCCCCATACATGAAGAACGACTCGTCGAGCAGGCCGACACGCTCGATAGCCTCACGCCGCACGATCATGAACGCCCCAACGACCGATCCGACCTCGGCGGTCTCATCCTCATCCAGAAAGGTCAGATTATAGCGCGCAAACCGGCGGCTCTGCGGAAACAACCGCGAGAGGCGCATCATGTGCCACATCGAGACTTCCACCGTCGGGATGCTGCGGCGGCAGGCCAGATCGAGCGATCCATCCAGCAGCACGAGCTTCGGGCCAGCCGCGCCGACATCCGAATTGGCGTCCATGTAGCCGATCATCCCGTCCAGCGCATCCGGCGGCAACTCCGTGTCCGGGTTCAACAGCAGCGCATAACGCGGAGCCTCCTCCACGGGACGCCCACCATCCCTGTAGCCCAGCGCGCGCAGTCCAAGGTTGTTCCCACGCGGGTAGCCAACATTTCCATGACCACTCACGAGGCACGCCTGCGGGTACTCCCCGGCGACCATCTCAACGCTGCCATCCACCGACCCATTGTCTACGACGACCACCTCACAGGTGAAATCACCCCGGCTCGCGTAGACCGTTTCGAGACAGCGGCGCAGATAATCCCGCGTATTCCAGTTCACGATGACAATGCCTAAATCGACCATCGGCGCGATTCTAGCGTAGCGTCCAGCCTCCGACAACCGGAGACCCCTACCATCCGCCCACCGCAAAGCGTCTTTTTCGATCCACCGGCACCCTGCGCCGAATGTCCACCGGAATCCTGAAACCTTCTGGCGACAGAATCGTTACTATATTTGAAGGATGTG
>CAZWUX010000040.1:0-18890 GCA_964637665.1 uncultured Anaerolineae bacterium
GCCCCAGCCCCGTGCCTCTGGGGCGGGGCGGATCGCCCTTGCGCTGCCTGACGCGGTAAAACGCCTCGAAGAGCTGCTCCTGATCCTCCGGGCGGATGCCGATCCCGTTGTCCGTGACGGCGACGGTCACCTCATCGCCCTGCCGGGTGATGCGCACGCTGACCTGCCCGCCTTCGAGCGTGTACTTGAGCGCGTTCTGGATGAGGTTGGCGACGGCGTGTTTGTACAGCACGCCGTCGGCGAAGACCAGGGGCAGTTCCTCCGCCACCTCGACCTGAATCGTGATGTCTTTTTCGTCGGCGAGGCGGGCCAGGCTCTCGACGACCGCCGCGATCAGTTCTTCCACGTCGATGAAGTTGATCTCAAGCTCGGCCTCATCGCCGAAGCGCAGGCGGCTGAGGTACGTCAGACGCTCGGTTAGCTCCGCGATGCTGTCGATGCCGGTGTTGATGCGGGCCAGCCCTTCCGCCTGCCGCTCGTTGAGGTCGCCCTCCAGCGGCAGCATGGAGGCGTAGCCGCGCATGTAGGTGAGCGGCGAGCGCAGGTCGTGGGAGACCATCTGCAAGAACACGGTCTTGATGTTGTCAAGCTCCTTGAGGGCCGTGATGTCACGCATCACCGCCACGCGCCCGGTGATCGAGCCGTCCTGCCCGACGATGGTCGACGTGTTGGCAAGCAGCGTCTTGCCGTCGCGGTGGGGCAGTTCGAGCACGGAAACCGGCTCGCGCAGGTCGGTCATCATCCCGGCGAGGTCCGGCGTGTCGATCACCTGTCTGGCGGGGCGGCCCACCGCCCACTCGCCGCGCACGCCGAAATAATCCGCCGCCGCCGGGTTGATCAGCACGACGCGCCCCTCCCCGTCGACGACGATCATGCCGTCGGCGGTGCTCTCCAGCACGGCTTCGAGCTTACGGCGGCCTTCCTCCGCCTCGGCGAACAGCCGGGCGTTCGCGACGGCGATGGCGGCCTGCCCGGCAAGCGTCTGGAGGAAGGTCAGCTCCGACTGCTCGAACTGGCGCTCCTCCGCATAGCCCACCCACATGATGCCGTGCAGCCCACGCTCGCTGTGCAGCGGGAAGGCGACCAGCGCGCCGATGTCGGCCTGAAGGTCGGTGATGTCGAGCGTGCTGCCCACAGCCCGCCACAGCTGGCTGATCACGACTGTGCCGTCCAGCTCGACGAGATCGAAAAGCTGGCGGTCGAGCACGGCCATCGCCGCCGCCGCCTCACCTGCCACGTAGGTGCGCAGCGGCACGCCTTCACCGGTCTGGAGCGCGATCCGCACGCCGATGGCCTGCGTCACGTCGAGCGCCGCGTTGAGGATGGGCGGCATGGCGCGGAACAGTTCGAGGCTGCTGGCGACCGACCGGCTGACGTTGAACAGGCGATCCTGCTCATCCAGCCGCCGGGCGAGCCGGACGCGCATCTCGTTGAAGGCGCGCCCCAGCCGCCCGATCTCGTCCTCGCCGCCCACGTCGGGCTGGCGGTTGAGATCACCCTCGGCCATGCGCGCCGCCGCCTGAGCCAGCCCTTCGAGCGGCTCGGTGATACCGCGCATCAACCGGGCGCTGACCACCAGCGCGCCCGCCGAGATCAGCACGAACACGAGCAGCGTAGGCAGCGCGATCTGGAGGGCCAGCGCCAGCGCAACCTCGTTGGGCACCGTTATGACGACCGTCCATTCGGATCGCCCGTCGACGGGCAGCAGGTAGACGAGCTGGCGGGTCCCATCCGCCTGACGCTGGCGGAAAGCCTGACCCGCCGCCCGCGATGCGATGGGCCGCAGGCCCGTAAACGCGAACACCTCGCCCGCGCGCGTGGGGTGAGCGGGGTAGAGCAGGATGTGATTCTGATCGTCGATAATCAGCCCCTCGCCCTGACCGATGATGCCCTCGCGCAGCGTGTCGATGGCAGGGGTCAGGGTTGGATTCGTGTCGAGCGTCGTCCGTCCGACGAGCGCCCCGGCTTCCTCGCCGCCCGGCGCAGGGACCGCCGCGATGAAGCTCACGAGCACGCCGCTCCCGCCCTCGCCATAGACCGCTACGTCGGTCGGGACGCCGCCCTCCAGCGCGAAGGCCGCCCGGCTCGTCTCCGCCGGGCTGAGGGCGACCGGCACGTCCGCCGCCGGGTAGGCTCCACGCACGACACCGCTTCCATCGACGTAGATCAACTGCTGGAAGAACGGCACGGTCCGCAGGCCCTCCTCCAACCGGGCGGGCAGCGCGCCGCCCTCCAGCGCGGGCAGGGAGGGGTCCTGCGCGAGATCGCGGACGAGGCTGCGGCCCACCTGCACGAAGAAAGGAATCTGGCTGCTGGCGGTCACCGCGTCGCGCGCAAGCTCGTCGACGACGAGCCGCGTCGCAACGGAATAGGCGGTTCCCGCGACGACGCCCAGCAGCAGCGTCACGGTGATGAGCGCGAGCGGTAAGAACGTGACGAGCACCCGGCGGTTGAGGGCGGCGGTCCAGGGCGCGGGCCGCAGGGCGCGCGGACGGACGGGGTGGCTGCGTGGATCGCGGAGCAGGGCGGCCTGCACGATCAGCCCGGCGGCGAGCGCGGCCAGCCCGTTCGTGAGCAGCAGGGGGGTGAGCAGGGCCAGCGCCCGCTCCAGCCCGATCAGCGCCGGGCCGTCGGTCAGCAGAAAGACGGCCAGCAGCGCCAGCGGCCACGCGATAAACACCGCCCCGGCCAGCGCGCCGACGAGCGGCTGCCGGAGCCACTTGGCGAGCCTGCCCCAGTACGGCTGGTTCAGGGCAAGCCCGACCGCCGCGCCGAATAACGCCCACTCAAAGGGCAGGGTGATACGGCCCGCGCCGAACAGCGTGATCGCGAATCCGGCCAGCAGCCCGGTCAGCGCTGCCGGGCCTGTCCCCAGCCACAAAGCTGCCACTACGACGGGCACGAACGCAAAGGGCGCGAGCGAAGCGGCGGCCAGAGCGCCTCCCGGCTGGAACGTGATCACGGCGAAGCGGGCCAGCAGCGGCGCGGCGACGAGACAGGCGATCAGCAGCGTTTGCCGGTGAGGCAGCACACGCCGGAACCCCGGCGCGTGCCGGTAAAAGACAAGGGCTGTTAGCAGAGCATACAGGGCGAGAATCACCACCCCGGAGAGGGAACGGGGGAGCGCCAGCGAGGGCGGGACCGTAAAGGCGAGCCATTGAAACGTCATGGTGGTTGTGTCAGCGCGGCTTATTTTGCGGGTCAGGACCATCTACCGGCGGTCTGAGCCGTGATGCCGTCACGTCGTCAGCGGGCCGGAAGCCCCCGCCTGCCGGGGGGTCTTAGTATAGCATCGACCGGGCGGCATCGCCTAACCGGGGGCCAGCCCGGCGAAGTCGAGCTGGTGGGCAATGTAGATCAGCTCGGCGTCCGCTATCTGCTCACGGCGGGCCGCCGCCCACGCATCGAGCCGCGCCGGGGCGACGGTCGGCTCATCGCGGATCGCCTCGCGAACCATGCTGAGTATGTCATTCAAAAAAATCGCCTCATCCGCCGGATAGCCCACCGGGCCGGGATGCACGAGCCAATCTGAACTCCCGGCAGCGAGCAGCCGCGCATCCGACGCGCTGATGTGCGCCAGCAGGCTGCGCCCGGCGTGGCTGCCCCCGGTGGGCAGACCC
Source organism: uncultured Anaerolineae bacterium (assembly GCA_964637665.1). Taxonomy (GTDB): domain Bacteria; phylum Chloroflexota; class Anaerolineae; order Aggregatilineales; family UBA3940; genus CAZWUX01. Next base: position 3,621 of record CAZWUX010000040.1, read on the forward strand.
CGATCGGTCCGTACGTCCATCGTGCGGTGATATTCCGCCTCGATCTGCGCGTCGAGGGCCGGGTCAAGCGCGGGCAGGAAGGCCGTCACGCCGTCGAACACGAGCGTGAAGAGGAACGCGCCGCCGGGCCGCAACAGGCCGAACAGCGCGTCGAGCGCGGCGGGGGGGTTCAGCAAATCGAGCAGGGCGTGGGCGATCACGGCGTCCCACGCGCCGCGCTCGGCGGGGCGAGCGGCCACGTCGTACAGGTCGGCGGCCTCGAACGTGACGACCGCCCGGCGCGTATCATCCACCAGAAAAAATCCGCCGCCGGGGGCGGCCTCCGCATGACGTGCGATCCGCCGCCGGGCCTCCGCGACGTTCGCCGGACGGGCGTCGACGGCGTGATACACCGCGCCGTCCGGCAGCAGATTCCACGCCCACGCGCGCTCGGCCATCGTGCCGATCCCCGCCCCGACCTCCAGCACGCGCGGCGGACGATCCATCGCCGCGAGCGCCCCGGCGAACGCATCCCACACAGCCCGGTTCAGGGCGCGGTCGTCGACGGTCGTCTTGGCCGCCAGATAGCGGATGAAATCATCCCCCGCCGGGCCGGGCATACTCTCTCCCCTTACACCACGTGATAATGCCGCATGATGTTGCTATTCTCTATACACCACACGATCTTATGCGATTGGGACACATGCCACAACTGAGGTGACGGATGGCTCGCCCGCTCCCCCAAAGCGGACAAAGAGAGAATCAGCTGACTCTGGCCTTCGCCGCCGATCGCCCGGCGCTCGCCCGGCTGCGCAGGGCGTGGGCGGCGCTGGTGGTGGTGGGCGCGCTGGGCGTCGGGGCAGGCTTCGCCCTGCTCAGTGCCGAATGGTCGGCCCGCTACGCCCTTCGCTGGAGCGCGCTCGCCGGGCTGACGCTGGCCTACGAGCTGGCCGTGTTGTGGCGTCGCCTGCCGGAGAATCACCCGCCCGGCGAATCAACCCCGCTGCCCACGCTCGGCCTGCCCAATCTGATCAGCATGGCGCGCGGCTTCATGCTCGCCGCGCTGGCCGGTTTTTTGCTCTCGCCGCCGCCGGAGGGCTGGCTGGCGTGGATGCCGGGCGCGCTCTACACGGCGGCCATCGTCGTCGACTACCTCGACGGGATCGCCGCCCGTGTGACGGGGCGATCCACCGTTCTCGGACAAACGCTCGACCTCGAATTCGACGCGCTGGGCATCCTGATCGCGCCGCTCGTCGCTGTGTGGCACGGACAGCTTCCGGCGTGGTTCCTGCTGGCGAGCGCGGCCCGCTACGTTTTCGCGCTCGGCGTGTGGCTGCGGAAGCGGCAGGGCAAACCGGTCTACGACCTGACGCCCAGCACGACGCGCCGCGCGCTGGCCGGAATCCAGATGGGGTTCATCAGCGCGACGCTGTGGCCCGTGCTCAAGCCGGACGCCATCGCCCTTGCTGCGGGGGTCGTCATCGCGCCGTTTCTGGCGGGGTTCGTGCGGGACTGGCTCGTCGTGAGCGGCGCGGTGCGCCCCGATTCGGCGGGCTACCGCCGGGTGATGGATACGGTGGGCCATATTTTCCGGGGTTGGCTGCCGGTCGGATTACGGGCGATCACCGCCGCCGTGATGCTCGGCGCGTGGTCGGGGGCCATCTTCCCCGCATACCGCGCCACGCTGGCGCACGGCGCGGTGCTTCAAATCGCGCTGCTCGCCCTGACCGTCGCGGGCGTCGCCGGGCGGCTGGCGGCAACCCTGCTGCTGATCGTCACCGGGCTGGCGCTGGCCGGGTCCGCCCTGAACCCCGGCGCGGCGCTCATCGTCGCCAGCACGAGCGGGCTGATGGTCCTCGGTGGCGGGGCGCTCACGCTCTGGAGGCCGGACGAGGTCTTTCTGGCGAGGCGCTACGGGGGGAGCGGCGATGATTAAGCCGCTGTCGCGGGAGCGCGCCCCCCGGATCGGCGTCATCGCGCTGTGGCTGCTCGCGCTGGCGCTCGCCGCGTGGGCGCTGAGCCGCGTCCCGTTCGCGTCGGTCGGCGCGGCGCTCGCCGGGCTGGGGGCGGGGCAGATCGCGATCCTCCTGATCGCCAACCTGCTCATCATCGCGGCCTTCGCTGCCCGCTGGCGGGTGATTCTGCGCGCGCTGGGCGTGGAAGCCCCGTTCGCCGCCCTGACCGGCTACCGGCTGGCGGGGTTCGGCGTGAGCTACTTCACGCCGGGGCCGCAGGTCGGCGGCGAACCCGCGCAGGTGTGGCTGCTGGCCCGGCGGCACGGCGCATCCACCCCCGCCGCGGTGTCATCCGTCGTGCTGGATCGCCTCGTCGACATGGTCGTCAACTTCGGGATGCTGGCAGTCGGCGTCGGGCTGTCACTGAACTGGGAGATTTTCGGGCGGCGGATCGGGATCGAGGCGTTCATTGCCGCTGCGGCGCTCGTCACTCTGCCCGTCGTCTTTCTGGCGCTCATGTGGGCCGGGCGGCAGCCCATGACGTGGCTGCTGGGCCAGATTCGGGCGCACATCCCCGCCCGGCTGGGGGAGGTCAACGCCCTCGACCGGCTGATTGAGGCCGTCAGGACGAGCGAAGACGAGGCGGTCCGCTTCTGCCGGGAGCACCCGGCGGCGCTGGCGCTGGCCTTCGGCGTCTCGCTGGGCGGCTGGGCGCTGATCCTCGCCGAACGGTGGCTGATGACGGCCTTTCTGGGCGTCAGCATGACGCCCGCCGAGCTGATCAGCGCCGTGACGGCCTCCCGCATCGCCTTTTTGCTGCCGCTGCCGGGCGGGCTGGGCACGCTGGAGGCGAGCCAGGTGATGGCCTTCGCCGCGCTGGGCTTCGACCCGGCTGCCGGGCTGGCGCTCAGCCTCGCCATCCGGGCGCGCGATGTCCTGTTCGGGGGCGCGGGCCTGCTGATCGGCGGGCTGGCTATGCGCCCGGCGCGTATCTACAATCAAATCAGTGACGGAAACGTAAAATCCGAAACGGTAGCGGAACGATGAACAACGGAAACGGCCACAAACTGACGGTATCACTGCAAACCCGCGCCCGCATCCCGACCGGGGTGGGCGAGTTCCACCTGTGCCTGTACGCCAACAGCCGCGACGACGAGGATCACATGGCGCTCGTCATGGGCGATGTCGCCGGGCGGCGGGACGTGCTGGTGCGGGTCCACTCGGAGTGCTTCACCGGGGACGTGCTCGGATCGCTGCGCTGCGACTGCGGCGAGCAGCTCGCGCTGGCGATGGGCATGATCGCGGCGGAGGGGACGGGCGTGCTGCTCTACCTGCGGCAGGAGGGGCGCGGCATCGGCCTGCTCGACAAGCTGCGGGCCTACAACCTTCAGGACGAGGGCTACGACACGGTGGAGGCGAACATCGCGCTCGGCCACGAGCCCGACGAGCGCGACTACACGGTGGCGGCGGCCATCCTGCGCGACCTCGACGTGCGCTCGATCCGCCTGCTGACCAACAACCCGGCCAAGATCACCTCGCTGCGCGCGCTCGGTGTCCCGATCATGGCCCGCGTGCCGCTGCAAGCCCCGGTCCATACCCAGAACGCCGACTACCTCTACACCAAAGCCAATCGCATGAACCACCTGCTCGACCTCGACCGGCTGGCCGAGGACCTGCCCCCGGCGAACGGCGCATCTCGCCCATGAGTGGCCCGGTCGAGGCGGCAGCCGCCCGCGCCGGGGGTCACCGCGCCCGCACCGGACGCCCGTTCGTCACGCTGACCTACGCCCAGACGCTCGACGGCAGCCTGACGCTGCGCGCCGGGCAGGCGTCGCCTATCAGCGGGCCGGAATCCAAACTGATGACCCACCGCCTGCGCGCCGCGCACGACGCGATCCTGATCGGGATCGGCACGCTGCTGGCCGACGATCCACGCCTCACGGCTCGCCGCGCCGGGGGGCCGCACCCACAGCCCATCGTGCTCGACTCCACATTACGTTTTCCGCGAGACGCCCGCCTGCTGAGCGGCCCGCGCCAACCTCTGATCGCCACCACAGGCCGGGCCGACGCCGCCCGCGCATCGGCGCTCGAAGCGTGCGGCGCGCGGATTTTACGCATCGACGCCGGGGATGACGACCGTATTCACCTCGCGGCCCTGCTCGATACGCTGGGCGAGCTTGGCATCAACAATATCATGGTGGAGGGCGGCGCGGAGGTGATCACGAGCTTTCTGCGGGCGCGGCTGGCGGATTATCTCGTGCTGACGATCGCGCCCGTGCTGGCGGGCGGCTACCGCGCCGTCGGCCCGCTGGGTATCGCCGCATGGGACGACCTGCCGCGCATCTCCGGCATGAGGGCTGAATGGGCCGGGCCGGACCTCGTCGTGTGGGGCGACCTGAAATGACGCGCCGCGCGGTCGTGTTCGAGGGGCCGGGCATCGTCGCCGTGCGCGAGGAAGCCATTCCAGAGCCGGGGGCGGGGGAGGCGCTGGTGCGGACCATCGTCTCGGCGATCAGCTCCGGCACGGAGATGCTCTTCTACCGGGGGGAAGTGCCGCCCGGCACGGCGGTCGATGCCTCGATCGAGGCGCTGGGCGGTGAGGTGGCGTATCCGCTGCGCTACGGCTACGCGGCGGTGGGGCGCGTCGCGGCGCTGGGCGCGGGCGTGCCGGGCGAGTGGGCGGGGCGGCTCGTGTTCGCCTTCCAGCCGCACGCCAGCCACTTCACCACGCCCATCGACGATTTAATCCCCGTGCCGGAGGGCGTCGAGCCGGAGACGGCGGCCTTCCTGCCCAACGCCGAAACCGCCGTCACGCTCGTGCTGGACGGCGCGCCGCTTTATGGGGAACGAATCGCCGTGTTCGGGCAGGGGGTCGTTGGGCTGCTCGTGACGAGTCTGCTGGCCGGGTTTCCGCTGGCCTGTCTGGTGACGGTGGATCGCCACGCGCGGCGGCGGGCCGCCTCGCTCGCTTCAGGGGCCGATGCGTCTTTCAGCCCGGATGAGATCGCCGGGGTGGGTGCGCTTCTCGGCGAGGGGCGGCCCCCCGCCGGGGCCGATCTGGTCTTCGAGCTTTCCGGCGCGCCGCAGGCGCTCAACGACGCCATCGCCGTCACGGGGGACTACGGGCGGGTCGTGATCGGGTCATGGTACGGAACCAAACACGTCGACCTCGACCTCGGCGGGCGGTTCCACCGGGGCCGGATGCGGCTCATCAGCAGCCAGGTGAGCACCATCGCGCCGGAGCTGCGCGGTCGCTGGACGCGGGAGCGCCGCTTCGAGGCCGCGTGGCGCGCGGTGGAGTCAGTGGGGCCGGTCCGGTACATCACTCACCGCTTTCCCGTCGAGCGGGCCGCAGACGCCTACGCGCTGCTCGACGAGCGCCCGGCGGAGGCGATTCAGGTCATGCTGACCTACGGCGAGGGCTAGCTCCCCGGCGAACCTTATCCCCATTTTCCCCCTTGCAGAAAGCGCCGCCCCGGCGTGCTACACTCAAAAGCACATAGTTAAACGGTAGCGATAGCAAGAGGAAACGATGGAATCGAGACGTTTGTTACCTGCCGCCGCCCTCATATTGATCGGGCTGGCGGCCTGGGCCTGCTCGCCGGGCGGATCGCCGGAGAGCACACCCACCCTGATGCCGATGCCAACCCCACCCGCGCCCACCGCGCCGCCCGCCTCAGACACCTCCGCCCCCACCGGGGAGCCACAGCCGACGGCGGCGGACATGACCCCGACGACCGGGTCGACTGATCCCACCACCGAACCGTCCATTGAACCGACTACCCCGCCAGACACCCCGCCGCCGGGGCCGGACCTCGACGCGCTGAATCTCGGCATCGAGCCGGTGGCCGATGGGTTCAACGCCCCGACCGGCATCGCCAACGCCGGGGACGGGGGCGGGCGGCTGTTCGTCGTCGAGAAGGCCGGGACGATCCGCATCGTCGACGGCCAATCCGTGCTGCCGGAGCCATTCCTCGACATCAGCGACCGCGTCAACGCGGGTGCGAGCGAGCAGGGCTTGCTGGGCTTGGCCTTCCACCCGAACTACGCCGAGAACGGGTATTTCTTCGTCAACTACACCGACGGATCGGGCGGCACGGTCGTCTCGCGCTTCTCTGTGACGGACGATCCCAACCGGGCCGATCCGACCAGCGAGGAGGTTGTGCTGACGCAGGCCCAGCCCGCAGGCAACCACAACGGCGGGAATCTCGTCTTCGGGCCGGACGGCTACCTGTACATCGGGCTGGGCGACGGCGGCGCATCGGGCGACCGCTTCCGCAACGGCCAGAATCTCGGCACGCTGCTGGGCGCGATGCTGCGCATCGACGTGAACGAGCTGCCCTACAGCGTCCCGCCTGATAACCCGTTCGTGGATGATCCCAACGCGCGCGGTGAGATATGGGCCTACGGCCTGCGCAACCCCTGGCGCTATTCCTTCGACCGCGCGACCGGGGACCTCTACATCGCGGACGTGGGTCAGAACGTCTACGAGGAGGTCGACTTCCAGCCCGCCGCCAGCGCGGGCGGCGAGAACTACGGCTGGCCGATCATGGAGGGGCTGCACTGCTACCCGGAGGGTGCGAACTGCGATCCGGCGGGCCTCGTCCAGCCGGTCGCCGAGTACGATCACTCACAGGGCTGCTCCGTGACGGGCGGCTACGTGTATCGCGGCGAGGGGTTCCCCACGATGCAGGGGGTCTACTTCTACGGCGACTACTGCTCCGGGCTGATCTGGGGCCTCGCCCCGTCGGCGGACGGCTGGAGCGTCCGGCAGCTTGCCAGCGCCAACGCCTCGATCAGCAGCTTCGGCGAGGGCGAGGACGGCGAGGTCTACTTCGTCGACCTCGCGCAGGGGACGCTGTCGCATCTTATCGCGCAGTGACAGGTTGCCTTTCACAGAGTGACATGAATCCGAACTCTCGGCTATAATGGAGGGCGCGCCGCATCCCGGCGAAGCGGCGCGCCTGTTTTAGTAGCATCCCCCTAAGGAGAAGAAGGACGCAGGATCATGCCAGAGGTACAACACTTCATCAAGGTTCGGGACGTAACGCCTGAGGCGTTCAACCACATGGTCGATCAGGCCATTGCCATCAAGCGCGACCCCGATCCCTGGCGCGACTCCCTCAAGAACAAGACGCTGGCGATGATCTTCCAGAAAACCTCGACCCGCACCCGGTTCTCGTTCGAGGCGGGCATGACGGAACTCGGCGGTCACGCGATTTTCGCCCAGACGCAGCACACGCAGATGGGCATCGCGGACATCGCCGACGAGGGGAAGGTGATCTCACGCTACGCCCAGCTCATCATGGCCCGTATGATGGTTAACAAGGAGCTGGTCGCGCTGGCGGAAGGCTCGGAAGTCCCCGTGATCAACGGCTGCGACGACCGCTACCACCCCGCGCAGGCGCTCACCGACCTGATGACGGTCAAGGAGCGGCTTGGCCGCACCGAGGGCGTGAAGATCGTCTACATGGGCGTCGCCAACAACGTGAGCAACTCGCTCTCGATGGCCGCCATTTACGCCGGGGCGCGCTTCACACTGTGCGTGCCTGAGTTCGACCCCCCGGCGGTCGACGAGGAGCAGCTTACCATGCTGCGCGCGAACGACCGCTACGAGGAGACGGACGACCCCGCCGCCGCGATGAAGGACGCCGACGTAGTCTACACCGACACGTGGATCAACATGGAGCACTTCACCAACCCGGACTTCGCCGACGAGAAGGAGCGCCGCGTCAAGACCTTCCAGCCCTATCAGGTCAACGAGGACCTGCTGGCGCTTTCCGGGCGGGAGACGCTCGTCATGCACTGCCTGCCCGCGCACAAGGGCTACGAGGTCAACGACACGGTGTTGTACCATCCCAATTCCGTGATCTTCGATCAGGCCGAGAACCGGATGCACGCTCAGAAGGCATTGATGCTCTGGCTGCTTGGCAAAATTTAGAAAGCCTCCTATATGGCGAAAGCCAAACCAGGCACGAGCGCCGAGGCGCTGATCGAGCTATCAGATCGCCTCGGCGCGCACAACTACAAGCCGCTGGATATTGTCTGCACGCGCGGCGAGGGCGTGTGGCTGTACGATGTCGATGGCAACCGCTACCTCGACTGTCTGAGCGCCTATTCGGCCCTCAATCAGGGCCACAGCCACCCGCGCATCGTCGCGGCCCTGCGCGAGCAGGCGGGCCGCCTCGCGCTGACCTCACGCGCCTTCCGCAACGATCAGCTTCCGCTGTTTTACGAGGCGCTCACCGACCTGACCGGCTACGGCAGGGTCCTTCCCATGAACACCGGGGCCGAGGCGATTGAGACCGCGCTGAAGATCGCGCGCAAGTGGGCCTACGTCCGTAAGGGCGTTCCCCGCGATCGGGCTGCGGTGATTGCCGCCGAGGGCAATTTTCACGGGCGGACCATCACGGCCATCTCGATATCCACCGAGCCGCAGTACCATGACCTGTTCGGCCCGCACACACCCGGCTTTGTGACCGTGCCCTTCGGCGACGCGGACGCGGTCGAGGCGGCGATCACGCCCAACACCGCCGCCGTGCTGATCGAGCCGATTCAGGGCGAGGGCGGCGTTGTGGTCCCGCCCGACGGCTACCTGCGCCAGGTCCGCGAGATTTGCGATGCGTATAACGTGCTGCTCATCGCAGACGAGATTCAGACCGGGCTGGGCCGCACCGGGAAGCTGTTCGCCTGCGACTATGAGGACGTGCGCCCTGACCTGCTCGTGCTGGGCAAGGCGCTCGGCGGCGGCGTCTACCCGGTCTCGGCGGTGCTGGCCGACGCGCCGGTGATGGACGTGATCGAGCCGGGCGATCACGGCTCGACGTTCGGCGGCAATCCGCTGGCCGCCGCCGTCGGGCAGGCGGCGCTGCGCGTCCTCGTCGAGGAACACCTCGTCGAGAACGCCGCCGAGATGGGCGCGTACTTCCGCGATCACCTTGAGGAGATCAACAGCCCGCACATCGACCACGTGCGGGGCAAAGGGCTGTTGATCGGCGTCGTGCTGAAGCAGGAGGCGGGGGGAGGGCGGCGCTTCGTCGAGGAGATGGCGCGGCGCGGCATTCTGGCGAAGGACACCCACGAGAACGTGATCCGCTTCGCCCCGCCGCTGATCATCGACCGGGCGACGCTCGACTGGGCGCTGCCCATTATCCGCGACGTGCTGCTCATGCCGTAACCGGTATTCTAACTGCCTCCGCCGCGAAACAAATCGAACCACGCCATGCCGGATCGCGAATGCGCGACATGGCCCAATCGCGGCCACAGGGCCGCGTGACGAACATTGAACAAACCGGAGTGAGCATATGCCTGAAGCGAACGGCGGCAAGCCGACATCCGCCAGCCTGTTCGTCACCTGCCTGCTCGACACGCTGTTTCCCGACGTGGCGCAGGCGGTCGTCGACGTGCTGGAGGCGCAGGGCGTGAAGGTGCGCGTCCCGGCGGGTCAGACCTGCTGCGGACAGCCCGCCTTCAACGCCGGATTCTGGGACGAGGCGCGGGAGATGGCCCGCCACACCATCGACGTGTTCGGCGATGGCGACGATCCGGTCGTCATCCCCTCCGGCTCGTGCGGCCACGCCGTCGAGCACTACTACCCGGAATTACTGCGCGACGATCCCGAATACGGCCCCCGCGCCGAGGCGCTGGCCGGGCGGATCGTCGAGTTCACATCCTTCATGGTCGACGATCTGGGCGCGGTCGACATCGGCGCGCACTGGGAGGGCAGCGTCGTGTACCACCCCTCGTGCCACCTGCTGCGCGGGATGCGCGTCGACGGCCAGCCGCGCGCGCTGCTGGAGCACGTCGAGGGCCTGAACATCCTCGATCAGGCCGATCCACAAACCTGCTGCGGCTTCGGCGGCGTGTTCGCCATCAAGATGGGCGACATCAGCGGGGCGATGATGCACAGCCGCCTCGACGCCTTCGAGGGTACCGGCGCGGACCTCGTCGTGGGGTGTGACGTAAGCTGCCTGATGCACATCGAGGGCGGTCTGCGCAAACGCGGCAGCGCCATGCGGACCAAGCACCTCGCGCTGCTGCTGGCGGAAGGGATACGCTCATGACGATGGAAACACCCACCCGGCCCTTCGAGAGCCGCGTCGAAGACGCCTTCGCCAACCCGGACCGGCTGGCCGCGATCCGGCGGGCGGCGGTCCGCTTCTACGAGCACCGTGACGCCGTGCTCGGCACACTGCCCGACGCCGACGCCACCCGCGACCACGCCCGCGCGGTCCGCGCGCACACCATCGCCAACCTCGACACCTACCTCACCCAGTTCGAGGCGAGCGTGCAGGCCAACGGCGGGCAGGTCCACTGGGCGCGTGACGCGGAGGAGGCCCGCCGCATCGTCCGCGAGATCGCCGGGGAGGCCGGGGCCAAACTGATCGCCAAGTCGAAAAGCATGGTGACGGAGGAAATCCGCCTCAACGACTCGCTGGAGGAGGCCGGGTTCGAGGTCGTGGAGACCGACCTCGGCGAGTTCATCGCGCAGAAGGGCCACGACCACCCCTCCCACATCGTCGCGCCTGTCCTCCACCTGACGCGGCAGGAGGTGGGCCACATCTTCGAGAGCACGCTGGGCGTCGATTATACGGACGACCCGATCGCGCTAAACGACATCGCCCGGCGCACGCTGCGCGATGTCTATCTCACGGCGGATGTCGGCATCACGGGCTGTAACTTCGCCGTCGCGGAGACCGGCTCCGTGTGCCTCGTGACGAACGAGGGCAACGGGCGGATGGTCTCGACGCTGCCGAAGATCCACATCGCCCTGATGGGCATGGAGCGCATCGTGCCGACGATGGACGACCTCACGGTGATGCTCCAGCTATTGGGCCGCAGCGCGACCGGGCAGAAAATGACGGTCTACACGACGCTCGCCACCGGGCCGCGCCGCGCGGGGGAGGAACACGGGCCGGAGGCATTCCACGTCGTGATCCTCGACAACGGTCGGACGCGCGCGCTGGCGGGCGACCTCGCCGAGATTCTGTACTGCATCCGCTGCGGGGCCTGCCTCAACATCTGCCCGGTGTACCGCACCATCGGCGGCCACGCCTACGGCAGCACCTATCCCGGCCCGGTCGGATCGGTCGTCTCGCCTATCCTGGGCGGCGTCCCGGCCTTCGCCGAACTGCCGCACGCCAGCACGCTGTGCGGCGCGTGCAAGGACGTGTGCCCGGTGCGCATCGACCTGCCGACGCTGCTCCTGCGGCTGCGGCGCGAGACCGTGGAGCAGCGGCAGTCGCCCGGCTGGCTGTCGATGGGCATGAAGGGCTACGCGATGGTCGCCAAGCGCCCGGCCCGCTTCCGGCTGGCCGCGTGGGCCGCCGGGCTGTTCAGCCGCCTGACCGGCGGCAGGTGGATCAGGGGCGGGCTGCCGGGGCCGCTCGGCGCGTGGACCCGCTTCCGCGAGTTCCCGCCGTTCGCCGGAAAGACGTTTCAGGCCCGCTGGAAGGAGCAGCACCCCGATGAGTGAATCGAATGAAGCCCGCGAAACCGTCTTAGGGCGCATCCGCGCGGCGCTTGGCGAGGCGCTGCTGCCCGAATCCGCGCCCGATCATCCGGCCAACCATCTCCCGCGTGACACCGCCGGGCCGGATCGCTTCGCCAAAGAGGTCGAGGCGCTGTCCGGGCAGGTGATCCGTGTGGCGACGGCGGACGAGGCCGCGCAGGCCGCGGCGTCGCTCTGCGTCGAGCGCGGCTGGGGGCGGGCCTTCACGTGGGCGTGGGACGAGATCGACTGCCCCGGTCTGTCCGACGCATTGGCCGGAGAGGGCGTCGACGCCGTGCAGGGCGGCGATCCCCGCGAGCTTGAGCCGGTCCCGGTCGGCATTACCGGCGCGGAGGCCGCGCTGGCCGATACCGGCACGCTCGTGCTGCGGGCCGGGCCGGGCCGCTCGCCGCTCGCCTCGCTGCTGCCGCCCGTGCACGTCGCCCTGCTCGACGCGGCGCGCATCGCCCCCGACATGCCGACCTATCTCGCCGGGCTGGACGACACCGCCGCACACGTTCGGGAGGTGGGGATGCTCAACTTCATCAGTGGGCCGAGCCGCACCGCCGACATCGAACAGACGACGACGCTGGGCGTGCACGGCCCGCGTGAGTTAATCGTCATCATGTGGGGCGCGTAACACGCGCCCCCTGCCGCTCTTTCCGCCGCGCATGTTGCCCGCCCCCTCCCAGCCGTGTTACATTCCGCCCGTTATGCGCAAACGGACGCTGGCCCTCATCCCCACCCTTCTATTTTTGTTGATAGCCCTGCCGCTCGCCGGGTGTGCGGTCCTGCCGCCCCTCCAGACGGAAAACGGTGTCGGCGTGACCCTCGTTGCAGACGGTGATACGCAGGCGCTCGTCGTGCGGGAGGATTTAACCGTCAGCGACGTGCTGCGCCAGAGCGGCGTCACGCTCGGCTCGCTCGACCGCGTCAACCCGCCGGGCTACAGCCGTGTGGCCGACGGCATGACGATCACAGTCGTGCGCGTGCGCGAGGAAACCGTCGTCGTCGAGGAGGGCGTGCCCTTCCAGAGCCGCACCGTCCCCAACGAGGGCCTTGAGCCGGGCGAAACGCTGCTGCTCCAGGCCGGGGTCAACGGGACCGCCGAGGTCACCTACCGGGTGACGTATGAAAACGAGGTCGAGACTTCGCGCAGCGAGATACGCCGCGTGACGCTCGTCGCCCCGCAGGACGAGGTGTTGATGGTCGGCACGCAGAGCGACCTGCCGACCGTCACCGTCAACGGCACGCTGGCCTATATCTCCGCCGGGAACGCGTGGATCGTCCGCCAGAACAGCGCGAACAGCCGCCCGCTCACGCTCGACGGCGGGCTGGACGGGCGCGTGTTCGAGCTTTCCGGGGACGGCGCGATGCTGCTCTACACGCGGACGGTGGGCGCGGACGACCCCGATACGACGGCCACCCCGCAGGCCGCCGGGGAACAGCCCTTCAACTACCTGTGGGCGACGCTCGACACGACCGCCGCCGAAGTCGAGCCGGTCTACCTCGGCCTGCCGAACGTGCTGTGGGCGGCATGGGTTCCCGGCCAGCAGCGCGCGCCCGGCCAGCAGCGCGCGCCCGGCCAGCCGCGCACGCTCGTCTATTCGACGGCGGAGCCGCGCGCCAGCTTCCCCGGCTGGCAGGCCGCCAACGACCTGTGGCGGGCGGGCGTCTCGCCGGAGGGCGAGCTGGTCGACCCCGAATTGCTGCTGGAGCCATCCTCCGGCGGCGTCTACGGCTGGTACGGCACGACGTTCGCCCTCTCGCCCGACGGCGTGCGTGTGGCGTGGGCGCAGCCCGACGCCGTCGGCGTGCTGACCCCCATCTACGAGGGCGCGAGCACGCCCACCCCCGGCGGCGACGAGGACGGGGAAGTCACCTTCCAGCCGCCGGACGCCTACGAGCGCCGCGCGCTCGTCACCTTCGCACCCTGGAACGCCTACGACTTCGTATGGGTTCCCACCCCGGCGTGGACGCCGGAGGGCGGCATGGTGGCAACCGTCACACACGGCGCGCCGCTGGGCAGCGAGGCGGCGGAGGACAGCCCGGTGTTCTCGCTGGTCGTGCTGCCTGAGGACGGCTCGTACAGCGTCCCGGTCGACGGGCAGGCCGGGATGTGGGCCGACCCGGTCTACTCGCCCGGCATCGGCCCGGACGGCGAGCCGCTTGAGGTGCGGCTCTCCTATTTGCAGGCCGTCGAGCCGCTGGAGAGCGTCACCGGGCGCTACCGCCTCATGGTGATGGACCGCGACGGCAGCAACGCGCGGGCCGTCTACCCCGCCGCCGGCGCGCCCGGCCTGCTCCCGCAGACGTATGCGTGGTCGCCCGACGGGCGGCAGGTGGCGCTCGTCGACCCCGGCCCGGAGGGCAATCTGCTCTTAGTCGACATCGTGACCGGGCTGGCCCAGCAGGTGACGAGCGACGGCCAGAGCAGCACGCCCCGCTGGGTTCCGTAGCGATGAACCGCAAAGGGTGGACCCTGCTATCGGCGCTGGGTGCGGCGCTGTGCCTGTTCGGCGCGGCGGCGCTTGTCGCGCAGAGGGCCGCCCACCTGCGCGGGGCGCTCGACGGGTTACCCGGCGCGAACCTGCCCCCCCGCGTGCCTGTGGCGGGCGTCAACGTCGACCTCACAGGTTATGACCCCGCCGAGCTTGCGGAAAACCTCGATCTGATCGCAGACACCGGCTTCGTCTGGGTGCGGCAGCCCTTCCTCTGGCGCGCGATCGAGCCGGAGCCGGGCGATTACGACTGGGCGACGCTCGACTATGTGGTGGAAGCGGCGTCCGCGCGCGGCCTGCGGATCGTTGCCGTGCTGCGCGATTCCCCCGGCTGGGCGGCGGATCACCCGACCGCGCCACCCGGCGATTTCGCCGCCTTCGCCGATTTCGCCGCCGCCGTCGCCGACCGTTACGGCGACCGGATCGACGTGTACCAGATATGGGACGAGCCGAATCTATCCGCCGGGTGGGGGGATGCGCCGCCCAGCCCGGTCGGCTACGCCGCGCTGCTCGAAGCCGCCTACGGTCCGATCCACGCCGCCGACCCCGGCGCGCTCGTGCTGACCGCCGGGCTGGCCCCGACCGTCGAGACCGGCCCCGACAACCTGAACGACGTGCTCTACCTGCGCGCGCTGTACGACAACGGGGCCGCGCCCTTCTTCGACGGCGTGGCGGGCAAGCCCTACGGGTTCGACGCCGCGCCCGACGACCGCCGGGCACACCTCAACCGTCTCAACTTCTCGCGGTTCGTCCTGCTCCGCGAGGAGATGGTCCGCCACGGCGACGACTCCAAACCGCTGTGGGCCAGCCACTTCGGCTGGAACGCCCTCCCGCCGGACTGGGACGGCGCGCCGTCCGCGTGGGGAAGCACATCGCCCGCCGAGCAGGCGGCATGGACCGTCGCGGCCTACGAGCGAGCGCTGGCCGAGTGGCCCTGGGCGGGCGCGCTGATCCTCGAAAACTGGCAGCCCGACGCGCCCGCCGACGATCCGCGCTGGGGCTTCGCGCTGCGCGGTCAGGACGGATCGCTCAGCCCGACGGCGGCGGCGGTGCGCGCCCGGTCGGACGAGTGGGCCGATGCGCTGTGGCCGGGTATCTACCTTCCGACCGATCCACGCCTCGACTACGGCGGCGAGTGGGCGTTCAGCGAGCTTGGCGCGGACTTCGGCGAGGCGGGTGACAGCGCCGTCGACGTGCCCTTCCGGGGGGGCAGTCTGGGCGTCACCATCCGGCGGGGCGCATACCGCGCTTACCTGTACGCGACGGTCGACGGCGCGCCGCCTGACGACCTGCCGCAGGACGAGCGCGGCGCATACATCGTGCTGACCTCGCCCGACGGCCAGCC
>CAZWUX010000041.1:0-18708 GCA_964637665.1 uncultured Anaerolineae bacterium
CAATACCGCCGCATAGAGCGCCGCCACGACCAGCGCCGCCCGCCACGTCGAGGGCCGCGCCGCCCACCGATCCCACGCGATCAACGCCGCCGGGATCACCCAGAAGCTCACTCCGATCACGTCCACTGACCCCACCGCGCCGCCGTACCAGGGCGCGAGCACGAACGCCGCCGCCCCCACCAGCGCCAGCGTGATCGGCGCGCCCTTCATCCGCAGGAACGCGTACGTCAGCGCGTGGGTAGCGATCTGCGACGTGACGAGCAGCAGGTTCAACCCCAGCACCGGCCCGCCGAGCGCGCTCAACAGCGAAAATACCGGCGACTGGAGCACCGGCATAGTCAGCAGATGGTTGATCAAATACGGCGGCGTGAAAAACGAGTGGATCGCGAGCGCATCCGGCTGCCCGATCGAGTAAACCGGCCACCAGACGTGTGTCAGGGCCAGCGCCGCATCGACCGGATCACCCGGCAGGTCGGTCGCGAGGTGCAGCAGCAGCCCGTCGAAATTGACGATCAGCGCCAGCGCGATCATCACGACGAGCGCGAACGCTGCGGTGCGGCCTTTCGTCACGGGCAGCCTTTCAGTGGAACAGAACGTCGAGGGTGGGTTGTGGTTTCGCCCGGTCGCGAAACTCTGCGCGATGATAACGCAGCGCCGCCGGGGTCGCAACGGCCCCGCGCCGTGTCAGGCGGTCTGATCTTCCTCCCCACCGCGCAGCAAGTTATCGACCACCAGATCGTACACCTCGTGCGCGGTGCGGCGCTCCGCGAGGTACGTGATCCCCCCGAACAGCAGCGTGCCCAGCGCCCCCTTCACCAGCAGCGACACAAAGACCCCCGCCCCCAGCGCCCCGCCCATCGCATAGAGCACCGGCGTGAGCAGGGCCGTCAGGGTCAGCGGCAGCAGATACAGGCGGATCAGCGGCACATCGACCTGCCGCGAGACGTGCCACTGCGACAGCCCGAAGCCGAGCAGCATCATCACGCTGACCGCGATGGACGCCCCCACCCCACCCCAGAAGTAGACGGCAGGCGGCCCCAGCACGAGCAGCGCCACCGCCTGAATCAACTGCGATGCCCGGTAGCGGCGCTCGTGGCGGCTGGCGATGAGAAACTGGGCGTTGTTCTGGAACAGAGGACGGCCCAGCACGTAGACGAACATCACGCGCACCAGCAGCGGCACGGGCCGCCAGTTCGGCCCCAGCATGATCAGCACGATCTCCTCCGCCGCCGCCAGCATGACGATGCTCGACCACGCCACGACCCGCATCAGCAGCCACGTCGTCAGCCGGTACACCCGGTTGAACACGTCCTGCCCGGCGGCGTAGCTCTGCGCGTACACCGACAGCGCGATCCCGCCGATCACCCCGGCAAATACGTCCATCGGCATCTTGGCGAGCGTATACGCCTTCGAGTAGAAGCCCAGCGCCTCCGTGCCGCGTAGCTTGCCGACCAGCCAGTCGTCGAATTCGAAGCTGATCTTCGAGAAGATGCTGCCCGTCCACATCGTCGTCGCGAACGACCACACGTCCCGCGCGACAGACGCATCCCACGCACGGGCAGGCCGCCAACCCACCGCCAGCCACGCGCCGACCCCCAGCACAACGGTCGGCAGCGCAGCATCGACGAGCAGGCTGGTCAGCGGGTAGCCAGACCACGCCAGCGCCGCGCTGGCGAGCAGGCTGAGCACCGCGCCGAGCAGGGTCAACCGGGTGATGATCTCCTGCCGCACGTCGCGGTGCAGGATGTACAGCGGAGTCGAGGTCAGCGCGAAGATGACACGCACGCCCAGCAGCGCGAAGATCGCCGTCCACACTTGCGAGGACGCCATGCCGGGAACGATCTGGTAGGCGGCGACGCCCAGCACGACGCCGACCAACGTCGTGATCACCTCGATCACGTACTGGGTCGTCAGCCGCGCCGGATGGCCCTCCGGATCGCTGATGACGACCTCACGCAGCTCCATGCGGAAAATATTGAGGAAGGACACCCACGAAACGGCCAGCGCGACCGCGCCGTGAATTTCGGGGCGGACGAGACGGGCGAGGATCGGCGTTTTGATCAGCCCGATGCCGAGCGTCGCGTACTGGGCGATGCCCAGATAGGCCGCGCCGCGCAGCACCTTCCGGGCCAGTGATGCGCGGGACGCATCACGCGGGCTTGGGGTGGCGTCGGTCATACGGGTCGCCCGCCGCGCGGGCCGGGGGAATCGGAGTTACTCGCCGTCGACCGGACCGCCGGTCAACTCCTGAATGTGCTGGACGAGCACCTTGGGCTTGACGGGCTTCGTCAGGTAGAGGCTGACGCCCAGATCGGAGGCGTATTTACGCATCGCGGACTGCGAATAGGCAGACAGGATGATCACCGGCATCGGGGCATCGGTCTCGCCCTCCACCGCGCGGATGCGCTCGATCACCGCATAGCCGTCCACACCCGGCATGGCGATGTCCACGACGGCGATGTCGGGCTGTTCATCGCGAAATATCCGAACGCCGATGTCGCCGTCCGGCGCAGGCAGAACCTCCAGCCCGGCCCGCTCAAGCGCCGCCCGCATGATCTCAAGGATACTCCGATCATCGTCGATGACGAGGACGCGCGTTCGCGCCATGACCATCCTCCTTCATACCTCAGTGCGCCCCTGAACCTCCGGCGCTGCCTCGCCTTTGTGGACGGCAGTCGCCAGATAAACGTACCACAGGCCCAGCAGGAACATATACATATCGCCTGCCCACAGCACGATCCGCCATCCGAGTTTAAGGGGCAAATTCAAAAACACGAGCGCCGCCGTCAGCAGCACGACCGGGGCCTCTGCCATGAAGGCGGCGAACCACAGCGCGGGCGCGCCCATCCGCCCCCGGACCAGCACCGCCGTTTGCCACGCCGCGAATAACAGGAAGCCGACGCCCACAACGCGGTACGCGCTCGCCGGGAGCAAAGGCCGTGCGCCGCTTCGCAGGGTGCGATCCGCCCACCCCGGCAAAAACGTCAGCAGCATCCCCAGCAGCCAGTTCAAGAGCGTATCTCCGAAGAAGATCCGCCTGACGGTAAACGTATGCGCCTTTTCGGCAAACGTTGGTTGTGCTGCCATCTCCCGTGTGGCTCCTCATCCAAACCGGGGATTCACAGCGCGCTGTCCGACCGGCCCCTAGTATAGCACGTCAGGCCATCTTGGGCAGGACGCGTATCCGCCGGGCAGGCCGGGGCAAAACGGCCATTCGACAAGCGCCCCCCCGATCTGTTAAAATCCCCTTTCGTATCAGGGCGCATCGTAACGTGTGTGCCGGAAAAATTAGAACATGGATAGTGTGGAGGTGCTGCTTGGCAAACACGAAGTCGGCCAAGAAGCGGATTCGCCGGGATGAGCGTGCTCGTGTCCGCAACCAGCGTCATCGTACCCGCGCGCGCACCGAGGTGCGTCAGGCGCGCGAGGCGATGGAATCGGGCAGCGTCGAGGAATCGATTGAGGCAGTGCGTGAGGCGGTGAAGTGGCTCGATCACGCCGCCAGCAAGGGCGTCATTCACAAGAATAACGCCTCGCGCCGCAAGTCACGGCTGATGAAGCAGCTGGCAAAGCTGGAAGCCGAAGAGGCATAAGACGGGCGGGCCAGCGTATCGCGGCCCGCCTTAACGTTTATTATGGACGACGAATGTCGCACGCGGCGCGTGCGATTTTTGTTTGGCGAGGCGGCGCGGGGCCTAATCTGAGGCGTCTTCCTTACCCTGTTCGTCAAGCCCGCCCGGCTCGAATCGATAGCCGACCCCCCGGATCGTCCGGATCAGGTGCGGCGACCCTGGCTCAGGCTCGATGGCCTGCCGTATCCACCGGATATGCACGTCGAGCGTCCGGGTGTCCCCAACGTAGTTCGTGTCCCACACCTGCCGCATCAGGTAGCCCCGGTCGAGCGTTTCACCCGGATGGTTCAGGAAAACCTCCAGCAGGCTGGTCGCCTTCGGCGTCAGGCGGGTCTCTTTCCCCGGCACCTTGACGACTCGCACCGCCGACAGCAGTTCGACGGAGCCGACCTGGATGGAATGCTCGCGGTTGGACGGCAGCAGCCGCTTAATCCGGTTGACCAGCTTGCGCGCCGTAAAAGGCAGCTTCAGGAAGACATGGCACATGTGGTCCGGGGGCGAACTCATCCCTTCTTCGACGATGTGGATGATCGGCACACCCACCTCGTCGTGCAGGCGGCTGCATATCCGCACGCCGCTCGAACCGAGTGACGCGGCGTTCAGAATCATAAGCACCGGGTCGATCTCGCCTGCCTGCTCGAGTGCCCGGCTGCCGGTTGGTACGACGACTAACTCGTAGCCTTTCCGCTCAAGCGGCGTCGCAAAGGTTGACGCGGTGCTCGTCTGCCGCTCGATGAGTAAAATGGTTTGCTCCCCCATAGCAAGCATTATAGTCTTGACGGGTTTCAGCGGACAAGTGAAAAGTTGGATTCGGGTCAGACAGCCCGCAGATCGATCACGTACCGATCGCAGGCCCGGCTGTACGAGGCGGGCATTTCGGATTAGAATGAGCGTGAACGGAAAAGGAGCCTTCAGAGTCGGATGCAAGATCATTTTCAAAGCCTGACCACCACCCCCGAAACGTTGGACCTGCTCGCCTACTGGAGCCAGCATAGCAGCCAGATTGTGGATGACGCGCTCGCTCTGCAAAGCATCCCCGCGCCGACGTTCGACGAGTCGGCACGCGGCGGGGCGATGCTCGAACGGTTCGAATCGCTGAACCTGGCGGACGTTCACCGCGACGACGTGGGAAACGTCTATGGCCGGACGCCGGGCGCATCCGCAGACCGCCCGGCGCTGCTCGTCAGCGCCCACCTCGACACGGTCTTCCCGGCGGACACCGATCTGACCCCCCGCCGCGAGGCCGGGTCAGGCCGCATCTACGGGCCGGGGCTGGGTGACAACAGCCTCGGACTCGCCTCCCTGCTGGGGTTGGCCCGGCAGTTAAGCGGGGTAGCCCCCCTGCCACTGGTCGACATCTGGTGGGTCTGCACGGTCGGCGAAGAAGGGCTGGGCAACCTTCGCGGAATGCGGAGCGTCGTCCGGCGGCTGGGCGGGCGGCTCGGAGCCGGGCTGGTGCTGGAGGGCATCGGCCTGGGCTGGATCTATCACGTTGGGCTGGGTGTCCGCCGCCTGCGCATCACCGTGCGCGGCCCCGGCGGCCACAGCTGGCTGCATCCCGCGCCGCCGAGCGCCGTACACGCCCTCCTGACGCTGGGCGCGCGCCTCGTGGAAGGCGTCGAGCCGCCCGCCGAACCCCGCAGCGCGTTCAACATCGGGACCATCGAGGGCGGTATTTCCGTGAACACACGCGCTGCGTCCGCCAGTATGAACGTCGACCTCCGGTCGGTCGATGGCGAAACACTGGCCCGGCTGGAGGGTGAACTGCGCGAGATCGTGCATCGGTTCGAGCCTGAACCGGGCCTGACGATCAGCATCGACGTGACCGGGGATCGCCCCAGCGCCGCGCTGCCCGCCGATCATCCGCTGGTCGCCGCCGCCCAGGCCGCCCTGTGGGCCGTCGGCTGGGAGGACGTGACGCTGTCCACTGGCTCGACGGACGCCAATGTCCTGCTGGCAAACGGCATCCCCACCGTCTGCGTGGGGATCACGACCGGTGGCGCGCCACACACGCTGAATGAGTACATCAATCTCGAACCCATCGAGATCGGCATGAAGCAGATCGCCCTGCTGGCGAAGCTGGCCGCTGCGGGCGTCGATACGTGGCCCCTGTCGGCCCCATCCCCCAACGCTAAAAAATCGATCCACTCAAACGCCGCTCATGAACAGAGGGATTCCAAAAAATGACCGATACACAGGCGACGGCAGATGCGTACATCGTTGGCGCGGGGCTGTCCGGGCTGATGGCGGCCCGCATTCTTCGGCAGGCAGGCTACTCCGTCGCCCTGCTTGAGGCGGCGGGGGAGGTCGGGGGGCGGCTGGCGACAGAGCGTTTCGGGCCGGGCTGGGTCGATCTCGGCGCTCAGTTCTTCACCGTGCGCTCCCCCCGATTTCAGGGGTTGGTCGATTCATGGCTTGAGGATGGGCTGGTCTACAGGTGGGCCACTGGCTGGCCCGGCGGCAAGGGCGACACAGAAACGTCGGGCGAGCATCCCCGCTACGCCGTCGAGGGCGGTATGCAGCGGCTGCCCGCCCACCTCGCCGAGGGCCTGACCGTTCACTACGGGGTTGAGGTGGCTCGAATCGCACCCATCGACGGGGGCTGGGAGCTTGCCGACACGCAGGGACGCCACTACGAGGCGCGCGGCATCGCGCTAACGCCGCCTGTGCCCATCTCGCTGACGCTGCTCGACGCCGGGGGAGCGGAGCTTGCATCCAGCGACCGGGCCGCGCTCGAAGCTATCCGCTACGCGCCCTGCGTGTGCGGCGTGTTCTGGGTCGACGGTGAGACGACTCTGCCCGAACCCGGTGCGATACAGCGGCACGGCGTGCCGGTGAGCTGGATCGCCGACAACCGCCGCAAGGGGATCTCGCCCGATGCAACCATCGTCACGCTGCACGCCTCCCCGGCCTACAGCCGGGAACTGTGGGATGCATCCGACGAGTATATTATTACCGAACTCAATCAGGAGCTGTCACCGTTTCTGGCACCGGGCGCACACCTCGTCGACGCGTACGTCCGGCGGTGGACGTACTCGCTGCCCAAGATCCTGCACGCCGAGCGCACGCTCGTGCCGCGCGGCGTCCCGCCCCTGGCCTTCGCGGGCGACGCATTCGGCGGCCCGCGCATCGAAGGGGCGGTGCTGTCGGGTCTGGTGGCAGGCGAGGCGCTTGACGGCGAGATGCTGCTGGCTTCCACGCCCACGGGGCAGGAGGAATGATGAAAGGTATTCAGATCGGATCGGCCACCGGGCAGCCCGGCAAGATCGTCACCGGCTGGCTGGATGGTGTCGGCCTGCCTACCGGCGGCGTGGATCGCTTCCCTGTGATCGTCGCACAGGGCCGCGAGGAAGGCCCCGTTTTCTGGGTGACGGCGGCCATTCATGGCGGCGAGCACACCGGCCTGATCGCCGCTCAGCGGCTCGCCAGCCCCGAACTCGTCCGCGACCTGAAAGGCACGCTGGTCGTGATCCCCACCCTGAACCCGGCGGGGCTGCGCACCAAAGAGCGCACCGCCTATTATCATAATGGCGATCCGAACCGGCTGTTCCCCGAACCCCGCCCACGACGTTCTGTCGAGGACGAGCCGCAGGAGATATCCGGTCTGGAGCGCGCCTACAGACGGGTGTACGAGACCGTCGAGGCCAGCGGCGCGGCTTATCTGCTCGACCTGCACAACGCCCAGATTGGCTCCCTGCCGATGGCCTTCCGCGATCCCGTGTTCTACCACCGGAGACCCGGCGCAGGGCTGCTGCGCAGTCAGGCGCAGGCGTTGCAGGAGCGCGTGGGTGAAATGCTCGACGCATTCGGCTTTACCACCGTGAACGAGTTCGTATCCGATTCGTACGTCGACCGCCAGCTCGATCGCTCCGTCAGCGGCGCAGTGCTCAACGGACTGGGCATCCCGGCGGCGACCATCGAGCTTGGCTCGTGGCTCCACGTCGACGAGCACGTCGTGGAAGCGTGCCTTGTGGGCCTGCGCAACACGCTACGCTGGGCCGGTCTGCTGGCGGGCGACCCGGAGCCACTGACCGGCATCCCCATCATCCATTCCGATCAGCCTATGCGCCGCCATCTGGCCCCACACGCCCCGCAGTCCGGGATCGTGCATCACCTCGTCCGCCCCGGCGAGCGCATCAAGCAGGGCCAGCCGCTCGCCCGGATGACGGACATCTTCGGCGCGCCGCTCGGCAAGGACGGCGGCCTGCTCCGCAGCGAGTACGACGGCTTCGTGCTCGCATGGCAGCACGGTGTCGTCCTCTATGAGGGCGAGGCTGTGATGGTGCTCGCCATCCCCGACGAAGGACAGCTCGTCGTCCCTTATCCCCGCTGATACTGGATCATCCCGCCTGAGATGGTAACATAGAGGGCGTTACGTTCCGGTTGATGGGAGATGGTATGCAGATTCTGAACTACGTCCTCGCGGGCAACTCGCTGATCCGGTGGATCGTCGCGCTGCTCATCACCCTGCTGGTGATGGCCGCGCTGAGGCTGGTGCAGCACCTCGTCGTGCGGCGCATCCGACAATTCGCCAACCGGACGAAGAATCAGGTGGATGATCTCGCGCTGGACATGATCGAGAACACAAAGTCCCTCCTGATCTTTTTCCCGGCGCTCTATGCCGGTTCGCTGACCCTCAGGCTGCCGACCGTCGCCGAGCGCATCCTCAGCACGGTGGCTCTCGCGACGCTACTCATTCAGGTGGCGCTGTGGGGCAACCAGTTGATCAGCTTCTTTCTCAAGCTCTACGTCCGCGACCGGACCGAGGACGACAACAGCGCCCAGACGGCCTACACGGCGGCCAACTTTATCCTGCGGGTCGTTCTGTGGACGCTCGTTCTGCTGCTCATCCTCGACAATATCCCCGGCGTGGAGATCACCTCGCTGATCACGGGGCTGGGCATCACCGGTATTGCCGTCGCGCTGGCCGTTCAGAATATTCTGCAAGACCTGTTCGCCTCGCTGTCCATCGTCCTCGACAAGCCGTTCGTCATCGGCGATTTCATCGTCATCGACGAGTACTCCGGCACGGTCGAGCACATCGGCCTCAAGACGACGCGCGTGCGCAGCCTATCCGGCGAGGAGCTGGTGTTCTCCAACGCCGATCTGCTCACCAGCCGCGTCCAGAACTTCAAGAAGATGCGTGAGCGGCGGGTCGTGTTCACCATCGGCGTCACCTACGAGACTCCGTACGAGAAGCTGAAGCTGGTCCCTCAGATCGTGCGGGAGAAGATCGAGGAGCAGAAGCTCGTCCGCTTCGACCGCGCCCACTTGAAGACCTTCGGGGACTTCGCGCTGGAGTACGAGATCGTCTACTACATGCTCGAACCCGACTATAACGTCTATATGGACACACAGCAGGCGATCAACCTGGAGCTCGTCCGGCGCTTCGCCGACGAGGGCATCGAGTTCGCCTACCCCACCCAGAAACTCTACATGGAGTCTCTGACGGGGCAGCTCCCCACCCCCTGACCAGCCGTACCGCCGAGAAAAAGTCTGCATGGGCGCCTCCCACACAAGGTGCCCATGTTTGTTTATCACAAACTGTAACGGCGTGTCACGAGCCTGACACACATCTGTCGCATCCATGCCACACCGTCCTGCTACGATGCAGTTAGTTGATAATGGATAGCCATCAGATAGCAGGAGATATCGTAATGAAGCGCAACCGCAAAATCATGATGACGGCAGCCGTTTTTATCACCCTTGTCACACTGCTGGCCGGGGCCGGGACCGCCGCTGCACAGCAGCCGTTCTGGAACTCGCCCCGCATCAGCATCGTATGGCCGCACAACGGCGCGGGCGTGTTCACCAGCGTCGCGAACTCGAAGGCGGTGAACATCAGCGTGTGGCCCAGCGATGCCGTAAGCTGCGAGACGCCGCCCGAACGCGAGCTTGTGCTCTGGCGGGCGCACAACAACGAGCCTGCCGTGCCGCTCGACATGGACGGCGAGTTCTTCATGCGCGAGGCGGAGGGCGTGGCCTTCCCCTCGATGGAGTTCCTCACCGTGCGCGCCGACATGACGAGCACGCCGTACGGGCGCTACTACATCCTGCTCGGCTTCGAGGGCAACGTCTGGGTCGACGCTGCCGACGCGCGCACCTACCTGCCCCATCCCGCCGAGCCAATCGGCTTCAGCGAGAGCGACGAGCCGGGCTCAGTAGACACGCGCATCCAGATCGTCTGGCCGCACGATGCGGACGGCGACTTCGCCCCGGTCGAGCAGGCGACCTACGCCAACGTCGCGGTCGACGTGTTCGAGCACGGCACGCTGAAATCCGTCCCGACCGACTACGACGCCCGGCTGATCCTCTATATGGCCGAGGCCAACTACCCGATGCGCGCCACCCGCGCCAACAATCCGAGCCAGTACATCGCCTACGCCGAGAAGACGACCTACGAGGTGGACGGCCTCGAGTACCCCCGCTGGGTGTTCAACGACGTGCAGGTCGAGCCGGGCCACCAGTACCACTACCTCGTGCGTGTCGAAGGCGTGACGACCTACCCCACCATCTGGACGCACGCCGCCGACGCACGGACCTACCTGCCCCACCCCACGCCGCCGCCCGCGTGTGAGTAATCCGACATCACCGCGACAACAAAAAAACCGGGGCAGGCTGCCGTGAGCCTGCCCCGGTCTGATTCTCCGCAAAAAACATCTAGTCCTCACCCGCCTTCAGCCGGACCCGCGCGTCGACGGCGTAGGCCCCGTAGCTACGCGGCAGCACGATCAGCGGGTTGATCTCGATCTCCGCGACCGCGTCCCAGTCCAGCGCGACCTGCGACAGGTACAGGATCGTGTCGACGACGGCCTCACGGTCGGCGGGCGGCGCGCCCCTGAATCCGCCAAGCAGCGTGCCCGCCGCCGTCCGGTCGAGCATCGCGTCGGCCTGTTTGCGGCTGAGCGGCGCGAGTTCGAAGGCCACGTCACGCTTCAACTCGACGGCGGTTCCACCCACCCCCGCCATGACGAGCGGCCCGAACTGTGGATCGCGTACGGCGCCGACGATCAGCTCCCCCGTGCCGTCGATCATGTGCTGCACGTAGACGCCCTCCACCACGCTGAGATCCGGCACGTGTTTGGAGACGCTGTCCATCAGGTCGGAGAAGCCCTGCCGCAGCGCGGCGGCTGAGTCGACGTTCAGCACGACGCCGCCCACGTCCGACTTATGTGTGACGCTCGGAGCAGCCAGCTTGAGCACCACCGGGTACTTGACGGATTTTGCCAGTTCGAGCGCCGCGTCGACGCTGGGGGCCAGCCCACTCTGCGGCGTTCGGATGCCGTGGGCGTTCAACAGCGCCTCGACCTGATCCGGACTCATCCATCCCGCCTCGTTCGGATCGGCGTTCTCCCGCTCGATCCGGTCGCTCATCACGTGCAGCCCGGCCCGGATCACGTCCTCGGCGGTGTCGCCGTCGATGCCGTCTATCTCGATAACGGGCGGCTCACCGTCGAGTTCGTCCAGCCACCGCTTGCGCTCCCACATCGCGCAGAGCGTGCTGCCGACCCGCTCCGGGAAGGCGAAGTTGGGGATGTTCCGGCGGTGCAGGACGCGCGTCGCATCGCTCGTCGACGCCAGCCCCATGATCCCGCCCAGCATCGGCTTGCGCCGACCGAGCGGGCTGTTGCCGACCTCCCCGACGACCTCTGCGAGACTGACCGGCTCGAACCAGTCCTGCGGCGCGGTGATCACGACCACCGCGTCAACCGTCTCGTCGTCCAGCAGCGCGTCGAGACACAGCGCGTACGTCGCCGGGCCGGAGCCTGCCAGAATGTCGACCGGATTCTCCACACTCGCCGCCGGGAGCAGCCGCCGTTTCAGAAAGGCTTTCGTATCCTCCGCGATGGGGGCCAGCTGCATCCCTTCGGCCTCCATCGCGTCGAGCGCCATCACGCCCGGCCCGCCCGCGTTGGTCAGGATCGCAACCCGGTTCCCCTGCGGAAGCGGCTGCCAGGCAAGCGCCCGCGCCCAGTCCAGCATCTCTTCGAGCCGCCCGGCCCGCCGCACACCCGCCCGCCGGAAGGCTGCTTCGTAGGCCGCATCGGCCCCGGCCAGCGCCCCGGTGTGGCTCGCGACCGCCTTTGCGCCGCTGCCGCCGCGCCCCACCTTCAACGCCACGATCGGCGTATGGCGCGAGACCCGCGTCGCCGCTTCGAGGAAGGCGCGGCCATCCGCCACCCCCTCGATGTAGGCGAGGATCACCTTCGTACGCTCGTCCTGCGCCACCGCTTCGAGCATCTCCGCCTCGGTGACACCCGCCTGATTCCCAAGGCTGACCATCCGGCTGAAGCCCAGCCCCGACCGCCGCGCCCAGGCGATCAGCGCCGCCGTGACCGCCCCGGACTGGGATACGAGCGCGATCTCGCCGGGAATGGGCGACCCGGTGACGAACGTCGAGTTGAGCGGCGTGTGCGTGTCGATGGTCCCGATGCAGTTCGGGCCGAGCAGCCGGATATTATACTCACTCGCGACCGCCTTGATGCGCTCCTCGCGTGCTTCCCCTTCCGGGCCGATCTCGCGGAACCCGCCGGAGACGACCGTTACGGCCCCGATGCCGCGCTTTCCACACGCCTCCAACATGCTCTCGACAAGGGACGCAGGCACGACGATGATGGCCAGGTCTACCGGATCGGGCACGTTCGCGATATCTTCGTAAACCTTGAGTCCCAGAATTTCGTCGGCGTGTGGGTTGACAGGGTAAACCAGCCCCTCGTAACCGTGCTCCAGCAGATTACGGACGACCCCGTAACCGAGCTTGTTCGGATCGCGCGAGGCCCCTACGACGGCCACGCCGTGCGGGCGAAAAAAAACGTTAAGGTCCGAAACCATTATGCTCCCTCAGTTTGCTTGGAAAGTAATCGGCGGGGTGACTCTTCCCCCGATAACGCCCACCTACATTATACACCGCAGCAGCGCGTAACTTTCACCGATTTCCCGACAAAATACTTATAGTGGTCCCAGTTCCTCTTCAACCTGCGTATCATAGGCCGCGCCGATCTGCGCGGTGAGCAGCCCCGGTCGCCCGTCGCCGATCCGCGCCTCTCCCACCTGTGTGACCGGCACGACGCCCCGCGACGAGCTGGTCAGCATGGCCTCGGAGACATGCGGCAGGTCCGCCACCCGCACGGCCCGCATCGCGACCGGCAGCACGGTCGGCGCGACCTCCAGCAGGACACTCCGCGCGATGCCCGCCAGCACGCCGGAGCCCGCCGTGCGTAATTCGCCGTCGAGCACGGCGTAGAAGTTGCTGCTCGTGCCCTCCAGAATCTGTCCATCCGGCCCGCACAGCAGCACCTCGTACATGCCCGGCTGCGCGCGCAGAATGTCCCGCCGCTCCTCGATGAAGCGCGAGTCCTTGGCTTCCGGGCGCGCGCGCGGCGCTTCGGCCAGCCCCACGCTGACCCCGTGCGCGTAGATCGCCGCCTGCGGCGGCGCGAACGGCTCCAGCGTGACGAACAGCGCGTCGGGATCGTCGAACGGGATGACCAGCCGCACGCGCGGCATGTCGATCCCCGACTCCTCGACCGCGCGCCGCGTCATGTCGCGCAGCCACTCCCCGGAATGGCGAAACGGCTGCCCCAGCTCCGCCGCCGACCGTCTCAGCCGCTCAAGATGGCGGTCGAAACGCAGCACCCGGCAGTGATGGTAGAGCCGGAAGACGGTGTAGATTCCATGCCCGGTCTGCACGGTCGCCTCGTCGAGATTGCCCGCCTCGACCGCCAGCTGGCTCAGTTCGTCCCCTTCCGCGCGAAATACGACGAGCGATCCCATGTCCATCCCTTAAGCTGGTGAATAGTCTGATGTGCGGCTCTCACAGATGAGCTCGTTTACAAGCCCTATCCTTTCGGATAAAAAGCCATCGCCCCCGGAAGCCGCCACCACGAGTCGATCAACAGGTCCGTATCCCCTGCGTTGATGGCGATACTCGTCGAGCCGCCGCCGTCGAGGTTGAAGGCCGCGTAAAAGTCGATATCCGGATGATACCGCATCCAGTCCCTCAGTTCGTAGAGCGACACGGCCAGATCGTTGACGACGACGATCATGATCCGCCCCTCCGCGTCGACCGCCACCGCCGTCCTGCGGCTGAGTTCCGCCGACAGGTCGAAGTTGACCGGAACGCCGCCCGGATCGAGCAGCATCGGGCGTCCCTGTACGGCGTAATCGAATTCCTCACCGGGGTGGTACGGCGTCTGCGCCAGCGAGCGCAGGCTGATCACCCCGTCCTTGCTGGCAAGCATCCCGCCGTGCCCCGACAGCGACGTGCCGTAGCGCTCGCCATCTACGATCACCATACCGACGGGCGTGCTGTCCGTCTCGAAGAAGCCCGCGTTGACCACGACCGGCGGCGCGCCCGCCCACACCTCCCAGCCCGACAGCCGCCGGGGGTTAAGCTGGCTGTACGTCGCCCGGAACGCGTACTGCGCCGGGTCGATGCGCAGGATCAGCGCCTCCGAGTCATCGAACACTTCGTTGGGGATCGGGTCCCGGCGGATTTCCAGCCCCGGCGCAAGCGGAGTCCAGGCTCCTTCAACGGCAGCGACCGTTGCAGTGAGCGTCGGCACCGGGCTGGGCGGCGCGGTTGTCTCGACCGACCCTGGCGTCACAGCAGGCTGATTCGTCGCCTCCGGGGCTGGATATGCGCCCGCCGCGCGGCACGCGAGGATCGACAACCACACGGCAGCGGCGGCCAGACGCGGGGCAAGACGTTTCGCGGTAAAGGGCATAATAGGTTGGATGGGCCTAAGCGGCAGTCAGGATCAGCGGTTCGCCCTGTGTCACGACGATGGTGTGCTCGTACTGGGCCGCGAGGCTGCCATCCGCCGTCAGCAGCGCCCAGCCGTCATCCCCATCGACGATGTGGTCAGCGCTCAACGAGAGGAACGGCTCAACCGTGATCACGAGTCCCTCTGTCAGCCGCTCCACGATGCCGGGGTGGTAGAAGTTCAGCACGGTGGGTTTCTCGTGCAGCCTGTGTCCGATACCATGACCGGGCAGGTTGCGAAGGATCTGGTAGCCGCACTCCTCCGCCGTCTGCTGCACCGCCAGCCCGATGCCGTTGAGCGGCTCCCCGGCGCGCGCCGCCGCCAGCCCGCGCCCCAGCGCGTTCTGGGTGCACCGGCACAGCCGCCGCGCCGCGTCCGAGATCGGCTCGACCGGGATCGTCGCCGCCGTGTCGCCAAAGTAGCCGTCCAGCTCCGCCGACACGTCGACGTTGACGAGGTCGCCCGCCTGCACGACGCGGTCACCGGGGATGCCGTGCGCGGCCACTTCATTCAGGCTGATGCACGTCGCGCCGGGGAAATCATAACTGACGCGCGGCGCGGAGCGCGCCCCATACCGCGCCAGCGTTTCCGCGCCGATCTCGTCCAGCTCTCGCGTTGTGATGCCGGGCCGGACGTGTTTCCGCATTTCTTGCAGCGTCAGCGCTGCGATCCGCCCGATGTTTTTCAGGGCGGCAAGGTCCTGTTCGGATTCGATGGACATAACCCGTCTCGATAGCTAGTCAACCGTTGAAGCCGGGCGGCCTGTCCGCCCCGGCAGATGATTCCAGTTGATTATACCAGACCGGGGCCGCACGGATGCACCTTTTCTACCTGCGATCCACCATCGCTCCGGCGAGGATCGATGTACAAAACGGCGGAGCCGTTTTGACCGGTCACCGGCCTGTTAGCCGTTGTCGTCGCTTTCCCGCTCGCGTTTCTGGGCCAGCAGACTGGATACCGTGCCTCCGGTCTGCGGCTGCGGCGTCGCGGATCGCCTCTCACGGGCCGGGCGCGGCTGGCGGGCCGGTTCCGGCGGTGGGGGGACCGCGCCGGACCGCCCGCCTGCCGCCCCCGCGACGGGTTTGACCGTTCGCAGCGCCTCCTCCCGCTCCCTGCTGACTCGCTCTTTCACGTCGAGCAGCGATCCCACCCGCGAGCGCTCCGGCTCGGCGGCGGCGATCCGCCCCCGGCTCAACCACGCCCGGAACCGCGCCACGTCCGCCCGCGTGATGACGAGGCGGCGCACCGCGATGTCGAACGGCAGCAGGATGGTCGCGAACAGCAGCAGCGCGGGCCACACGGGCTGGGTCGCGCGCTCGGCCCGCAGGTCATGCGCGAACACCCCCGCCGGGTTATCGATCACCGATCCGCCTGTCAACCCCGCGAGGGCGCTGAGAGTGTCCGGGTCCCCCTCGAACGAGGCATACTCCGGCGAGTAGGCCAGCACCCACCCGGAGGTCTGCGCCAGCGCGACCTCGCCCGCCTCATCTACGCCCTCGTTGGCCCCCGCGACGCGCACGAAGTACGCGCCTTCCTCATCGGGCGTGAACGTGCCCTCGTAGCGGCCCGGCGCGACCTGTCGCAGATCAAGCACCTGCGGATCGAGGTCGGGCGCGACGACGCTGGCCGTCATATCCACCCCGTCGAGATAGCTGCCATCCTCCGCCAGCGCATCGACCGTCACCCGCACCTGCTCGCCCTCCTGCACGACGCGCACCTCGACGTTCTGGTTGGCCCCCTCTGTCACCGTCCACCGCACCGCCTGCGACCAGAACCGGGCATAATCCTCCCACCGCACCCACTCCGACGCCCACCGCCCCGTCGCGTCGGATGTCCACGCCACCGCCCGCCCCAGCCCGTACTGCCACGCCGCCAGTAGCGGATCACCCTCGTCGGTGGCGAGAATCTGCTGCCCGGCGGGCTTGATCGACGTGCCCACGTACCCGGCCAACGAGGGCACGCTCCCGATGCCGCTGATGATCGGGCTGGACCCCGTCTGCGTCGGGAAGAACTCATGCTCGATCACGTAAGCCCGCGTCGCGATGACGGTCTCCTCGGTGAAGATTTCCGGGATCGTGTCCGCGTTATACGCATGGTGGAAGCGCCCATCCGCCAGCGCGGGCAAATCCTCGATGAACGTGTTGTACTGCTCACCCTCCGCCGTGATCGCGATCACCGACAGCGTGATGCCATGCTCCTCGTACATCCCCTCGACGAGGTCCGCGACGCCCTCCTCCGACGCCCCCCCATCCGTCAGCAGCACGATGTGCCGCACCTCGCTGGGGTCATCGGGGAACACGCGGCTGACAGCCAGCAGCCCCGCATAAATGTCCGTGCCGCCCCCCGCCCGCAGCCCGGCGACCTGATTGGCGATGGCCGTCCGGTTGTCCGCCGGGCCAAGCGGCACGATCCACGAGGCTTCCGTGTCGAACGACACGACGCCCACCCGGTCGAGCGGTCCGAGAAGCTGTATCGACCGCAGGATCGCCTCTTTCGCCAGCTCGATCTTCGGGAAGCCGCCGGGGCTGAAGGCCGACATCGACCCCGACGTGTCGATCACGTACATGACCGCCATCTGCGGCAGCCGCTCCTGATCTTTGAGCTGCATGTCGACCGGCAGCGTCTCTTCGAGCGGCGTCTGGAAGTACCCACCCGGCGCATAGGCGTTCGGCCCGCCGACCGTCACCAGCCCCCCACCCAGATCGCGCACGTACGCCTGAAGCAGCCGCATCTTGCGCGGGCCGAGACTGCGCGCCGGGACGTTGACCAGCACGACGCTCTGGTACGCCGACAGGCTCGCGAGGTCGGACGGCATCCCCGCCCCGTTCGTCCTGTCGACGTTCAAGCCCTGCCCGACGAGCGCCTCCTCGATGTTGGCCGAATCAGTCAGGTCCTCCGTCACGATCAGGACGCGCGGCGGCCCGACCACCTGCGTGAAGGCCGACAGCTCGTTGTTCTGGTAGAAGGCGTCATCCTCCTCCACCGGGACGACCTGCGCCCGGAATGAGGCCAGCCCCGGCTCCGGCGCGTCGAGCGTGAAGGCATAGCGGTTCGTCCCCTCGACCAGCGCCACCCTCCGCTCGACGAGCACTTCCCCGCCCCCCAGCACGCGCAGCACGGCCTCCGTGTCGACGCTCGACTCGACCGTCACCGTCACGTCGAACACCTGGCCGGGGTTGAGCCGCGTCGGCACGGCCACATCCGTGACGAGCACCTCCGGCCCCAGCGTCGCGCCATAGGGTACCACGTCCAGCTCGACGCCCGACGCCGCCGCCAACCGGGCCGCCTCCTCCGCATCCCCCACGTTCGCCAGCCCATCCGACAACACGACCATCCGCCGCGCTGCGCCGGGCGGATACAGCGCCATGCCCAGCCGGATCGCCTCCGCGAGGTCAGTGTGCAGCGGCAATACCTGCGATTCGAGCGGCCCCACCTCCCGCACGGGCGACATCGGGCGCTCGACCAGCGCATCCGACCCGAACACGACGATGGCCGCCTGATCGGTCGGGCGCATCCCCCGGATCGCATCCTCTGCGTACGTCCGCGCCGCCTCGACCGTCGCATCCGGCATCGAGTCAGAGGCATCGATCAGGAACACGACCGCCAGCGTATCCCCACCTCGCACGACCTCCAGCCCCGCCAGCCCCAGCACGAGCGCCACGACGATCAGCCCCCGCAGCACGAGCGCCGCGATCCGCCGCCCTCGCCCCCACGCGCCACGCGGCCAGCCCAGCCACAGGAATACCGGCAGCGTCAGCAGGCCCAGCAGCGCGATCGGTGTGGTGAGAG
Source organism: uncultured Anaerolineae bacterium (assembly GCA_964637665.1). Lineage (GTDB taxonomy): Bacteria > Chloroflexota > Anaerolineae > Aggregatilineales > UBA3940 > CAZWUX01. The sequence continues at coordinate 18,188 of CAZWUX010000041.1, forward strand.
TCATCGGTCGATCACCCGCTTCCGGCGGCTAATCACTGCGGCGTCCAAAGTAAAGTAAGCGGCGGCGGTCGGCCCGCTCGGCGCGCTCGCGCCGGGGGATGACACTGCCCCGGTGGAACACCCACCACTCCACCAGCAGCACGATCAGCGCCGCCACCGCCAGCCAGGGCCACAATTCACGCTGGCCGAGTTCATCTTCACGCGCCGCCCCACCGATTGCCTCCTGCCCGATGGTGATCGATTCGCGCGGCGCGATGGCGCTCTCACCGGGAGCGAACAGGTTGACGGCGAACCGGGCTTCGCTCGTGGTCTGCCCGCCGCTGAGGATCGCAACTTCGTACACACCAAGCTGCGACGTGCGCGCGAAGGTCGGCGATTCCGAGTCGATGTCGAACCGCTGGCGCGTCCCATCCGGGGTCGTGACGGCGTATCCGGTCGCGGCGGGCTGCGGGCGGATCACGACCGGGTCTCCCGGCTGGATGGCATCCGCCACCTCGACCGGGCTGGCCGGGGCGAACCAG
>CAZWUX010000042.1:0-11870 GCA_964637665.1 uncultured Anaerolineae bacterium
CGTGGCGGGGAGTGAGGGAGGATGATCCGGGGGCGCTGCCCCCGGTCCCCCACACGGGGTCGAAGACCCCGTGACCCCATTAGATTTGGAGCGCGCGCTGCGCGCTCCAAATTGCTTATGCATCCCATCTATTAGTGATATCACAGGCTGGAACGCCCACTATCTTCCGGGCATCTCCCCGCATACCGTAGAGAAGTGAAGAGTGGTTAACGTCAAACGCAAGTAATTTTGGGCGGCCCAGGGCCGCCCAAAATCTATAGGGGTCACGGGGCCGACGGCCCCGTGCGGGGGCGTGGGGGCAGCGCCCCCACAACTCCCCCCGCTTACTGCGCGAGCGCGACGGCGAGGGCCGGGTCGTGGCCGGTGAGCTTGTCGGCGATGGTGGGCGGGGCGGCGATATCGGGTTCGAGCGACGGCGGGTCGGCATCGTCGAGCATACGGAAATATCGCGTCGCGTAGACGACGGGGATGCCGGAGTTGGGCAACGTGAAGCGCTTGATCTCGCCGTAGTGGTTGGGCCGCCCGCCGGTCGGCTCGCCGATGAGCACTGCGCCCGCCCGATCGAGCTGCACGGCGTTCATCAGGGCGGATGAGAAGGTCTGCCGCCCGATCAACACGACCACGTCGAGGTCGGGGTACGCCGCCAGCGCGTCGAGGAAGGGGTTCAGAATGGTGGAGTTCCCGCCGGAGTTGGCGCGTAGGTCGACGATGATGCGTTCCACGTCGTGGCCGTCTATGAACTCGAACAGCCGCGTGTTGAAACCCGTGAACGGCTCACCCTCCATATCGGCACAGGCGTCGTATTGAAAGAAGATCGCGCGCTCGGCGGGCAGGTATTCGTACCAGTACAGGTCGTCGGGATGCTGGAGGGCGAGCGGCTCGACGCCCGGTGGATAGGTGTCGGGCAGCCAGATAAACGCATCGCGGCTCGATACAGGATCGACCGGCGTCAGCTCGCGGGTGATGGCCTCGCCGGATGGCGTCTCGAATCGCAACGTGGAGGGGCCGATCCCGTCGACCACGCCCAGCGCGTCCAGCACAGCAGGGGTCACGAGGTAGGTGGCGGCGCTGTTATAAAGCTGCATGTCGTTGTCGCGCGAGACGATGGGCTGCACGGCCTCGAAGGCGGCGGAGACAGGCGTGCTGCCGATGGCGGTCAGGCGCGCGCCGAGCAGATCGGTGTGATCGGGCATCGCGCCCAGCACGTACCAGCCATCCTCCAGCCACATCAGGCTGATGGGGTAGAGGTCCCAGCCGTCGGGATGGGTATACATCGCCTGCACGGAAACCCCGGTGTGGCCGTCGCCGATGAGCGCGGTGATCGCCATCAGCCGGGTGACGATCTCGGTGTCGGACAGGTCCGGGATATCGGCGTCGAGCCGGGCCACCTCCGCCTCGAACGCAGCGCGATCCACCGCGTGGAAGGCGTCGACGTGCAGGCGGGGAAGCTCGCGCGAGAGATAGGTGAGGTCCTGCCGCCAGCGCCCATCGCGCGTCGCGGCGGTGCGGATCGGCTTCGGGCCGGGGACGCGCAGCATGGTGGGAAGCAGACTCGACCTGCCGAGCGCGAACAGAATGATGGCGGCGGACAGAGGGATCGGCAGCCAGCGGGTGATGCGCCAGAAGCGGCGGGGACGCGGGCGGTGAGGGGTGGTTTGAACTGCGTCGGACATGTCGGTGCGTTCCATTCGATTAGTCGTCCGGTCGGTTGTTTATTCGCTCGTTTTCCATTACCTATTACGCGGGACAGGGGGCGGGGTTCCGGGCCGGAGGGGGGCGATTTCCACGCATGTGGAACCCCCACCATATGTGGGGCGTCAGGCGGGGAGAGGTTTGCTATAATTTAACAGGACAGTCTCGGAATTTAACAAACGGCTCTGAGTTGTATTTCTGGAGAGGAGAGGGACATGGCCATTAAGGCCGTCATTGGCTTTTTCATCGCGGTGGGCGTGCTGGCGGTGATCGGGGGGATCGGGCTGACCGTGATCAACCGGCAGCGCGGGCGCAAGGCCCAGCCGGGCGTCGTCGTCGCCGCCATCGGCGCGGTCGTCGTGCTGGTGCTGCTGCCGCTGAACGCGGGGCTGGTGCTCGTGCAGCCCAATGAGGTCGGCGTGGTGTTCCGGCAGACGGCGAGCGGTGACGCCGCGCTGCTGGAGCCGCTTCAATCGGGGCTGTCGTGGGTGCTGCCCTTCGTCGACCAGGTGATCATCTACGACGTGGGCCAGCAGAGCGTGACGATGGCGAGCGCTCAGGAAGGCGGCGTCGCGCAGGGGCCGGTGCGGGCCATTTCGTCAGATGGGCAGGTCATCAACCTCGACGTGACGGTGATCTACCGCATCGACCCCGCGCAGGTCAACGAGATCCACCGCAACTGGCGGGGTGGATTCGAGGATGGGTATATCGTGCCGCAGGCGCGCTCCGAGGTGCGGAACGCCGTCTCCGGGTATGGAGCCGAGGAGATCTACTCCGGCGGGCGGGCGCAGCTCGAAGCGCAGGCAACCGAGGAGCTGCGGCAGGCGCTCGCGCGGGAGGGCCTGCTGCTAACGGACTTCCTCGTGCGGGATATCTCGTTCTCGCCGGAGTTTACGGACGCGATAGAGCGCAAGCAGATCGCCGAGCAGGACGCCCAGCAGGCCGCGTTCCGGGTGCAGCAGGCGGCACAGGAGGCCGAGCAAGCGCGGGTCGAGGCGCAGGGGCAGGCAGACTCCGCCGTGATCGCGGCGGAAGGTGATGCCCAGTCGACCGTGCTGCGCGCCGAGGCCGAGGCCGAGGCGCTCGACCTCGTCAACGAGGTGCTGGCCGAGAACCCGTCGCTGATCCAGTGGCGGTACATCAACCAGCTCGGCGACCAGGTGCGGCTGATCGTTCTGCCCTCCAACAGCCCGTTCCTGTTCGACATCCAGCAGCTTATGGAGGAGGCGGGGGCGGAGCAGGTCAGCGAGCCGCTGCCGACGCCCGCGCCGACCGTCGAGCCGGAGGCCACGCCCGAAGGTGGGGATGGTGGCTAAGTGCGGCTTTTTCTATCAGGATTAATGTGGCTGCTTAGATAAACGCATCGCAACCGGAAAACGGGGCGCCCGATCTTCGGCGCGCCCCTGTTTTTGTTCCGGCGGGAGAGCGTGTCATCCACCAACAGAGCAGAACGCCCGGCAGCGCAGACCCCATTTGTGCTTGCGGAGCGTTAGAGTACAATACCCTTACTGGCGGGGGGCACACCCGCGCCGGAATCCCGTTAATACCAGGCGGGCGGTTGAATCTCCCTGATGGTCAAGGAAGGTCGGAACCATGAGCGATGACTTCGAACAACTCAGGCCAACGCTAATCCTGCTGGCCGTGCTCATCGTGAGCGCGCTGCTCGGTTACATCTGGGGCACAACGTCGGTGAGCGTCGTCGACACCGGGATGTGGCAGCTTGAGCCCAGCTACCAGGGCATTTACATGCAGGCCATCGCAGACGGCTATGCGCTCGACAGCAATGAGGCGCTGGCCGTTGAGCGGCTTTCCTTCCTGTGCCAGCAGACGAAAGGCGACAATCCGAGCCAGCTTCAGACGGCGATGGAACAGGCACAGTTGCGCTACGGGGCTGACCCGCAGAAGGCGGCCAACCTCGATCAGGTCCAGACGTTGATCGACAGTGGCGCGGTCGTGCAGAATGACGCCGTCGCGGTGTGCAACACGAAGCCCATCGGCACCGGCCCGCAGGCGGGGCGGCTGCTGGCCCCGATTTTGCTTGTGCTGGGGTTCCTGGGCCTGCTGGGTTATGGCCTGATGCAGGCGGGGATGCTGCCCTTCAGCCTGGCGGCGGAAGAGGCCCCGGAAAGAGAAGATATGGGCACGCCGGTCATGGAGCGCGCCGTCTCGGCGGAGGAGACGATCCCCGCCGCGCCGGTGAAGCCGGAAGAAACCGCGCCGCCGCCGTCGCCGGATGAAACGGCCCCCCGACGCTCACCGCTGGCGGGTCTGCCGTTCGTCCGGCGCAGGGAAGAGGAGGAGGGCCCGCGCAGCCCGGCGCAGCGCGGCACGCAGCTTTCCAAGCAGGCGGAAAAGACGGATTTCCAGGCCATCGGGCAGGACCCGCCGCTCGTGCAGTTCATGACGACGTACCTGCATGGCGATGACCTTTATGACGACTCGTTCAGCATCGAGACGCAGTCCGGGGAGTTCCTCGGCGAGACGGGCGTTGGCATCTCGGAGACGGTGTCCGGCACGGGTGATGCGAAGAACGTCACCGCGCTGGAGGTGTGGTTGTTCGACAAGAATGACATCCGCACCGTGACGAAGGTGCTGATGAGTGACCATGCTTACAATGACGAGGCGATCCGCGCGCGGCTGGCCCCGAAGGGCGAGGCGGTGCTGCTGCGGCCCGGAGACAAAGTTCCGCTCAAAACCGCCACGCTGGAGGTGCAGGCGCGCATCGTCGACCTGTCGTACCGGTCGGATACGATGCCGCCCAACAGCGTGATCGACCGCATTACCATCGAACTGGCCGCGTGGCGGCGGGATGCCGCCCCAGCGCGCTCGCGGGCGTTCCCCGGTGGGCGTGATGAATCGCCCGGCGGCGGGCCGGTCTAAAACGGACGCGCCGTTTGCCTGAAAAAGCAGCCAGCCCCCGACGTGCAATCGGGGGCTGGTTTTTTGTTGGGGAAAAGGGGCGCGGCTGCGCCCGGTCGATCACTCGATTGCGACGATCTTGAACATCAGCTTGCCCACCGGGGCATCGATGCTGACGGTGTCGCCGACCTCGCGCCCGATCAGAGCGCGGCCCAGCGGCGACTCGTCGGAGATTTTGCCCTCGCGTGGATTGGCCTCGACCTTGCCGACGATCATATAGGTCTCCGGGTCGGCTTCGCCCTCCTCCAGCAGCCGGACGTGGCTGCCGAGACGGACGATCCCATCGGCGGCCCGCGCCTCGATGATCTCGGCGTAGCGGATCATCTCGTCAAGCTCGCGGATGCGCCCTTCGAGAAAAGCCTGATCCTCTTTGGCGGAATGATAATCGGCGTTCTCGGAGAGGTCGCCCATCGAGATGGCGTGCTTGAGGCGCGCCGCCATTTTCGGGCGCTCGACCTCGATCTTCTGCTTCAGCTCGGCCTTCAGGTCCTGAAGGGCCTGCTTTGTCATGGGGTAGGCTCTATGCTCGGAACGGCTCATCGCTGCGACATCCTTCGGCCATCTAACGTATTTTAATAACCAAGAAACCCATCCGCTGCCCGGACAGGTCTGACAGGCATCTTATTAGAAAATAAGCGGGGATACACGCAAAATCAAGCTGGCCCGGCGCTGTTCTCGCGCTGTGGAGGCAGATTCAGTCGATCAGCCCTTCGAGCAGGTGAACGGTCATCACCTTGTTCTCGACATCCAGCCCGACGATGACCTGCGGGATGGCGGGCAGCAGAATCTCGTCCCCTTCCGAGGTCGTGACGATGTACACGTCGTTGGCCCCGGTTTCGATGTAATTCGTGACGCGGCCCAGCACCTCGCCCTCGTCGGTGATGACCTGCATCCCCTCGATCTGGTAGAGGTAGACCTCGCCTTCTTCGAGGGGGATGGCGTCGTCGATGTGGACGTAGACGAACTGGTTGCGCATCTCCTCGGCGGTGTTCCGATCCGAAACGCCCTTGAACTTAACGAGCAGGCCGGTCTGGTGCTGGCGGGTGCGCTCAAGGTGCATAAGCCGGTAATCCGGCCCGACGTATACTGCGTCGACGCCGGAGAGACGCTCCGGGTATTCGGTCAGGACCTTCATCGCAACGTCCCCACGAATTCCGTGGGGACGTACGATCCGCCCTACTGTAAGATACTCAGGCTCAGGAGAACCCTGCGTCCCGCCCGTTGAGCCACGAGTGCCACCCTGCCCGCCACGACGGCGGGAAGGGCGGTGATGACGTTTATTCATTAGGTGTCTTAGACGATCTCCAGGGTGACGCGTTTTCCTTGCTTGGCGGCAATAACCCGCAATAACGTACGCATTGCGTTGGCTACCCGTCCGTTGCGACCGATCACGCGCCCCATGTCTTCCGGCGCCACCGTCAGTTCGAGGATGACGGAAGTGGCTCCTTCGATCTCCGTCACGTGAACCTGTGACGGATCATCGACCAGTGATTTGGCGATGTACTCGACAAGTTCCTTCATTGGGCGCCTCCCTCCCAGGTGATTGATTCGTCGCAGTAGTGCTTGACAATCGGATTCGGGTGGCAGGCCCACTCAGGCGGGATCATTCGACTTCGGCTTCGGTTTCCTCTTCGGGTTCTTCTGCGTCGCCGGCGTCTGCCTCCGGTTCGGTCTCGGCTTCGGCTGCGCTCTCTGCCTCCGCCTCGGCCTCCGCTTCGGCCTTCGTCTCGGCTTCAGGTTCCCCGGCCTCGGCGGGTTCGGCCTCGGCTTCGGCTGCACTCTCTGCCTCCGCCTCCGGCTCGACTTCCGCCTCAGCTTCCGGTTCCTCGACCTTCGTCGCTGCCTTGGCTTCCGCCGCCTTACGGCCCGGTCCGAGATCGTCGCGCCGCGTGCGCGGGTCGACGGCTGGACGGGCCGCGAGCGCGGCCTCGGCTTCGGCAAGCAGGGTCTCGAGGGGCTCTCCAGCCCGCAAACGCTCAAACCGCTCCAGAGTGCCCAGATTCCTCATCAGACGCTCTACTGCTTCGCTTGGCTGAGCGCCCTTCTCCAGCCAGTGAAGTGCACGTTCTTCATCAAGCGTGACGGTCTCTGGCTCTGTGCGGGGATTGTAGAAGCCAATCGCTTCGATAAAACGCCCGTCGCGGGGGCTGCGGCGGTCGGTCACGACGATCCGATAGCTAGGCTGGTTGCGCGCCCCCACGCGACGCAATCTAATTCGTACCATTCTTGGGTCTCGCTCCTTCTGTTAACAGGCTAGGTGTGGTGTTGTTCCGGTCTTTGAAGAAAGCTGCGGGGCGGTAAACGCCGGGCTACTTCAGCAAGCCTCTGAAATTGGTCGGCAACTTCTGGTTGGAAAGCTGCTTCATCACACGCTGCATGTCCTGAAACTGCCGGATCAACTGGTTAACGTTCTGGACGTTCGTGCCGCTGCCTGCCGCGATACGCTTGCGGCGGCTGGCGTTGAGAAGGCGCGGTTTCTCGCGCTCCTCCGGCGTCATGGAGTTCATTATAGCCTCAAACACCTTGAGTTGTCTATCAAGCTCGTCAGGCGGAATCTCCCCGGCAACCTTGCCGAGTCCCGCCATTTCGAGAATGCTGGTCAGCGGGCCGAGCTTCTTGACCTGGCGGAGCTGCTTGCGCATGTCCTCCAGCGTAAAGCTGGCGGTGCGCAGCTTCTCCTGCATCTCAAGCGCCTCAGCCTCGTCGATGTCGATCTCCTGCTCGGCGCGCTCGATCAGGGTGAGCACGTCGCCCATGCCCAGAATCCGGCTGGCGAGCCGGTCCGGGTGGAAGTCCTCCAGCCCGTCGAGCTTTTCGCTCGTGCCGAGGAACTTGATGGGGACGCCCGTCACCTCGCGCATGGAGATCGCAGCGCCGCCGCGTGCGTCGCCGTCGACCTTGGTCAGGATCAGGCCGGTGATGCCGACCTGCTCGTTGAACCCCTGCGCGATGTTGACGGCCTCCTGACCGGTCATCGCGTCCGCGACGAGCAGCACCTCATCCGGTGAGATACGTTCCCGGATGGTAGCCAGCTCGTCCATCATCGTCTCGTCGATCTGAAGCCGACCGGCGGTGTCGACGATGATGACGCTGTCATTCTCGCGGCGGGCATGGTCGAGGCCGTGCAGCGCGATGTCGGGCGGCGAGGATTCGACGCCCTCGTCATAAACCGGAATGTCGATCTGCTTGCCCAGGGCGATTAGCTGATCGACCGCCGCAGGACGGTAGGTATCGGCGGCAACCAGCAGCGGTTTCTGCCCTTCGCGGCGCAGATTCAGGGCCAGCTTGGCGGCGGTGGTCGTCTTGCCGGAGCCTTGCAGGCCGACCAGCATGACGACGTGTGGTGTATTGCCCGCCAGTTTCAGACGACCCGGCTCGCCCAGCGTCCGGATCAACTCGTCGTGGACGATCTTCACGACCTGCTGGCCGGGCGTGAGGCTTTTCTGCACCTCTGCGCCGACGCAGCGCTCACGCACCCGTCTGACGAACGCCTTGACAACGCTGTAGTGAACGTCGGCTTCGAGCAGCGCGAGGCGGATCTCCCGCATAGCGCTGTCGACATCCGATTCGCTCAGCTTTCCGTGCCGACGAAGCTCGGAGAAGATGTCCTCGAGGTTGTCGCTCAGGCTCTCAAAAATGGGCATGAATATCCGGTGTCTGACGACGTGTACGCAAGCAATCGATCTTATCTTGTCGGCAGGGCCTCGTCAAATAAAAACGCGTCGTGGATGACGCATCCCCCCACTATGATACCATTGTTACAGCAGTTTGGGTAATTTTTATGTAAGGATGACCCAAAGCGTGTAACTTATGCTGAAACTGGTGGATTAAAGAGGCGTTCTGAGAGCGTCGTTAGTGGCGGTGGGTCCAGGTGGACGTGGCGTATTTCTCGGCTTGCAGACGTTCGGCAGCGGCCCGCTCGCCCGGCGTGAGGTCGCCGGGGGTCAGGTCGAGGTTCAGGGCGGCGGCGAATCCGGCGGCCATCGCGCCGGCGGCGTGGTCGAACGTCACGCGCTCGCCGAGCGCCGCTTCGAGCGTGATGGCCCGCCCGCGCACGCGCTCGCGGGCCGCCTCGCGCCCGGCCTCACCGTCGAAGGCCAGGACCTCGCAGATGCGGGCCACGTCGCCGTACAGTGGGAGGGCACCGTGCTGGAGCACGATCGTGCCGCCGCTGCGCCGCGTCTGGGCGGAGCCGATCAGCTTGCGCCCACCGGCGGTGATCTCGTAGTCGGAGGGAACCTCGAAGCACACCGGCCCCTTGAAGCCGCGCGCGCCGCTGGCGGCGGGGTCCGCGCGGACGCTCGCGCCGAGGCGATCCAGCCCGGCCATCAGACCGGCGCTGAGCCGACGGTAGCTCGCGACGATGTCCCCCGCCACACGGGGATCGGAGGCCGGAACGGCGATGGAGTAGGTCAGCTCGTCGGCGTGCAGAATCGCCCGCCCGCCCGTGAGCCGCCGGACGACATCCCAGCCGAGGCCCGCCAGCCGCGTGAAATCCACATCGCCCGCTGGCTGCGCATAGCCGAGAGACAGACAGGGCGGCGACCAGCCGTAAAACCGGAGCGTTGGGGGCGCGTTCCCCGCACAGACGGCGTCCATGATGGCCTCGTCGACAGCCATGTTCGACGAGCCGGGGGCGTCCCGGTGCAGGATCACGCGCCACTCGGCGGGCGGGTAGGGATCAACAAAAAAATCGGTGGAGGGCATGGATTCGGACCCCGGACGGATGGCGAATGGCAAACCGCTGCGCGGATTTGCTTGTTATTCCCTCCGGGCTACGCCCGGCGGGCCTGCGGCCCGTTCAGCCACCCTCACCAGAGGGTGAGGAGTGACTGAAAATGGAGTAACCGTCAGGGCAGAGATTGTACCAAACCGATCCGACCGGGTAAAATGCGTAACGAGGCGGGGACATCTCGCCAAGAGACGCAATTTTCGAGGTCATTTCATTTCCATGTCAGAGCATCCACACCGATCACCCACCCGGCGACGAAAAAAAGGCCCGCTGCACAGCGTCAACCGCGCCCTGAACCGGGCCGTGAAGCGCGTGATCCGGTTGATCAACCGGCTGCCGCTGCCCGACCTCGGCCCCTGGACGCAGATCGTCGGGGCCGCAGGGCTGCTGACCGGCACGCTGGCGATCAGCCTGGTGGTGGGCATCGTGCTGCGGGCGATGATCGTCAGCGACTCGTTCAACCCGTTCCGCGCGGAGGGAGCCGCCCTGCTGCCCACCGCGACGCCGTTCGCCACGCCCAACCCGTCATTTCAGGCCCCGACGCTGGCCGCCGAGCCCTGGCAGAGCACCGACCGGGTGACGGTGCTGCTGCTGGGCGCGGACACCCGCCCGGCGGAGCGCGGCTTCACACGGCCCCGCACGGACAGCATCATGCTGCTGATGGCCGACCCGGAGATGAACGTCGCGAGCGTGCTGTCCATCCCCCGCGATTTGTACGTCGACATTCCGGGGCACGGTCTGAACCGGATCAACACGGCCTATGTATGGGGCGGCGGCGACCTCGCGATGCAAACCATCGAGTACAACCTCGGCGTCGAGATCGACTACTACGTGCTGGTTGAGTTCGACGCGTTTATCCAGTTCGTCGACGAGCTGGGCGGCATCGACGTTTACGTGCCGCGCGCGATCAATGACACATCCTACCCTGACATGGACTACGGCTACGACCCGTTTTACATCGACGTTGGGGAGCATCACATGGACGGCGAGACGGCGCTGAAATACGCGCGCACCCGGCATGGCGACAGCGACTTCCACCGGGCGCAGCGCCAGCAGGACATCCTGTTCGCCATCCGCGACCGCATCCTGTCGTTCGACATGCTGCCGACGCTGATCCAGCGCGCGCCTAACCTCTACGCCGCGTTCGAGCAGAACATCCAGACGAACATGACGCTCGAAGAGATGGTCAGCCTCGCGCAGTTCGCGAAGGACATCCCGCGAGATAACATCCGCAGCGGCGTGATCGACCAGAGTTACACCTCCGGGTATACGACCGCCGAGGGAGCGATGGTGCTCATCCCGGAGCGGGATAAGATCGGCGGGCTGCTGGAAGAGGTCTTCTGGCTGGGGGATGACGCGGCGACGGCGGCAGGGCAATAGACGCGCCCCACGTGCGCGTTCCCCACATGCGCTACAATAAGGCAGATAGATCCGGGAGGGGCATCACATGAGCGACTACCAGCAGTTATCGCTCTTCGGGGGCGAGCCGGACCTGCCGAAACACGATGACGCGCATGAGGATGGCGGCGGATCGGGGGCGATCCGGGCGGACTCGACGCTGGAGGAGGCGCGGGAGGTTTACCTCGTCGCACTGCGGCTGAGCGGCGCATCGCCCTACACCGTCAAGGCGTTCAAGAGCGATCTCAACCTGCTGGGAAACTGGGCGGGGTTTGATACGCCCGTCGGCGAGTTCTCGACGGACACGCTCAACCGGTTCCTCAACTGGATGCTCACCGAGCGAGACAAGCCGTGCAGCCCCAAAACCTACGCCCGCCGCGTCACGACGCTCAAAAACTTCTTCGGATTCCTGTACGAGGAACGCGCGATCCCCAGAGACCCGTCCAAAGCCGTGATCCAGCAGCCGGTCAGCACGCCGCTGCCTGACGTGCTGCTCGACGAGGAAGTCGATAAGCTGCTCGCGACGACGCGCGCCATCCGCGCGAACGCGGTCGAGCCTGATGCCCGCCCTCACCTGCTCGCCATGCTGCTGCTCCAGACGGGCGTCAAGAAGGGGGAATGTGTCGCGCTCAAACAGGTGGACGTGCTGCGGAGCGACCCGGACAGGCCGCAGTTATGGGTCCGCTACCAGAACCCCCGGATGCGTTACAAGGAGCGCAAGATCGACCTCACCCCGGAGTTGATGGAGGTGCTGGACGAGTATCTGGCCCAGCGCAAACCAAAAGACGGCCTGATCTTCGATTGCACATCGCGCAATCTCGAATATGTGCTCAACGACACGGCGGAGGCCGCCGGGATCGATCGGGGTAAGATATCGTTCGAGATCATGCGCTGGACGTGCACTTATCGCGATTACCGGCGCGGGATGGATGCCGAGCAGCTGCGGCAAAAGCTGGGGCTGAGCCGCGTCTCGTGGCGCGATACGTCGACCCGGCTGGCCGAGATCGTCACCGAAACCGGCGAGGGTCCGCTGGCGGATACGACCAGAGCCAGAGAGCGAGCGGGCGAGGGATAGGTAGGAAAAGAGGGTGTTGTGGGGGGGCGGCGGCCCCCCCCCCCCCCCGGGGGG
>CAZWUX010000042.1:11880-18633 GCA_964637665.1 uncultured Anaerolineae bacterium
TCTGAGGGCGCTGCCCCCAGACCCCCGCGAGGGGGCACAGCCCCCTCGACCCCATTAGATTGTGAGGCGCTGCACTCAGCTCCTCAAAATTTTTCAGATTATAGAGTAATCAGCTTGAGCCGTAAGCCGTCACGCGGCAGATCAGGCCCTTGAGGTAGCGGCCTTCGGGGAAGGCCAGCATGACGGGGTGATCGGCGGCGTGGGCGAACCAGCCGACGATCTGGGCCTGCACCCCGGCGTCGACGCTCGCGCCGAACACGATCTTCTGGAACAGGTCGGCGTCGACGTGGCCGGAGCACGAGAACGTCACGAGCAGACCGCCGGGCCGCAAAAGCTGGAATGCCAGCCAGTTGATGTCCTTGTAGCCGCGCGCGGCGTCCTCGACCTGCCGGGCAGTGTACGCGAATTTGGGCGGATCGAGCATCACAACGTCGAAGCGGCGATCCTCGTCGCGATACGCGCGCAGCAGCTCGAATACGTCCGCCGGGACGTAATCCGCATCGAACTCCGCCAGATCGTTCAGGGCCATCGTCTCGCGGGCGATGTCCAGCGCAGGCTCGGACGAATCCACGTTCACGACGGAGGCCGCGCCGCCCCGCGCCGCGCACGCGCTGAAGCCCCCCGTATAGGCGAAACAGTTGAGCACGTCCGCGCCCCGCACGGCAGGGTCGGACAGCAGCCAGCGGCGGACGTGCTTTTGATCGAGGTAGAAGCCGGTCTTGTGGCCGGTGTACACGTCGACGGGATAGCTCAGACCGTACTCGCGGATGACGAGCGGGTTGGGCGGCGGCTCGCCCCACAGCAGCCCAGTCGACTCGGCCAGCCCCTCTTTTTCGCGCACGTCCACGTCGCTCCGCTCATAGATTCCGGTGGGGTTCAACAGATCGACAAGCGATTCAACAATGGTTTCCTTCGCGCGCTCGATGCCGAGCGTCAGTGATTGCAGCACGAGGTATTCGCCGTAGCGATCCACGACGAGGCCGGGCAGGCCGTCGCTTTCGGCGTTGACGAGTCGATAGGCGTTCGTGTCGCCGCGCGCGGCGAATGCGTCACGGGCGGCGATGGCGCGGGCCAGCCGCACGCGCCACCACGCCGGGCCGGTGGCAGCGTTCTGATCCCACGTCAGGATGCGGACGCGAATCTGCGAATCGGGGTTCCAGTAGCCGCGCGCCAGAAAGCCGCCCCGGTAGTCGCGCACCTCGACGACATCGCCGGGGGTGACGCCCTCTACGTTCGATCGGCTCTGGTCGACCGCGCCGGAAAATACCCAGGGATGGTACTGGACGATGGGTTTCTCGCGTCCCTGCTTGAGGATGATGATACCCGGTTTTGCCATGTCAGTCGTTCGAACCGCCTATCACGTCGTCGACCGGGATTTTAAAGCCGCCGAGCGTCTCCGAGCGGGCGGTCTCGCCCGCGCCGTAGGTCCCGGCGAGCGCGTATTTAGCGTCTGCAAGCGCGTAAACGCGGATGGTTCGCGCATCCAGATCGACCAGCCAGTATTCAGGGATGCCAGCCTCAGCATAATCCGCCAGTTTCTCCACCTCGTCGATCTTGCGTGAGCCGGGCGAGATCACCTCGGCCACCCAGTCCGGCGCGCCGTCGATCATCTGTGGGATGACACGATCCGCGTGCGCGGCGCTGATGAACAGCACGCCCGGCTCGCGGATTTTGCCCTCTCTCAGCCGGACGGCGAGTGGCGCGATGAACACCTCGCCGTGTCCGCCCGCATGGACAAATGCGTCAAGCGCGCGAAACAGGTTGGCGACGACGCGCTGGTGCGCGGTCGAAGGCGGCGGCGACATGATCAACTCCCCTTCCGAAAGCTCGATAATGCGGTTGGAGTCCGGCAGCGCGAAGTAATCCTCCTCGCGCCACTCGCCCTGCTGCGGGAACAGGCGGGCGAGATTCTGTGCGTAATCCTGCTGGATGTCCATAGCTTTACTCCATTGCCAGATGGAGTAACAAGCAAACCCGCAGGGTTTGCCCTTTACTCCTCGATCAGCGCACGCAGCTCCGCCTCGTCGATGATGGGGATACCGCGCGCCTGCGCCTTGTCGGCCTTGCTGCCGGGGTTCTCGCCCGCGACGACGTAGTCCGTGCTGCCGGAGACAGACCCCGTCACGCGCCCGCCGTTGGACTCGATCAGCTCGGTCGCCTCGGAGCGCGTCAGCGTGGGCAGGGAGCCGGTCAGGACAAAGGTCAGGCCGTCGAGCTTTTCGGACGCGAGTTCTACTTCCGCCGCCTCCAATCTGACGCCGCCCTCGCGCAGCCGCTCGATCAGCCGCCGGTTATCCTCCGCCTCGAAAAAGTGAATGACCGCGCCTGCGGTGTGTGGCCCCATGCCGGGGATGGCCTCAAGCTCCTCGCGGGTGGCGTTCATCAGACCGTCGAGCGTGGGGATGTGCTCCAGCAGCAGGTCGGCGACGGTGCCGCCCACCCCCTTGATGCCCAGCGCGGTCAGCACGCGCGAGAGCGGTCTCTCGCGGCTCTGGTCGATGGCGGCGATCAGGTTTTCGGCCTTCTTCTCGCCGAAACCTTCGAGGTCGACGAGGTCCTCCTTTTTCAGGAAGTACAGGTCGGCGAAGTTGGTGAGCAGGCCCTCGGCGACGAGCTGCGCGGCGATGCGCTCGCCCAGCCCGTCGATGTCCATCGCCCCGCGCGAGGCCCAGTACTCCAGCCCGCGCACGAGCTGCGCCGGGCACGACTTGTTGGGGCACATGTAGGCGACCTCGCCCTCCTCGCGCACGGCGGGCGTGCCGCACACCGGGCAGCGCTCCGGCGGCGCGACGGGGCGCTCCGAGCCGTCGCGCAGGTCGGCCACCGGGCCGATCACGTAGGGGATCACCTCACCGGACCGCTTCACGATGACGGTATCACCCTCGCGGATGTCTTTGTCGTGGATGAAGTCGAAGTTGTGCAGCGTCGCCTGCCGCACCGTCACACCGCTGATCGCGACCGGCTCCAGCACCGCGTAAGGGGTCAGCACGCCGGTCCGGCCCACGTTGACGCGGACCTCTAATAATTCGGTCGTGCGCTCCTCCTCCGGGAATTTATATGCCGTCATGCCGCGCGGGTCTTTGCCGACGACGCCAAGCTGCTCGATGATGGCGAGGTCGTTGATCTTGACCACCAGCCCGTCGATCTCGAAGTCGAGTTCCGCGCGCCTGTCCTCCCACCCCTCGATGTAGGCGATCACGGCCTCGAAGTCGTCGAAGTGGGCGGAATAGTCGAGCGCCACCGGGAAGCCGAGGTCCTGTAGATAGTGGAGGACGCCCCACTGGGTGATAGGGAGCGTGTCGCCTTCCCCGATGAGAATCTGATAAACGGCCAGATCGAGCGGGCGCGAGGCGGTGATGCGTGGATCGAGCTGGCGCAGGGAACCCGCAGCGGCGTTGCGCGGATTCACAAAGGGTGGCTCGTCGTTTTCGATGCGGCGGAGGTTCAGCTCGTCGAAGGCGGGCAGCCGGAAAAACGCCTCGCCGCGCACGACGATGCGGGGCGGGGGCGGCGGGCCGTCAGGGTCGGCGGGGATGCGGAGCGGCAGGGCGGGCAGGGTCCGCAGGTTGGGCGTGATGTCCTCGCCGACGACCCCGTTGCCGCGCGTCGCGCCCTGCACGAACAGGCCGTCCTCGTAGGTCAGCACGACCGTCAGACCGTCCAGCTTCGGCTCGACGACGTAGTCCAGCTCGGCCCCCTCCGGCAGCAGGCGCAGGGTGCGGTCACGCCATGCGCGCAGGTCGTCGGCGCTGTAGGCGTTCGACAGGCTGAGCACGGGCGCGGCGTGCTCCACGCGCGGCAGGTCGCTGCGCGGCTCCGCGCCGACGCGGTGCGTCGGGGAGTCGGGTGTGACGACCTCCGGGTGTTCCCGCTCCAGCGCCTTTAGCTCGTTGAACAGCGCGTCGTACTCGGCGTCGGTGACGACGGGTGAGTCGAGCACATGGTAGCGGTAGGCGTGATAGTTGATCTGCTCGCGGAGTTTTTCTGCGCGTTCGGCGGGGGATGCTGCCTCGTTCATACCTGCTGCTCGCTCCTGCTGGCGGTCGATTCAACTTTCGGGCGTAGCCGTAACGCCGAGATTTTGCCCCGGCGCGGGTGTCGCGTGGGTGAAGATGACTTCCTCGAAGCCCAGCCCGTGCATCAGCCCCTCGACGTACCGCTCCGCGTTGTCCCGCGCGAGGTCGAGGATGCCGTCCTCCAGGGCGGCATCGAGAATCTCGGCCTCCGCCTCCTGGCGGGCGAGCGTCTCCAGATCGATCTGCTGGCCGAGAACCCCGGTCTGGCGGTCGTAGACGTACGTCTCGTCGTTATTTAGCGTGGCGACGAAGACCTCCGAGGCAGGCAGCGTGATGTAAACCGCCTCGCCCACCACCTGCACGTCCTCGCGCTGGAGCCGGGCGAGATCCACACCTGCGATCACCTGTCCCTGCGCGACGAGCAGCAGCTTATCCTGAAACAGAAAGCCCAGCGGACCCGTGCCGCTCTCGGCGGTGATCACCTTCTCGATGGTGTAGGAGGCCGTTTCCAGCCGGGACAGGGATTGGACCGACCGCACGACCGCAGCAGAGTCCGCGATGATGGTCGGCGTCGGGTTGATGACCTCCTGCACGCGCGTCCCGACCGCGCCGGGGACGTTCGCCACCGGGCGGCGGATGGCAAGCAGCGTGTCGACGACCAGAAAGCCGATCACGAGGATCAGCAGCAAAACGGCCACCAGCACGAGCGTGCCGAGCAGGCGGTTGGGTCCGCGCGGTGCGGGCGGGGGCGCGGGTTGAGTCGGTTCGGGTTGCATAACGCTGTTCTCCTCGTCGTGCGCAGGCGCCCGCTGCCGGGCTGTGATTGGATCATAGCAGAGTTGGACGGCGGGCGCGATTACGGTTCACCTCTTTCTACGGATGTGTGAAACGAAGGTCGCGGAGTGTTATTACACTTTTCTTGAGGGCTCCGCCCTCAAACTCCTGCACGGGGCCACAGGCCCCGTGACCCCTCGAAGCTGGCAGCGCTTAGCGCTGCCAGCAGGGAACACCTGTTAAAAGTCGAAGACCGAAAGATTCAGGTAGGGGCTTTTCTGGGGGTGGGAAAGGGATTATGATAGGTTTAGTTGGAATGAAAATACCTATCCGGCCCGGAGGGTTATGTCCGCCGAACGCTTCCGCCTGAAATCCGCCGTGCACGTTTTCATGCTGCGCGGCGATGAGGTGCTGCTGCTGCGCCGGTACAACACCGGCTACGAGGACGGGCGCTACAGCGTGCCCGCCGGGCATCTCGATGGTGGGGAAACAGTCGTGGCGGCAGCCGTCCGCGAGGCGCGGGAGGAAACCGGCGTGGCGCTCGACCCGGCGGAAGTCGAGGTCGCGGGCGTCATGCACCGCCGGGCGGAGGATGAACGCGTCGACTGGTTCGTGGCCGCCCGATCGTGGCGCGGGGAGCCGGAGAACCGCGAGCCGGGCCGCTGCGACGAACTGCGCTGGTCGCCGCTCGACGCGCCCCCGCCGGAGACCATCCCGTACGTCCGGCGCGCGCTGGATAATTTCCGGGCCGGGCGCTGGTTCGACAGCTTTGGCTGGCCCGACGACATGCCCTGAATCATCATCCCTTTATCACCGCGTGATAACCCCATGAACGACTGGCTCGAATCCCACCGCACGCTCGTGCTCGCCATCGTCGGCCTGCTCGTCGCCGCCGGATTGGGCGGGGTGCTGCTGCGCGCCCGGCCCGCCCCGGCCATCGTCGTCGAGCCGCCCCCGGCCAGCGCCACCCCGCTGCCCACGCCGACGCCGGGGGCGATCCGGGTGTACGTCAGCGGGGCGGTCGCCGCGCCGGACGTGTATGAACTGCCTGCGGGCAGCATCGTGCAGGATGCCGTTCAGGCGGCAGGTGGGGCGCTCCAGAGCGCGGACCTGAACCGGGTCAACCTCGCCGGGCCGCTGGAAGATGGATCGCAGGTGCATGTACCGGAGGTCGGAGAGGAGCCGACGCCTGCCCCGGAGGGTCAGGGGGAAGCGGCCACCCCAACACCCGATTGGCCCATCAACATCAACACAGCGGACGTGGAGGAGCTGGCGCTGCTGCCCGGCATCGGCCCGTCGCTGGCGGAGCGCATCGTCTCGTACCGTGAGACGTACGGCCCCTTCACCGAAGCGTGGCAGATCGTGAACGTATCCGGCATCGGCCCGTCGAAGTATGAGGCGATTCAGGACTTGATCGCGGTCGAATAGCGGAAGGGCGGCGCGGCATGAGCGAGAAATGGACGTGCGGGGTGTGCGGCGCAGAGGTGACGTGGGGGGAGCCGATCTGCCCGCTGTGTGGCAGCGCGCTCGAATGGGAGGAAACGGATGACGCCGATCCGGATGCCTATCAGGCCGCGCACCTGATGCCGCCCTGGTGGAATGATGAGGAAACGCTCTCCGAGTATCGCGAGAGGCGGGGGCGGTGGTACGCCGTCGTCGTGATGGCGCTGGGCGCGCTTGCGGCGGCGCTGGGGCTGGTGTCTGCAAGCCCGGCGCGTTGGGGATTCGTCGCGGCGGGCGCGGCTTTCGTGGCGGGCGGGGCGATCGGACTGGTGGTTCTCAGTACACAAGATCGCCCGATATAAAATCCGCCGTGCGTGGATCGCGCGGGTTGTCGAAGAACCGATCGGCGGGGGCGACCTCGATTAGCTGGCTGTCGAGCATCAGGCCGACGCGCGTGGCGAGACGCCGGGCCTGAAAAATGTTGTGCGTCACGAGGATGACGGTCGCGTCGTACTGCTCG
>CAZWUX010000043.1:0-5583 GCA_964637665.1 uncultured Anaerolineae bacterium
TTTACGGAGAGGGGGAGAGGGGCAGCCGGGGGCTGGGGGCAGAAAAATGAGCGGTGGAATGAGTTCAGTCGAGGCGGTAGCCGGACCACACGTCGGGCAGGTCGTACCCCTTGAGTTCGGCGGCGCGGCGGTTAAGCAGTCGATAAGCGCGGTGGGTGCTGACGTTGTAGGCGGGCCAGCCGCTCGCGTCGATGGTCCGGCCAAGCTGCTCGTAGTGATCGCGGAGCCAGCTTCCGGCCTCCGCGCGCACTGCCGGGTCGGAGTCGTCGAGCAGCGGGAGCAGGTAGGGTATCGCATCGGCGGAAAGCTCGCCGCCGAGATAGGCCACGTCGAGTTCCGCGCCGCCGCGATAGCGGGCGATGTTCTGGAGCGTGATGAAGGCATCGGGGTTGAGGACGTTCAGCGTCGTGACGAACCCCAGTGATACGATCACCAGCCCGGTCGCGAACAGGCGCGAACGGTTGATCGCCATCAGGGCGAGGAAATACATCAGCAGCACGGCGAGCCAGACCATAAAAACGTGGGAGTGGACGCGCAGGCGGGTGAATCCGTAGGCCCACTCGTAGAGGGCGAGGCGTTGAAAGGCCGAGATGAGGATCAGGATGGTCTGGGCGATCATCAGGCCGCCGCCCACGATGAATATGCGGCGCTCGCGGAGGGTGACGCGCCCGGTCAGGTAGTCGAGGGCGAGGATCAGGCACAGGGTGATGATGTAGACGGCGAGAAGCTGGAAGAATCCGCGCCGGGCGTACTCGGCGTAGGTCAGATGGTGGCGCTCCAGGAAGCGCTGCCCGCCAAATAGAGCGGCAGCCTGGATCACGACGAAAGCCAGAAAGAGGGCGTCGACGCTGAATAAGACGACGCCCGCTTCGAGCATCCCAAGCAGACCGGGCACACGGATGGTGTCGACCGCAGCGGGGCGCTCGCCGGATGGAATCTCGACATCCTCTGCGGTGGCGGGTGATGGTTCCGGATCTAACTTTTGATTCCGGTGGGGAGGGGGAAGGTGATTCAGCCAGCCCGCCGCCGATGGATCGCGGGTGAGGGCGTATGCCAGCCAGCCGATCACCGCGCCCGCCAGCACGACGGTGAGAATGAGGTGGCCGAACAGGTCGGGCAGGTTGAAGCGGCCAAATACGGCTCCGACGTAACCGCCGAAGATGGGGTCTGCCGCCGAAAACAGGGCGGTGAACACGGCCAGAAAAGGCAGGGCGATCAGGCCGCCGACGAGCAGGCGGCGGGGCAGCGTGCCGGACGTGGCCCGGCGCTGGCGAAGCTCCGCCAGGGCGTGGCCGGTCGTCGTGAATGACAGTGCGCCGCCCAGTGCGAGGCTCTCCAGCAGAGCGCCGATCAACCCGCCGAGGTCGAGATCGGTGAGGGGGCGGGCGGAGAGGCGGTTGGCGAGCAGCAGGGTCAGCAAAATGGCCCCGGAGAGGTTCAGGAAGCGCAGGAGTGGGGCGGCGCGTATGGCGGACATCGCCGCCAGAAACAGCACGGGGGCGATGAGCCACAGGTTGGCCTTCGTAAGCGGGATGGCCTGCGTTTTCGCCAGCGCGACGAGCGCGGCGACGCTCAGGGTGGCGATGATGGGCACTGAGATGCCGGGCGGCTGGCCGTAGAGCATCAGGTCGGCGGCCAGGCCGAGCAGCAGGCCGATCCCCAGCACGGCGAGCGGTGATTTCAAACGTGACGTATTCATGATAAGAACGTCCCCTTTCCGGTGGTCTTCTCCCCCAATCTCCCGGCGTATGGTACGCGAGAAGGGCTGTCAAAGCCTGCCGCGACCCTGCCAATCCCTGTCGCGCGGCTCTCAAAACCTGTCTGAGAGGTGGGAGAGAGCGCGCTGCACGGGACTTTTTCACAAATCAGGGGGTGGGCGGTTATAGTTACTGAGTCGACCGAACGAACAGACAGCAGGGGCAGGCCGCCATTGGAACGCTTTGAGACGTTGATCGAACGGCACCACGACGAGATTTTTCGCTACCTGTGGCGGATGCTGCGGCGCGAGCAGGATGCAGAGGATGCCGCGCAGGAGGTCTTTATGCGGGCGTACAGGGCGTACGACAGGCTGAGGCCCGACAGCAATGCCCGCGCGTGGTTGTACAAGATTGCGACGAACACGGCGCTGACGATGCTCAAACGGCAGGGACGCGACGCTCGCAACGCGCCGCAGGTGGGGGATGGGATGCTCAACGCGCTGCCGGGGAACGATCCGCCGCCGCCGGAGCGCGTCATGCGGGCGGAGGCGGAGGCCGCCGTCCGGGCGCAGATCGATGCGCTGCCGGGCAAGCAGCAGGCGGCGGTCGTGATGCGCTATCTGCACGAGCTGGACTACGCAGACATCGCCGGGGCGCTCGACTGCTCGCAGGACAGCGCGCGGGCGAACGTCTATCAGGCGCTCAAGAAGCTGCGGGCCAGTCTGGTTGGGGAGGAACTGGCATGATGGAACACGACAGGTTGAACGAGGAAGCGCGGGACTTGCTGGCAGGGGCGGTGGGGACGCCGCCGGAGGGCGCGGTCGAGGCGTCGCGCCGCCGGGTCGGCGCGTGGTTCGCGGAGGCGGCTCCGCGCGTGGCGTGGGATGCGTTCGAATCGCCGCTGGGCATCTTCTACGTCGGGGCGACGGAGCGGGGCGTGTGCAGCGTCGTCTTCCAGAGGGATTTTGAGGATTTTGCGGTGACCATCGATCCGGCGGCCCGGCTCGTAAGGGACCCGGCGGCGTTAAAGGACGCGGTGACGCGGCTGCAAGCCTATTTCGAGGACCCGGCGCGCCCGCTGGACATGCCGGTGGACCTCAGCGAGCGGTCGACGTTCCATCAGGCGGCGCTGAGGCTCGTGCAGCGTATCCCCGCAGGGACGGTGTGGACGTACAAGCAGGTGGCGGAGGCGCTGGGCAGGCCACAGGCCAGCCGGGCGGTGGGGCAGGCGATGGCCCGCAACCCGGTGCCGATCATCATCCCGTGCCACCGGGTCGTGGGCAGCAACGGCGGGTTGAGGGGGTACGGCGGCGGGGGCGGTATCCCGACGAAGCGCTGGCTGCTCAAGATGGAGGGGGCGCTCTAGGTGCAATCACAGGGGAGTGGTCGACTACTCCCCTGTGATTGCCTGTAAGTGCAGCTTTTTAATTCAGCACTTTGGATGTGGCTGCACTTGCCCCCGCCGCCCGCACAAAACGGGCGGCGTTCGCTCGTTCGATGGAACTCACAGATAGGAAAGGCATTGATATGAAGCACCGGCTCGACGCCCGCACGCTGGGGGCGATCACGACGACGATCGTGTTCTGGTCGTCGGCGTTTGCCGCGATCCGCGCCGGGCTGCGGGGCTACGCGCCCGGTCATGTGGCGCTGCTGAGGTTTCTCGTCGCGTCGGCGGTGCTGGGTGTGTACGCCGTCGCCACGCGGATGCCGCTGCCGAAGCGCAGGGACATCCCGGCCATCGCGGCGCTGGGCTTTCTGGGGCTGACGGTGTATCACGTCGCGCTGTCGTACGGCGAAGTGACGGTCCCGGCGGGCACGGCCAGCCTGATCATCGCGTCCGTGCCGGTGTTCAGCGCGCTGCTGGCGATCGCCTTTCTCGGCGAGAGGTTGGACGCGGCGGGCTGGGTGGGCATCGGGCTGGGTTTCGCGGGGGTCGCGCTGATCACGGTCGGGAGGGGGCAGGACGTGGCGTTCGACCCCGGCGCGGGGTTGGTGCTGCTCTCGGCGGTCGTGTCGAGCGTGTTCGTCGTGTTCCAGAAGCCGCTGCTGAGTCGTTACAGCGCGTTCCAGTTCACGACGTATGCGATCTGGGCGGGCACGTTTTTCATGCTCGTGTTCCTGCCGGGGCTGCCGAAGGCGATCCTGACGGCCCCGCTCGGCGCGACGCTGTCCATCGTGTACCTCGGCATCTTCCCGGCGGCGCTGGCGTACGTCACGCTGGCGTACGCGCTGTCGCGCACGCCGACCTCGATCATCACGAGCTTCCTGTACATGGTTCCGGTGCTGGCCGTGTTGATCGCGTGGGCGTGGCTGGGCGAGATTCCCGCGCAGCTCTCGCTGATCGGTGGGGCGGTGGCGCTGGCGGGGGTGTTCATCGTCAACCGGCGGGGGAGCAAGCCGGTCAGTGAGGCGGCGTAGAGGCCAGCCGGGTTTTCACTGTTTCAAAATTGCTGCTGTTAGAACGAATAAAAGCTGAGAGGCGAGATGGCGGAATTTCTGGGGCAGATCGCGGCGCTGGGCACGTCGTCCTGCTGGAGCGCGACATCGGTATTTTTCACGCTGTCCGGGAGGCAGGTTGGTTCGGTGATCGTCAACCGGACGCGGCTGGCGCTGGCGGTCGTGTTCGTGGCGCTGATGCACCTCGCCACGCTGGGCACGCTGGTTCGGGTGGGGGCGGGGCTGGACCGCTGGGGGTTCATGGGCCTGTCGGGGGCGATCGGCTTCGTGGTGGGCGACAGTCTGCTGTTTCAGGCGTTCGTGCTGGTGGGGCCGAGGCTGTCGATGCTGATGATGGCGCTCGTACCCGTGATCAGCGTGCTGCTGGGCTGGGTTTTCCTCGGAGAGAGGCTGTCCTCGATCGAGCTGGCGGGGATCGCGCTGGCGGTGAGCGGGATCGCGCTCGTGGTGACGGACCGCCCGCGCAACGGGAATCGTGAGGAGCAGCCGCGCCCGGAGCGCTTTGGGGCGGGCCTGCTGTTCGGGCTGGGCGGGGCGCTGGGACAGGCAGGCGGACTGCTGTTCTCCAAGCTGGGGCTGGCGGGCGATTATCCGGCGCTGTCCGGCTCGATGATGCGGCTGATCGTGGCGACGACGTTGATATGGGCGATCACGCTGGCGCGGAGGCAGGTCCGGCCCAGCGTCGAGGCGCTGCGGGCGCATCCGCGCGCGCTGCTTGCCATCACCGGGGGAGCGGTGTTCGGGCCGTTTCTCGGCGTGTGGCTGTCGCTCATCGCGGTGCAGAAAGCGCCCATCGGGATCGCGTCAACGCTGATGAGCCTCGCGCCGATCATCCTGCTGCCGGTGGGGCGGATTCTGTTCGACGAGCGCATCGGTCTGCGGGCGGTGGGGGGCACGGTCGTGGCGGTGGCGGGATCGGCGCTGTTGTTTTTGTAGGAGTTGTCAGTACGCTCGCTGCGCTCGCTATCAGGGCTTGCTTCGCAAGCTTGCAGTTACGAGTTTCGAGTTACCAGTTGGACGGTTTGGGAATGAAAAGCTCTGGGCGGGTGAGTCGAGGGGATGTGCGTCGGGCAAGGGTCAGGTAGCCGGGGGGCGATGTACAAAACGGCGGGGCCGTTTTGACTGGGAGAACGGCTGCGCTGTTCTCATGTTTACCGAGTCTCTATCTCGCCGGGCGAAGACCTCTCCCCCGGCCCCTCTCCATGGCTGGAGAGGGGAGAAGTGACGCGAGATCGGCGGAGCCAGTTCGGTGTGGGTGCGATTATCGGTGGTGACTCACGGGGAAGGAGACCGCCCGTTGAGCGTGGAGAATGGCATAGCCATTCTCCCAGTGAAAAACACTGCGCGTTTTTCTAGCATCGCCCCCACGCCGGAGCGACGTATGAACAGGGCGTTGCCCTGTTCAACTGGGAGTTGGCTCTGCCAACTC
>CAZWUX010000043.1:5593-18099 GCA_964637665.1 uncultured Anaerolineae bacterium
AGTTCGGTGTGGGTGCGATTATTGGTGGTGACTCACGGGGAAGGAGACCGCCCGTTGAGCGCATCAACCCCACGCAGGGGCGACCGTCGCGCCGCGCCTGTCCCTTTGCATCGGCGGCAGAGCGGTTCATCACCCTGTTCTGGTTTTCTCTGGCGGGAACCCCTCTACAAAAAACAGGCCCGCGCCTCGATGGGTGCGGGCCTGTCCGTTATTCGCGGATATGGATCAGTTGGGGATGACGAGTGACTGCCCGGCGAACACCTGCCCGGCGCTGGCGAGATCGTTGACGGCGGCGATCTGCGCGACGGTGGTCCCGTAGCGGAGCGCGATGCGGAACAGATTTTCGCCCGGCTGGACGACGTATGTGCGCGTCGTCAGCGCGCGGCCCCGCACCGCAGACATGCCGCTTTCTGCGGCGGCCTGTGGCGCGCGCCGCTTGCCGTAGATGGCGTTCGTGGGAATGATGAGCTGCTGCCCGGCGTAGATCGTGTTCGGGTTGCTGATGCCGTTGGCGGTCGCCAGATCCATGTAGCTGACGCCGTAGCGCAGCCCGATGCGGTACAGATTCTCACCCGGCTGGACGATGTGAACGCCGGGCGCCGCCGACGCGGTGCTGCCTGCGGGCGGCACGCTGGCCCCCGGCACCGGTTCCGGCGGGGGAGGCACGGGCGTCGGCGCGGGCGCTACCGCGAGCGGCGTGCCGCAGGTGTCGGCGTCGAAGATGTAGTCGTAGATCACGCCGGGGTCGGTCGTTACGGGGGCGTGGACCTGAAGCTCGTAGGTCCACAGCGCCCACAGGCTGACGGCACCCGCTTCGGCGATCTTGACGTGCTGGCCGGTCGAGGTGGCCTGCGCGAGCGCGGTCCCGACATCGGTCGGGCCGACCTCGATCACGGGGATGCCCTCCGACGTGTTCTGGTCGATGAGCAGCACGGAGACGCCGCCGCGCTCGTTGCAGTACACGGTGACAGGCGCGCCGGGGTTGACGTTGAGCCGGGCATCGCCGGGCCAGAAGGGCAGCGACGTGGGCGGCGGTGTGGCCGGACCTTCAGGGTAGCCGTCCGGGGCAAGCTCCGGCGGCGGGTACTGAAGCGTATCGTCGTTCGCCAGCGGGAGGCCGTCGATCGGCCTGCCAAGCACCATCGTGAAGTAGTAGTAGCCGTTCTCTTCCTTGACGCCGATGCCGATGTCCTGATAGACGCCGTTGACGATGTTCTCCATGTGAGGCGCGCTGTTCATCCACTGCTGGAAGGCCTCATAGGAACTCTGATCCGGGCGGACGACCACGTTCTCCGCGCCCGCGTTCATCACGTAGCCGTACCGGGCGGCCCGGTCGAAGAACGACGAGCCGTCCATCCCGGTGTGGCCGACGTACTGCCCGTTCGCCATGTCGTTGCTCTGGTCCTGGGCGGCTGCGGCGAGCGCGCCGTCCCAGCTAACCGGGGGGAGACCCCGCGCGGCCCGCTCTGCGTTCACGTTGTCGACGATCTCTCCGAGGCCGCCGCTCTGCGCGCTGGCGGCAGGCACGAGCACGACGGCCAGCGCCATGATGACCACCAGCAACCCGGCCCCCCGGAGGATTTTCCCTGTCCTGTTCATAGCTCCCTCCACCATAAAATAATCAATGCGCTG
This sequence comes from uncultured Anaerolineae bacterium, assembly GCA_964637665.1. Classification (GTDB taxonomy): domain Bacteria; phylum Chloroflexota; class Anaerolineae; order Aggregatilineales; family UBA3940; genus CAZWUX01. The sequence goes on from CAZWUX010000043.1 coordinate 7,226, forward strand.
TAAGCGCCAAACACGCCACGCAAGCGGACGCGCCTGCGCCTCCTGTTATCGATGGTACAGCTTTTTTTAAATTTGGGCTTGCAAACCGGTTGTAATACCGTTTGAATCCGGCGGATTCGGGGCGGGGAAAGAAAAAAATCCCCCCGCCGGGGTGGATCAGAAGGGTCCGGCGGGGATGCTGCGCGTTCTATATGAGTGTTGCTCTGTTTAGCGAGAACCCCCCTGTGAGCCTGCGGCTCATCCGTCCCCCCTTTGCGAAGGGGGTACCCTTTTGGGGGCGCTGGTTTTCTGGTGAATCGATCCCATCAGCCTATGAAGAAGCCGGTTGCCCTGCCTGCTACCGTCCGGGGGCGGAGGCGGCGCGGGGAAGCTCAGGCCCGGTGGGCTGCGGCCTACCTCTCCCGGCGAGCGATTTCGGCCCCCAGATGACGGTCACGACCACCGCCGCGACGAACCAGAGCCCGATCAGGATGGTATCGGCGCGGGGGGTGACGGCGATGATCTCCCCGGTGAAGTTGATCATCGCGTGGAACAGGATGGCGGCCAGCGTGGCGCGGCGCGTGTGGTTGTAAATCCACGTGAACATGACCGCCAGCGGGACGATCCCGACCATGAACAGCCAGAAATCCCAGGTGCCGACGCCAAGCCCCTGCTGGTACGTCCCGGAGACGAAGAACAGGGGCAGATGCCACAGGGACCAGATCGCGCCGAGGATCAGGGAGGCGGTCAGCGCGCTCCGCTTCGCCTGAAGGCGGTCGAGGGCGTAGCCGCGCCAGCCAAGCTCCTCGATGAACGGGGCGAGGGCGGCGAACACGAACAGCGTGAAGATGGTCAGGGGTTCGGACAGGAAATTCAGGGCGGCCTCGCCCCACGTCGCACCGGTCCCGCCCATGAGCACGTCGACCAGCGCGGCGATGACGTTCAGGAAGGGGACGAGCAGGAAGATAATGAGATACCAGGGCAGGCTGATCCGGCCAAAACCGGCGAGGCGCGCCCAGTAGTCGCGCCGACCTTCCCTGCCGTAGGTCAGATAGGTGAAGGTGATCCCGGCGACCATCGGGCCGAGCAGGCCGACGAGCATTAGGATGGTCCCCCCGCCGGAGTTCACGTCGAGCTTCAGCAGGATGGCGATCAGCCAGAACAGCCACGACCAGCCGAAGGACGCGGCGAAGAAAGCCCACAGCGGCGGCTTCGATGCAGACAAACGCGATTTATCAGCCACTTTTTCGCTCCTGTACCGGTAATTCCGATTTTGCACTGACACGACCGTTAAAAAGCACAACCCCCCTCACCCGGTAAATTATACGGATGAGGGGGCGATATGGTTCCGTAGATACGGCGGGGGCCGATGAAATGTCTGTAGGCCGGTTACCTGTGTGCGTTCGCAGGCGGGCCGACCGTTTTACCCGGACCGATTCGCTCGCTCGAAGCGCAGAAGCACATGGCCGACGGCAATGCGATCCCCCGGTTCCAAACCTCTCGGATCGCTCGCCTCAAGCAGCCTGCCGTTGACGGCGGTGCCGTTCATGCTGCCGAGGTCCTCGATGTAGTAGCGCCCGTCCTCCTGGCGAAAAATGCGGCAGTGGCGGCGGGAGACGGTGCGGGCGTTTTCGATCTCGTGCTCCACGAGGTCGATATCGGGCTTGACGGCGTGGCGGGGGTGGCTGCGCCCGATGACGGTCTCAGGCAGTTCGAGGTGAAGCTGCTCGCCCTGCTGGGTGGTGAGCACGAAGTCGGGACGGCTGGCGGGGACAGCGGGCTGCTCGATGTCGACGCGGGGCATTTTGACGGCGGCGGTCGTCGTCGTGGGGCGGTGAAGGAGCTGGGGACGGGCGGTGCCCACGATGTCGTCGATGCGCGCGATCACCTCGTCGGCGGAGCTGATGCGGTCCACCACGTTGCGGGCGAGCATGTCGCTGACAAGCGCCTCGACGGGATTCGAGACGCCGGTGATGGGGTCGAGACGCCCGGCGATGACGCGCGAGGCGACCGTGCCGATATCGCGATCCATGACGGGCAGGCGGGCGGTGAGCATCTCGTAGAGAATGACGCCCAGCGCGTAGATGTCCGCCCTGTGGTCGACGGAATAGGCGTTGAGCACCTGCTCCGGGGGAGCGTAGTAGAGCGTTCCGGCGAAGTGGGACGCGCCGGTCAGGGTGGCGTGGTTCTGCCCTTTGGCGATGCCGAAGTCGATCAGCTTGACCTCGTCGCGGGGGGTGACCATGATGTTCTGGGATTTCACGTCGCGGTGGACGATGCCCCGCTGGTGAATCTCGGAGAGGCCGAGCGCGACCTGCCGGGCAGTGCCCAGCGCGTCCGGCTCACCGAACTTGCCGCGCGTGTCGATGATGTCGGCCAGCGTGTGGCCCTCGACGAACTCCGCGACGATGTAGCTCAGGGAGTGCCCGATCTCCGGGTCGACCTCGCGCAGCGCCCAGTCGTACAGGCGGATCACGTGCGGGGTGTCGAGATGCTGGAGCAGGTCGATCTCGCGCTCGAAACGCCCGATGAACTGGTCGTCGACGAGGTGCTCGTGCATGATCTTGACGATGACCATCTGCCCGGTTTCGTGATCGCGGCCCAGAAACACAGTCGCCGCGCCGCCCGCGCCGAGGCGGTCATAAATACGATAGCGCCCTTTCAACGTTTTGCCGATAAACACGCGGATGATCCCCCATAACGACTAGAAATGCGGCGAGCGGAAAAACGCAGGCGCAAGCGGCGGCCCGGCTGATTACGGAGCGTCGACTGCTGCTTCCATGTAGTCTGAGACGGCCCATCCGGCGCGATCCTCGTCCGCCGGGTCGACGATGTACCACCAGTCGTAGCCGTCGGCGGAGGCGGGGCCGTCCTGCACGTTGAACACGTCGCCGTCGTCGGCGACGAACAGGTAGGCGAAATCGACGCCCGGCCCCTGCCGGATGGCCAACCCGGCCCCCTCGGTGCCGATCACGACGATCTGGCCGCCGATCTCGACGGGCACGGCGGTCGGTTCGGCGGCGGTCGGGGTGACGGTCGGCTCCCCGGTCGGGGCGGCGGTCACTCCGATGGGCGTCTCGTTGGGGCCAGCCTCGCCGGGCGCGCCGAGCGTCGGCGTGGCGGTGATCACGAGGAAGATGGGTGTCGGCGACGGCCCGGCAGACGCGGCGGCGGCATCCCCCCGGTTCGAGAGGACGAGGTACCACATGCCGCAGGTGACGGCGGCGACGACGAGGATCACGATCACGAAGGCCCACCAGGGGACGACAAGCCCCTGACCGCGCGGCTCGTCGTCGGGTGGTTCCGGCGGGAGCGAGGGAGGCCGCCTGCGGGGCTGGGTCGGTTCAGCAGCAGGCGGCGGCACGCGCCGCGCCCGGCGGGTGGGTTCGGGGCCGGGCGCGGGGGGTGGGGATTCCCCGGCGCGGCGTCCGCGCAGCAGATTGCGTCGCGGCGGGCGCTCGTCTGGATACTCGTCGAAAGGTGGCTTATCGGCCATGATTTCTCAATCTGAACGGGTAAATCGGCTTAGGACCCCCTCCAAATCTCGCTTCGCTCGATTTTCCTCCCCGCTTGCTGTGGAGAAAGCGAAGCTTTCTCCTTGTGAGAATGGCTTCGCCATTCTCTACGGGGGAGGTGGACGACCCGAAGGGTCGGACGAAGGGGGTTTCATCTCTCTTAACTCAGATGATCCTCATCTGCGATACGGGCGCGCGGCCCGGCTCTATACTACCTTAATCACCAGCAGGGTGAAATCGTCAAACGACTCACCCGGCCCGCGATGCTGGCGCACGACGTGGTAAATGCTGTTCGCCAGCCGCTCGGCGTCGTAGGTCCGCAGGGTGCTGACGAGCCGCGCGACGGACTCACGCCCGAAAAACTCGCCTGCGCCGTTGCGCATGTCGGTCACACCATCGCTGTAGAGCACAAGCACATCGCCGAGGCGCAGGGAAACCTGCCGCTCCTCGAAGGCGGGGGGCGGATCGGGCCAGAGGCCGAGAAAGCGCCCCGGCCCGCTCAGGAACTCGTATTCCCCGTTACGGGGGACGTACAGCGGCTCCTCGTGGCCGCCGCGCACGTAGGTGAACTCGCCCGTCACGGGGTCGAGCACGCCGTAGATGGCCGTCACGAACATCTCGTAGGCGGACGACTCGATCAGGCCGCGATGGACGGCGTGCATGACGGTGCGCGGCTCGATGTGGTAGCGGGCCTCGGTCAGGAACAGAGTGCGGGCGACGGCCATAAACAGCGCGGCGTGCGCGCCCTTGTCGGACACGTCGGCCAGCAGGACGGAGACGCGCCCGTCGGGCAGCCGCCGCACGTCGTAAAAATCGCCGCTGACGAGGCGGGCCGGTTCGAAGTAGGCGGCGAACTCGAAGCCGCGCACCCGCGGCAGCTCGTCGGGAAGCAGGCTGCGCTGGGCGCGGGCGGCGACCTGAAACTGGGCCTCTAAGGCGGCCTTCTGGATGCGGTCGGCCTGCGCCTCCTCAAGCTCGTCGTAGGCCTGAGAAATCTCGCGGACGCGGCGCTCAAGGTCCTCGATGGCGCGGCGGTCCGTCTCGCGGACGATGGCGATCAGCGTGTCGAGGATGCTGCGGGCCATCGCCGGGCTGGCCTTGAAGATGCGCTCGAAGTGCTCCTTCGAGATTTCCAGCGCCTCGACATCCGTCACGGTGGTGATCGTCGCGGCGCGCGGCTCCTCGGTGATGACGGCCATCTCGCCGAAATACTGGCCGGGGCCGAGGTAGCCCATCACGAACTGCTCGTCCGTCCCGGCGATGTCGCGCGTGATGGCGACGCGCCCGGTCGTGATCAGGTAGAACGTGTCGGCAGGCTCGCCCTCCCGGCATAACACCGTGCGGGCGGGGTAGGACACGCGCTCGGCGACGCGGCGCAGCATGTTCAGGGCGTGGAGGTCCAGCCCCTTGAACGCCTTCTTAAAAACCGCCGTGTTGCCGGTGCGGCCCCGCATCGTCTAGCGCCGTCCTTTCGCCCAGGCCAGCACGTCCTGAAGCGGCCACGTATTGACGACGCTGGACGCCGTCACCCAGCCCCGGCGGGCGGTCGCGACGCCGTAGGGCATATTGTGGAACTCGGCGGGGCGGTGGGCGTCCGTGCTGATCGTCAGCTTGACGCCCAATTCGACCGCGCGGCGGGCGTGCGGCCCGTCGAGGTCGAGGCGGTGGGGGTTGGCGTTGATCTCCAGCGCCACGTCGTGCTCGCGGGCGGCCTCGAACACGGCGTCCATGTCGAGGTCGGCAGGCTCGCGCTCGCCGAGCAGCAGTCCGCGCGGGTGGCCGATGATGCGGACGTAGGGATTGCGGATGGCGTTTACCATGCGGGCCGTCACCTGCTCGCGGGGCTGGCGCAGACTGACGTGCAGGGACGCCTGCACGATGTCGAATTTGGCGAGCGTCTCGTCGTTATAGTCGAGCGCGCCGTCGGCCTTGATCTCGACCTCGACGCCGTGCAGCACGGTGATCTGCCCGGCCAGCGCCTCGTTGGCGGCGTCGATCTCGGCGCGCTGCCCGTCGATATCGTCCAGCGTGAGGCCCTGCACGATGCCCAGCCCGTGACTGTGATCGGTGATCAGCAGGTAGTCGTAGCCGAGGGCCTGCGCGGCCTGCGCCATCTCCAGCACGGTCGTTTTGCCGTCCGACCACGTCGTGTGGCATTGCAAATCGCCGCGCATATCGTCCAGCGTGATGAGGTCGGGAAGCGTGCCCGCCAGCGCGGCCTCGATCTCACCCGTGTCCTCGCGCAGTTCGGGCGGAATCCACGCCATGCCAAGCTGCGCGTAGACCGCCTCCTCGGTCGCGCACAGAATCTCCGGGCCGTCGCCCGCGACGGGGGTGAAGGCGTGCTCGTTCAGGGAGAGGCCCTGCTTCAGGGCCAGCTCGCGCAGGTGGACGTTGTGATCAGCGCTGCCGGTGAAGTAGACGAGCAGCGTGCCCCAGCGATCAGGGGGCAGCACGCGCAGGTCGACCTGCTGGCCGGAGTGAAGCTCGACGGACGTTTTGGTCGATCCCTTGCCGTGTATGCTGGCGACCTCCGGCATCCCGGCGAAGGCGTCCATGATCGGCTCGGGGTTCTCGCTGGCGATGAGCAGGTCGACATCGCCGATGGTCGGGCGCCGCCGCCGGAGCGATCCGGCCACCTCGCCCTGCGTCTCGCCCGTCGCCTCCAGCAGACGGTCGAGCAGGCCCGTCGCCAGGGGGAGCGCGTCGCCGAGCAGCAGGCGATCGGTGCGGCGAGAGAGCAGCTCGATCCCCTGCAGGATGTTCGCCTCAGACTTTTCGCCCATGCCGGGCAGCTCGCGCAGTTTGCCCGCCTCGGCGGCCTCGCGTAATGCGTCGATGCTCGTGATGCCCAGTTCCTGCCAGAATTGGGCGGCGCGCTTCGGCCCCATGCCGGGCACGTCCATCACCTCGACGAGGCCGATGGGCACCTCCTCGGCCAGACGGTTGAAGAAGTCAAGCTCGCCGGTCTCCAGCAGCTCCTCGATCTTCTCGGCGAGCGTCGCGCCGATGTAGGGGAGATCGGTCAGCGTGCCTTCATCGCGCACGGCGTAGAGATCGCGGGGCAGATCGGCCACCGTCTCGGCGGCGTGGCGGTAGGCCAGCACGCGGTGGATGTTCTCGCCTTTGAGCTGGAGCAGGTCGGCGACCGTAGCAAAAATGCGGGCAACTTCGCGGTTGGTGATTCGAGTTGACATGGAATTCGCTGCGACCGTTAATCCTCAGGGTGTACGATAGTTAGTGCCAAGTGCCTAGTTGAAAGTGCAGAGTGTCAAGTTAAAAAGTGCCAAGTATGCAAAAAACTTCGGTTTTTGACTGATGCTTGCTTGCAAGCCGTTCGCTTTGCGAACTCAATGGAGCCTTGCAGAATGTTTCGTTATCCTTTGCGAGAACCCCCTCCATCTTCGCTTCGCTCAGATTTCCTCCCCTCTTGCTGTGGAGAAACGCTTTGCGTTTCTCCTTGTGAGAATGGCTTTGCCATTCTCTACGGGGGAGGTGGCCGAAGGCCGGTGGGGGTTTAGTGATGCGAACTCAACGGGCCGGGCGTCCCTGTCCGGCACCCGGCGCGCTGTGATTCTCGCATCGCTACCTCGCCAGTATATAATCAATCCCGGTCGCTTGACAACGCGGGCCAACCCAAAGTAGATTGTGGATTATGTACCGGCCACCCGATCCCGAAACTTTTAACAAAATTGTATGGGCCATCGTGCGGGAAATCCCGGCGGGGCGTGTCAGCACGTACGGGCAGATCGCGTCGATGATCCCGCCGCCGGAAGGCGTCGAGCCGCCGGAGTACGACGGCGTGAAGGCCCGCTGGGTCGGGGCGGCGATGCGCGATTCGCCGGAGGGCGTGCCCTGGCAGCGCGTGATCAACAGTCAGGGTGGGATCAGCCTGCCGAAAGGCAGCGCGGGGGCCGAAAAACAGCGCGCCCTGCTGGAAATGGAGGGGGTCGCGTTCGACGCGCGGGGGCGTGTCGACTTCGATGCGGTGGGCTGGCGCGGCCCTGACCCCGACTGGCTGGCCGAACACGATCTGCTGCCCCCGACTCCGCTCGGCTCAGGGGGCGATGCGCAGCTCAGCCTTTTCTGACACCCACCACCCACAGCGACGATACCTATGAACGCAGTACACGAATACGCCGGAAACATGCACATGCACACGCCGTACTCGGATGGCGAGCGCACCCACGCCGAGATCGCGGAGGCGGCGATCCGGGCGGGGTTGGACTTCGTGATCGTCACGGACCACAACGTGTGGGTGGATGGCGTGGAGGGCGTTTACAGCGCGCGGCCCGGCGAGTCGGTGCTGCTGCTCGTGGGGGAGGAAATACACGATCCGCGTCGCAGTCCGCAGGCCAATCACCTGCTGGTGTATGGGGCGGAGCGCGAGTTGGCCGAGTATGCGCCCAACCCGCAGAGGTTGATCGATGAGGTGAACGCCAGCGAGGGCATCTGTTACCTCGCGCACCCGGTCGAGCGGGCGGCCCCGGCGTTCGGAGAGGGGGCGTATCCGTGGGTGGACTGGGACATCGAGGCGTACACGGGCATCGAGCTGTGGAACTACATGAGTGAGTTCAAGAGCACGCTGACGGGCAGGGTGGCGGGGGTGAGGGCCGCTTTCAACCCTGAAAAGGTCATCAGTGGGCCGTTCCCGGAGACGCTGCAATTGTGGGATCGCCTGCTGGCGGAGGGGAAGCGGGTGCGCGTCATCGGCGGAGCCGATGCGCACGGAACGTCCTACTCGCTCGGACCCATCGAGCGGACGATCTTCCCGTATGATTATTTGTTCCGGTGCGTCAATACACACATCCTCACGCCGCGCCAGATGACGGGTGTGCTCGACGATGACCGCCAGATCGTGCTGCACGCGCTGCGTGATGGGCGCTGCTTCGTGGGGTATGACCTGCCCGCGCCGACGCGTGGATTCCGCTTCTCGGCGCAGGGACACAACTTCAACACGGTGATGGGCGGTTGGATCCGGCTGGGGCACGGCGTGACGCTTCAGATGGTCGTGCCGCAGGTGGCGGACATGCGCCTGATCAAGGACGGCAAGCAGGTGATGCGCGAGACGGAGGGCACGCACCGCACGTATATCGCCAATGAGCCGGGTGTGTACCGCGTCGAGGTGTACATCCAGTACGAGGGTAAGCAGCGCGGCTGGATTTTCAGCAACCCGATCTTCGTGGTGCCTTAGTAGTCGATCAGTCTATCAGTCTCTCAGTCGGTCAGTTCGCTCGTTTTCAGTTATCTGACAATTGGAGAATTAAAAGCTCGGATCGTGTACCGGGCGATTGTGCGCGGGGCAAGGGTCGGGGGGCCTGGGGTCGATGTTCTTTCCGGCGGGCCGGGTATACATCCAGTACGAGAGTAGGCGGCGCGGCTGAACTTTCAGCAACCTGATCTTCGTCGCACCCTGATGAGCCGGTCTGAAGGCCGGTCTGCTCGGACGCAAAAGAAAAAGGTGACAAAAGCGGCCCACGCGAAGATGCAGCGTGAGGGCTGCGGCGGCGAGCGCAGGGTCCCACATCACCCAATCCACTGATAGCCGACTGGACGGTTCATGACTCCACTCTCCAAACGACGCATCTGGGGCGCGCTGGGCGCGGTCGAGAGCGGCCCCTTCGGGCGCAACATCATTTTCCACGAGCAAACCGGATCGACGAATGACATCGCCCGCCAGCTCGCCAGAGACCACTTCCCGGCGGGCACGCTCGTCGTGGCGGATGAGCAGACCGCGGGCCGGGGCCGGATGGGCCGGGCGTGGGTCGCGCCGCCCGGCACAGCGCTGCTCGTCTCGATTTTGTTCCGACCGTCGATACCCGCATCGCAGGCCTATCGACTCGTCATGGCGACCGGGCTGGCCGCCGCCGAGGCGTGCGAGGCGACGGCGGAGGTCGAGATCGGCGTCAAGTGGCCGAACGATCTCCAGATCGCCGGGCTCAAACTGGCCGGGCTGCTGCCGGAGAGCGCCATCATCGGGGGGAGGCTGGGGCACGTCATCGTCGGGCTGGGGCTGAACGTCAGCCAGACGTTCGAGCCGCCCGACCCGCTCCACGAGACGGCGATCAGCCTCAAACAGGCGGCAGGGCGCGACTTCGACCGTGCGACGCTGCTGGCGGCGATCATGGGGCGGCTGAACGTGTGGAACGGGCAGGTGGCGGATGGCGCGGCGCTGATCGGCGCGTGGCGTGAGCGCTGTGTGACGCTCGGCCAGCGGGTGCGCATCGAGACATCGAACGACACGATCGAGGGCGTGGCGGAAGACCTCGACGATGCGGGGGGGCTGGTGCTGCGTGATGATGCAGGAGCCGTACACACCGTCAGCGTGGGCGAGGCGACGGTCCTCTGATCGCCCCGGCGCTTTGCGGCCCGCACCACCCGGTGATACAGTCTGGGCGCTGACCCGCCACCCCCCTGTCCAAGTGTTTTAAGGAGGCCCTGATGGAGGGCGTGTACGTCTCCGAACACCCGCTCGTCCGGCACAAGCTGACGCTGCTCCGAAACTCCGAAACGAATTCCACCCAGTTCCGGGAACTCGTCCGGGAGCTGGCGATCCTGCTCTGCTATGAGGCGACGCGTGACCTCGTGCTCGCCGCGAAGACGGTCCAGACGCCGCTCGGCCCGGCGGAGGGCGCGGAGCTGCGTGAGGCCATCGGCCTCGTGCCGATCCTGCGGGCCGGGCTGGGCATGGTCAACGGCGTGTGGGAGATGATGCCGTCGTCGGAGGTGTGGCACATCGGCCTGTACCGGGACGAGAAGACGATGCGCCCGGTGCAGTATTACAACAAACTGCCCATCGAGCCGCGCGTGCAGGTCTGCCTGATCCTCGATCCGATGCTGGCGACGGGCGGATCGGCGGTCGCGACGACCACGCTGCTCAAAAAGTGGGGGGCGCGGCGGATCAAGTTCGTCGGGCTGATCGCCGCGCCGGAGGGCATCAAGGCGATGCGTGATGCGCACCCGGACGTGCCGATCCACGTGGCGGCGGTCGACGATCACCTGAATGACAATGCGTTCATCGTGCCCGGATTGGGCGACGCGGGGGATCGCCAGTTTGGGACCGGATAGCCCGCCCTACCTCGCCTTCGGGATCGTCTTCGCGGTCGCGTTCGGCCTCGCGCTGGGCCTGACGCCCGTCTCCGGCTGGCTGGGGGAGCGGCTGGGCCTCGTCGCGGAGCCGGGTGGGAGGAGGCGGCATCAGGGGCGCATCCCGCGCACGGGGGGCATCGCCGTATACGTCGCGTTCGTGGCGGCGGTGCTCGTCGCGCAGTGGCTCGTCGTCAGCCCGGATAACCCCGATCCGTCGGTGCCGCTCGCGCTGCGCGTCCTGCGGTTCGACCCGAAAGAGGTGATCCGGCTGGTGGGGCTGCTCGGCGGGGC
>CAZWUX010000044.1:0-5889 GCA_964637665.1 uncultured Anaerolineae bacterium
CTCGGCTCGCCGGACGAAGTGGAATACCGCACCGTCAGCGACGCCGACGCGGTTATCTACAAGCCGCTTCCCCCGATGGAGGAGCTGCTCAGCATGGTCGAGGCCATCATCGAAAAACGAAAAGCCAGAATGGGATAACGTCGCCCTTATCTGGCTCTGAGGACTGCGATCGAAATTTGCCGTAAAAATGGATACTCTACCGCCTCCGGGCGAGCCGCCTTTGCCTCCGGTGCGTTACACATTCTTTCAGAGGCTGGCTAACCTGTGGAATAGTCCCCCCAGCATCGAGCCCGGCACGCTTCAGTACCGGGCTTTTGTGCCGTTCATCCGCCTGATGGTTGTCCTGTTGATCCTCATGGCAGGGGTGATCGGCCTGCGCATCGCGGCGATAGCCTACGCCCGGCAGGTAACACGCCATCTTCTCCAGGCCGATGACGCCGTACACCGCGCCCTCGACGTTCAGCACACCGCCACCCGCATCCGCCTGCGCGAGCTTGCCGACGATCCCCTCGTCATGGCTGCCCTCGACGACTCGAGCGAGATACCCGCGCTTGAGGATGCGATGGGGGCGATTATGGCGAGTACCCCGGCAACCATCGTGTATCTCGCCGATGCGGATGGGAACGTCCTCGCCTGCTCCACCGGGCAGCCATGCTCCGACAGCGCAGTGGGTGCCATCACCGATGTTAGCTCCCAGGCGGCGGCGCGCCAGCCGGACGACTCGGCGGTGGGCGATATCTTCATCGCCGCTTCCGATCTCGGCCCAATGCTGATCTTGCGATCCCCCGTCCCTGCCACCGACCCGGCTGAGGAGCCGACCGGCGCAGTCCTCGGCGCGGAGATTCCCATCGAAGGTGTCATCGCCACTGTGGCGGAGGAAACGCGAACCCACATTCTCCTCTACAACGCACCCGCCGCGCCGATTGTGAGCCAGTCCGGCCCTGAGCTTCGTGCGATCCCGCCCAACCTGCCGATTCTGCTGCCCGGCACGTACGAGCAGGCGCTCCAGTTATACCAGCCGGGTGTCATGCGCGTCAGCGACGTTGTGGGCGTCCACATCGGATCGCGCCGCTTCCATGCGGCTTTCATGCCCCTTACCCTCGAAGACGAGCCGCGCGGTGTGCTGGGCCTGATGATCGCCAACCCTGCCGTCGTCCCGCTGCGGGTGCTGGCCTCCGACACGATCTTCTTCGTTTTGATGGCGATGCTGCTGTCGGGTGCCATCGTCGGCGGCGCGCTGATCTCCACCTCGCTGGTCCAGCCCGTTCTGGGCCGGGTGGAAGCCGAAAACGCCCGCATGATGGCGATCCTGAGCAGCGTAGCGGACGGCGTCGTGCTGCGCAACCCGGAGGGGCACATCATCCTTGCCAACCCGGCGGCGGTCGATCTTCTCAGCACGCGGGACGGCTTCTTCCCGGAGGCGCTTGAGAAGGTCAGCCAGGACAAACAACCCGACCCCGCGCCCGTTCGGCTCGAGATCGGGTCGAGCACGATCAGTGTGACGATTGCCGCCGTCCGCACGATGGACGGCGATTACCTCGGCGATGTGCTCGTCCTGCGCGATGTCACGCAGGAAGCTATCGTCGAGCGCACGAAAGACAGCTTCATCGCGCAGATCAGCCACGAGCTGCGCACACCGCTGACCGTGATTCGCGGCTACGTCGACGTGCTGCGTGTCGGCGGCGGGGAGGTCCCCCAGTCAGCCCGCGAGCGCGCCGTCCGCGCCCTGCTCGAACAGACCGATACCCTCAGTCGCATGATCAACGAGAGCATCGAGCTCGCCAGCCTGCAAAACAGGGGCGATGTCCACGTCGACCTTTCCCCCATCGACCTCAACACCTTCGTTTCCGCGACGATCGCCGCGTGGCAGCCCAGCTTATCCGAGGCCAGGCTGAGGCCCCACATGCATCTCGCCGATCCCCCTCCGGTGGCTGCCGTCGACACCCGCCGGATGCGCCGGGCGCTCGACGCGCTGCTGCACAACGCCTGCCGTTTCAGCCCGGACGGCGGCGAGCTGCACGTCAGCACGATCCGGCGGCCTGGCGGCGAGGTCTGCATCCGAATCACCGACCCCGGCGTCGGCATCTCCGGCAGCGACCTGCCCCGCATCTTCGATCTGTTCTACCGGGGCGAGCCTGTCCGTAAAGACGGGAGCATGGTCGATCTGCGCGGCTTCGGGCAGGGATTGTACGTCGTCAAGACGATCGTCGAGGCGCACGGCGGAAGCGTCGAAGTCGAGAGCAGCCCCGGCGAGGGCAGCACCTTCACCGTCGTCCTGCCTGCGCTCGCCGCCGGGGATAGAACCGCCGCCTGACTACGCATTTCCCGCCAGCCGGGCTACAATAGCGGACATGGCTAACCAACACACAGAACTCAACGCATGGCCCGGAGTCGTCGCACACTACCGGGCGCTTCTCGACATCGCCCCTGACGCCGAGCCGGTCACCCTGCTCGAAGGGAACACCCCCCTGATCCCTGTACCCCGGCTGGCCGAGTCGCTGGGCGGCGGCTTCGATCTCTGGCTTAAATACGAGGGCCTGAACCCATCCGGCTCGTTCAAGGATCGGGGCATGACGGCAGCCATCACCCAGGCCGTCCACGACGGCGCGCAGGCTGTGATCTGCGCCAGCACGGGCAACACGGCGGCCTCCGCCGCCGCCTACGCCGCCCGCGCCGGGCTGCGCTGCATCGTCGTCGTCCCGGAGGGCAAGATCGCGAAAGGCAAGCTGGCCGGAGCGCTCGCCTACGGCGCGGAGGTCGTCAACATCGCCGGGAACTTCGACGAGGGGCTGGCCCTCGTGCGCGAGGCCGCCGACCGGCTCCCGGTGACGCTCGTCAACTCCGTCAATCCCTACCGGCTGGAAGGCCAGAAGACCGGCGCGTTCGAGATCGTCGACGTGCTCGGCGACGCGCCCGACTGGCTCTGTTTGCCGGTCGGCAACGCAGGCAACATCACCGCCTACTGGATGGGCTTCACCCAGTATCAGGCCGGTGGCAGCGCCGCGAGTCTGCCCCGCCTGCTGGGCGCGCAGGCCGCCGGGGCCGCGCCCATCGTGCGCGGGGCCGTCGTCGAAAACCCGGAGACGGTCGCCACCGCCATTCGCATCGGCAACCCTGCCCGCTGGCGCGAGGCCGCCGCCGCGCTCGACGATTCAGGCGGTCACATCACCGCCGTGACGGACGAGGAGATTCTCACCGCGTGGCGGCAGCTTGGCACGCTCGAAGGCGTCTTCGTCGAGCCAGCCTCCGCGGCGGGCGTCGCCGGGCTGAGGCAGCGCATCGAATCCGGCGAGATGGACGTTCGCGGCAAGCGCATCGTCTGCATCGTAACCGGGCACGGCTTGAAAGACCCGGAGATCGTCCTCCAGTCCGACAATCAACCCGTCACGCTCCCGACCGACTTCGACGCGCTCGCCGACTGGATCACCGGCTAGCGATTTTCTCACATCGTTATCGCGGTACCTGCGCCGGGTCTATTCCTGGGGATCAGGCCCGGCGTTTTCGGCGCCTGCCGCTCTGTCAGGCCCCGGCCCGAAAACGTGCTACAATCGGATCGAGATTCGCCACAACCCACATCCGACAACTCACATCCCGCTCTTGACCTCCGCACGCGGCAGACGAGAGGACGGAGGTTCGCACTGTGTCAGAAGCGCGCAGCCAGCGCATCCACCGGGCGCTTCGGGAGCTTTCCCGGCTTGCGCCTGAGGATCGAGAGTCTATCGTGCGACTCGAACTGCCGGTCTACGACAGCCTGGTCCTCGGCTATCTGAAGGATGCCGCGCGGCTGCTGGCCGGTGATGAGACGCTCGCCGTTATGGAGCGTGACCGGGCATGGGCGCTCTGGTGGCAGGGCATGCAGACCGCCTTACAGGGCGCGCTGCGCCTGCGCGACAACGAGCCGCTGGTCATGGCGGTGGCCGTCGTGCGGGCCTTGCTGCCCGGCGTCTATCCCCGCGCCTCACTCCGGGGTTTCAAGGCGCTTGAGGATGCCCTGCTTGAGGCGCAGCGCTCTACCATATCACATAAACGCGAGCGCATAGAACGCCGCCAGCGCGTGCAGGATCGCATCCGCCGCGTCAGTGTGTGGATAGGGCCATCAAACGTCGTGTGGCCCGGCGCGGACCCGCCGCCTGCTGATCCCGCCCGCCGCCCCTACCGTGAGGTCTGGGGGACCGTATTCACGCACGCCAGAGCGCGAGACATCGTTCGTCTTGTCCACGCTGTCTTGCCGATCATCTCACATCCATCGGATGGCGGCACGCTCGTCGTGCCGTTGCCGGGCGGCGATGCGTCATAAGGCCGCCCATTTATTCCGTCGGGGGGGTTGTGATCGGTTGCGGGCTTTGCTATCCTATCGCAGCCGGAGGGGGAACATCCACTTCACACCCGGCTTGTTGACTCACGTCGCTGGCAGCGGCAGGAACTGGAACGGTTTTCCATGCCGGTCTGCCAGGGAGGAGGTTGCACGTGAACAGCGTCAAGGTATCCATCCCGGCTACCTCGGCCAATCTGGGGCCGGGCTTCGATAGTCTGGGGTTGGCGCTCGGCCTGCGCAGCACGGTCGAGATTCAGACCACTCCCGGCAGCCTCCACGTCGAGATGCGCGGCAGCGGCGCGGCAGCCCTGCCCAGAGACACGCATAACCTGGTCGTGCAGTCCGTGCTCGCCGTCTATAAGCGCGTGATGCAGAAGCCGCCCGGCCTGCACATGCTGCTCACCAACGAGATTCCGACGGGCAGCGGCCTCGGCAGCAGCGCCGCCGCCATCATCGGCGGGGTCGTCGCCGCCAACGTCCTGCTGGGCAGCCCCCTCAGCGACGACGAGCTGCTTGACATGGCAACCGAGATCGAGGGCCACCCCGACAACGTCTCTCCGGCGCTGCTCGGCGGGCTGGTCGTGTGCAGTTACGGCCCCTGCGGTATGCTGCGCCAGCGCGTGCCCGTCGCCCCCATGAAGGTCGTCATCACCCTGCCCGACGTGGCCGTGTCGACCAAAGAGCAGCGCGCCGCGCTGCCGACGATGGTCCCCCTGAGCGACGCGGCGTCCAACATCGGGCGGGCCGTGCTGGTCGTTCACGCCCTGCAAACAGGCAAGTTTACCCTGCTCCGCGAGGCGATGTGCGACCGCCTCCACCAGCCGCACCGCAAGCAAGCCATCCCCGCCTACGATGAGGCCTTCTACGCCGCCCTGTCGCAGGGCGCCGCCGCCGTCGCGATCAGCGGCGCAGGCCCCTCGATGATCGCCTTCGCCCCCGACCGGCACGACCGCATTGCCGAGGCGATGGTCGAGGCCTTCCGCCGGGTGGCAAAATGCAAAGCCCAGTCGTGGGTGCTGCCCGTCGACATGGACGGCGCACGGATCGAAGACGCTTCGAGCTAACGGACGATGACCTCTCACTTCCATTTTGCCGGGGCGGCGTCATGACCGCCCCCCGCTATCCGATCCCTGCCCGCACGGCGCGGGTCACGACCCGCGTCTCGAACTCGCGCTTCATCGCGACGGCAGGCGAGGCCCGCACGCCCGCCGACGCGAAGGACTTTATCGACGCGATCCGCGCTGAATTCAGCGACGCGACGCACAACGTCTACGCCTATCGGGCGGGATACGGCGCATCCGTCACCGAGGGCATGAGCGACGACGGCGAGCCTGCCAACACCGCCGGGCGCCCGGTGCTGGCCGTGCTGCGCGGCGCGGATTTAGGGGATGTCGTTCTGGTGGTGACGCGCTATTTCGGCGGCACGAAGTTAGGAACGGGCGGGCTGGTCCGCGCCTATACCGAGGCGGCGCAGGAGGCGCTGGCCGCCCTGCCCCTGACGGAGCGCGTCGAGCGGATCGCCGGGCGTATCGTGGTTCCGTACAATGCCTACGAGCCGGTTCTACGGTTGATCG
>CAZWUX010000044.1:5899-18008 GCA_964637665.1 uncultured Anaerolineae bacterium
CACAGCGGGGAAGTCACCACCGAGGATTTTGCGGGCGAGGTCACGCTGGAGGTCATCTTTCCTGTGGACGAGCGGGCCGGGTTCGAGGCCGCCCTTCAAGAACTCTCCGCAGGCCGCCTCACCGCCGGTTGGAACGAAACGACTATTGAGTAGCTAACGTCGAATTTGGCTTCTACTCGTTTGCGGCGCGGAGCGCTGCAAACCTACAGGGATGTAGGGGCCCTCGGCCCCTGCTGGGGGTACGGGGGCAAAGCCCCCGAAAAACTACATGGTCGATCCCACTCCCGGCAGCTCCACCCAGAACACGACACCCCCACCCGGCTCGCGCTCGGCTCCGATCTTTCCCCCCAGATGATCGACGATGCGCCGGGCGATCGCAAGGCTGATTCCGGTCCCGACCCCTTTGCCCGGCCCAGCCTGCGTATAGGCATCGAACAGGTCACCACCATCCGCCGACTCGACGCTGGCCCTGCCACCCCTGAACCGGTAGCACACCGCGTCGGGGCGCGGCTCGGCTTCGACCGCGATGCTTGGCGCATCCGGGTCGGCGTAGCGCAGCGCCGCCCCCATCAGGCTCCTGAACACTCCTTCCAACCACACCGAGTCGCCCATCACCGGCGGTAAGCCCGGCTCGATCAAGATAGCAGCGCAGCACTCCTGGGCCGACTCTTCGATATCCTCCGCTGCCGCCTCCGCAGCCAGGCGGGCATCTACCAGTTCTCGCGCTTCGTCCGCCCCGGCAACGTCGGCCAGCAGCAGCAGGCTCTCCACGATCTCGTTGACCTGGTACGTATGGCTCTCGATGTACTTCAGCCCGGCCCGGACATCCTCCCCTTGCTGATCGCCGATCATCTGGTTGAGCATGATCGCGTACCCCATGATGATCTGCATCGGCGCCTTCAGGTCATGCGCCGCTGCCTCGACGAAGGTGTGCAGTTCGGCGTAGCGCGCCTCCAGCGCCTCGATGCGTTCGTAGAGCGCATCCCGTTCATCGTCGTAGGCGCTGGCGGTGTTATCCAGATGAGGTTGGTTCGACATGGTGCTTATCTTTTATCACTTTCGGGCAGGTAGAAACCGGCCCGTCTCGCCATCTACCTCAGGAAACAGGCCATGCGCGGATTCCCTCTGCGCGGCTCTTATTGCGGCGCACAGAATCTACAGCCTCAACCGGCAAATTGCAATCGCAGTTGGCCGGGTTACATCGAAGCCTTGATGATCCCGCCGTCGACCGGCAGCATGACGCCCGTCACGTACGACGCTACCGGTGAGCACAGGAAGGTCGCCACGTTGGCGAACTCCTGCGGGGTCGCCATCCGCTTGAGCGCGCTCTCCGCCGACTGCCTGGCTATCTCCTCCTCGACGGTCGACTCATTGCGCTGGGCGCGCGCTTCCATCAGGTCGTAGACCCGCTCCGTTTCCGTCCACCCGGGCAGGATGCTGTTGAACCGGATGCCCTCCCCGCCCAGTTCGTACGCCAGCGTTTTCGTCAGCCCGATCACGGCCATGCGCACGCTGTTGCTCAGCACGAGGTTGGGGATCGGCTCCTTGACGGCGTATGAGGTGATGGTCAGCACCGCCGGGGCCGTCGAGAGCCGCAGGTGGGGCAGCGCCTCGCGGATCAGCCTCACCGAACTCATCAGGTTCAACTCGACGGCATCCATCCACATCTCATCCGTCACCTCCTCGAACGACGCGCTGGGCGGGCCGCCCGCATTCGTGATCAGGATGTCGAGGCCGCCGAACTCGCCCGTGACGTTCTCCACCAGCCGCGCGATGCCCCCCGCCTTCGTCACGTCGGCGATCACGCCCAGCACCGGGCTGCCCGTCTCGGCCTGAATGGAGTCGGTCGCCGCATTGACGTGCGCTTCATCACGCGAGCAGATCGCGACGTTCGCTCCCTCTCTGGCAAGCTGAAGCGCGGTTGCGTAACCCAGCCCCTTGCTGGCGGCTGCGACCAGGGCAATCCGGTTCTCAAGCTGTAAGTCCACGTGATGAGCCTCCTCTGGCTGCGAGATATTCACATTTCATTGTACACGCAAATTCGCCCGGTATGGACCCGCGGAACGCAAAATGGGGAGCTTGCGCTCCCCACCGTGTGGCGTATCGATCTGGTTTACAGGCTGGTTAGCGGTTAGCCACCGACGCAAGGATCACCGCGCCGCCCACGATCAGCAGGATCGGCAGGGCGATGTGCATCCCGAAACCGGCCAGCGACGAGAACGCGAAGACGACCATCAGCAGGCCGATGATCATCTGTGAGCGCGTCGTCCGCGTGAGCGTGTGGTTGTTCGCCTCATAGGCATCGTAAACGTTCTTCAGGATGATCCCACCGGGGATCAGGATGAACAGCGCCCACCAGTTCAGGTGGAACCACGCCAGGTGAATGCCCATCCGCTCGAGCAGAAAAACCGCCCCCACAACGATCAGCCCGACGCCGACCCACAGACCGCGATCCTGCCGCTCGCTCATCTCGTAATTTTGTTCCATCAGATTCCCCCCATCAAATACGCTCTCCGCGCATTGCTTGATTGAGTTCGGGCGCGAACCGCGCCCCATTTCATTGATCTATACGCAGGTCCTTTCCCACAGGTTTCAATCCATTTCCCCATGCAACCCCCACCTGGTGTGGGGGATGCATGGTTGAGGTTCGCCGCGCCGATTTGCCGCCATCGGGCCAGAACCTATAATCAATTTGCACACGGCGATCTGCCCCGCGAGGAGACGGCTTGACATGGCATCAGAAGGTGGCTGGAAAACCTACCGCGATTTTGTCCTGCGGATCGAACCCGCCGAGCAGGGCCGCTACCGCGTCGAGGCCGAAGGCCCCGGCGGCGAGGCCGACGCCCTGTTCTCCCTGCCGTTCGACGATAAGGACCTGAAGATTTTCCTGCTGGAAGTCGGTCGTCCGCGACAGGCCGTCAACCGGGGGCGCGTGCCCGAACCCATGCAGCAGACCGTCAACTTCGGCCAGCGCCTCTTCGACGCCGTGATGCAGGGTTCCGTGCGCGACGTGTTCGTCCGCGCCCGCCACGACGCCGAGCAGGCCGGGGAGGGCCTGCGCCTCCAGCTTCGTCTCGCCGACGCCCCGGAGCTGGCCGACCTGCCCTGGGAATTCCTGTACGATGGCCGCGATTTCCTCGCCCTCTCCGACGAGACGCCCATCATCCGCTACCTTGAACTGCCCAACCCACCCCGCCCGATGCGCGTCGACCTGCCCCTGCGTATCCTCGTCAGCATCAGCTCACCCGACGATCTCCCCCCACTCGATGTTGACGCCGAGCGCGCCAAGATCGAGCGCTCGCTCCGGCACCTCACCGCGCGCGGGCTGGTCGAGGTCGACTTCACCGACGACGCCTCTCTCTCCACCCTCCAGCGCACGCTGCGCCAGGCGCGCGGAGCCGGGCGCCCGTATCATGTCTGGCATTACATCGGGCACGGGATGTTTGACCCGACCAGCGAGGCGAGCGTGCTGGCCTTCACGTCCGAGGGCGGCACATCCTACCACGTTGGCGGATTCCAGCTTGGCACGCTGTTCAACAGCTACCCCGACCTCCGTCTCGCCCTGCTCAACGCCTGCGAAGGCGCGCGCGCCAGCCAGGCGGACCCCTTCGCCGGGGTCGCGGCGGCGCTCGTCGAGCGCGGCGTCCCGGCAGTGATTGGTATGCAGTTCGAGATCACCGACCGCGCCGCCATCACTTTCTCCGGCGAGTTCTATGCCGCGCTGGTGGACGGCCTGCCGGTTGACGCCGCCCTGATCGAGGCCCGGCGCGCCGTGTTTTTCCTGCCCAACTGGGTCGAGTGGGCCACGCCCGTCCTGTTTATGCGCGTCCGCGACGGCCAGCTGTTCGATATCAGCGCCGAGACGCGTGACCGGATCAAGACCGATCACGACGTGGTTCTGCCCGTCGGGCGCGGCGACGACGTCGGGCTGTCCGCCGGGGAAACCGGCGCGCAGCCCACGCTCGGCGATCCACCCATCCTCTCCGGGGTCGGCGGCCCGGTCGAGGGCCAGGAGTTCCCGCTGACGGCTCTCATCACGACCATCGGTCGCGGCGAGGACAACCTGATCACCCTGCCCGACCGCCGCGCCTCGCGCGATCACGCCCGCTTCGAGCGGCGCGGCGACGGCCTGTGGATCATCGACCTCGGCAGCACGAACGGCACGTTCGTCAACGGCGAGCGCATCGAGGGCGAGCACCGGCTGTACGAGGGCGACGAGATCGAGATCGGCAGCGCGCGCTTCATCGCCACCGGCACCGACTTCGCCGAGGCCGAAAGCTGGCAGGACATCGTCCCGCCGGATGTCATCCCGCAGGATGCCCCACCACCCGACGAGACCTTCACGTGGTCCGCCCCCCCTGCCGAGCCTCAAATGCCCTCATGGACCGCCGGTTTCCTCGACCGGATGCGCTGGATACTCGGCGGGCACGGCTTCTACGTCGAGCAGGGGATCACGATGGGCAACTACCAGCTTATGCTGGGGGCGAAGGGCAAATCCTCCGCCGGGATATACCCTAACCTCGACACGTTTTTCGCCTTCACCGAGCTGCCCTTCCTCTCATTGGACGGCCTGTACGCCTACAGCACCGTCGGCTGGGAGTACGCGAGCCAGCGGCGCAGCTCGATGTTCCTGCCCTTTATCGTGTTCCCGGTCGCGATCGTCGCCGGGGTGGACTTTATGACCGCGCAGGCCGTCGAGGGGGCGGCTCATCCCCAGCACCCCAATAGCTACGAGTACCCCGTCGTCGTCGACTACGCCGCCGGGGCCGTCTACTACTCCAAGCAGATTCCCCTTCAGGGCGGCATGAACTACCCCGCCTTCATGCAGATCATCAACTACTATCTCGGACAGGCGTTGTTTAGCTGATCCGTCTGCCCGTTCGCCCAAATCCGATATTGCAAATCTAGATTGTCATCCGTGTGACATTCTTCCCGGCCCGATTGTGACGATCAACACTTATGAGGCGCACCATAGCTGCTATTATAAGGGTAACCTTAAATCTCAAAGATGGTTAACCTTGAATCAGGAGCGCCGCCCAGGTGGACACGACTCCCAACCGCACCATCGACTCACACCAGCGCCCGCACAACGGGCGGAAACGATCCGCCGCCCCCTGCGCGGGCTGCCCGGCGGGCGTTTTCCCGCTCAGCATGGCCCCGTGTAACGAGTGCATCCGCCTCGTTGACGTGGCGGGTGGGCGGACGGTCCGCAGACGGTTGGCCGAGCTTGGGCTGAATCCCGGCTGCAACCTGCGCGTCGTGCAGAGTCGCGGGCACGGCCCCCTCATCCTCGCGGTGAAAGACGACACCCGCATGGCGATTGGTCGCGGCATGGCCCACCGGATCATGGTCGAGGCCAGCGGCGAGGACGTAAAGACGCGCTGATGTCTGCCTGCTGCCAGACCACCAATACCACCACCCAATTTACTCCTCTCACCCAGCCTGCCGAATTCACCATCGCGCTGGCGGGTAACCCTAATACCGGTAAAAGCACGATTTTCAACGCTCTGACCGGCGCGCGCCAGCACGTCGGCAACTGGCCCGGCAAAACCGTCGAGCGTAAAGAGGGCATATTCGAGCTTGACGGGCCGGACGGCCCCCTCGCCTGCACGCTCATCGACCTGCCAGGCACCTACAGCCTGTCCGCTTACTCCCTTGAAGAGGTCGTGGCGATGGACTATCTCGTCCACGAGCACCCCGACCTCGTCGTGACCGTCGTCGACGCCGCCAACCTTGAGCGCAACCTCTACCTCACCATCCAGATTCTTGAGATGGATCTGCCCGTCATCATCGTCCTTAATATGATGGATGCCACCGAGGCGCGGGGTCTCAGCATTGACGTAGCTGGCCTCTCCCGCCAGCTTGGCGGCATACCGATTGTCCCCGCCGTTGCCCGCAGCGGGCGCGGGCTTGACGCGCTGCGTCGTGCCCTTCTGGACGCCGCGCATACGCTCCAACAGGGGGGCGATGCGGATCATCGGCCTTTCACCATCGACTACGGTCGTGACGCGGGTGAGGAAATCGAGCGGATCACCGCGCTGGTCGAGGCCATTCCCGCGCTGGTCGCCCACTACCCGTCCCGCTGGCTGGCGCTGAAGCTCCTCGAGGGCGACGAGCACATCACCCCCCTCGTCGCCGCCATGAGCGGCACAGAGGGGGTTATCGACGCCGCCAGCGCCGCCCGCCACCGCCTTGAGGGGCGCATCGGCGACGATGCCGACATCCTCATTACGGATCGCCGCTACGGGTTCATTAACGGTCTGGTGCGCCGCGTCGTCGAGCGCCCCCCGGTCGACCGCTACACACGCTCCGACCGCATCGATCGGGTCATCACGCATCCCCTGTTCGGGCTTCCCATCTTCTTCGTCGCGATGTGGCTCGTTTTCCAGATGACGGCCAACGTGTCGGCCTATTACGTCGACTGGATCGACTACGTGGTTAACGGCCCGGTTGCGGGCTGGATGGCGGGCCTGTTCGGCCTGCTGGGCCTCGGCGGCACGTGGATCGAGTCCCTGTTCGTCGACGGCGTGCTGGCCGGGGTCGGCGGCGTGCTCGTTTTCGTCCCCGTTCTGGCCGCGATGTATTTCTTCATCGCCCTGCTCGAGGACAGCGGCTACATGGCCCGCGCCGCCCTCCTGATGGACCGCTTCATGCGCTTCGTTGGCCTTCAGGGCAAGAGCTTCATCCCCATGCTGCTCGGCTTCGGCTGCTCGGTGCCCGGCATCTACGCCACCCGCACGCTCGACGATCAACGCGACCGCCTGCTGACCGGTCTGCTCGTCCCCTTCATGAGCTGCGGCGCGCGCCTGCCGGTCTATATGGCGATCGGCGTAGCCTTCTTCGGCGCGAAGGCCGGGACGCTCATCTTCGGCCTCTACGTGCTCGGCGTCGTGGTGGCTCTGGCCGTCGGGCTGGCGCTCAAGCGGGCGCTTTTCCACCGGAAGGAGGAGATGCCGTTTGTCATCGAGCTGCCCCCCTACCGCATCCCGACCTTCAAGGGCGTGATGCTGCACACGTGGGAGCGCACGAAGGGTTTCGTCCAGAACGCGACGAGCCTCATCCTGCTGGCGTCCATCATCGTCTGGCTGCTTGTCTCTATCCCGGTCGGTAAGACAGACGCGCGTTTCGGCGAGGCCGACACCGGGCACAGCGCGCTCGCCGCCGTGAGCCAGACGGTTGCGCCTGTATTTACACCCACCGGTTTCGGCGACTGGCAGGCTACCTCATCTCTCGTGACCGGGTTCATCGCCAAAGAGGTCATCGTCTCGACCCTCAACGTCGTCTACCTCGGCGGCGACGATACCGCCGGAGCGGAGACTCCAGCCTCGTTCATCGCGGGCCTGCGTGACATCGGCACGTCACTCGCTCAGGCTACGTTCGACACGCTGCGCGCGACGGTCAGCCTGCTGCCGGGGATCGACCTGATGCCCGCTGGCGACGGCCCCGCAGCGGAACGGGGCGGCCCCTTGAGCGCCGCGCTCCAGCGCAGCTTCACACCACTTTCAGCCATCGCATTCTGCGTATTCGTCCTGCTGACCGCGCCCTGCGTCACGGCGATGGCCGCCCTCCGCCAGGAATTTGGCCTGAGGTGGACGGCCTTCAGCGTGACCTTTATGCTCGTGCTCTCCTGGGCCGTCGCGACGCTCGTCTACCAGGGCGGTCGTCTGCTCGGCCTGGGCTGATAGCGAATTTCACACAGAGGGCGGATCACGTCATGACTTCACCACTTTACGCCGTTTTAGACGCCATCGAACGAGCCGAAGGCCCGCTGAGCCTCCGGTCCCTCAGCCACGATTTGTCAATCGAGCCTGCCGCCCTTGAGGGCATGGTCGATTTCTGGGTGCGGAAGGGCCGCCTGCGTGTGCAGGACGGCGGCGCGGAGGCGTGCAGCGCCGGGGGATGCGGCGGCTGTAGCGCCGGGCCGGACGGCTGCCCACTGCTGCTCCATCTACCGAGGCGCTACGAGCTAACCGCGAAATAATTCCCATCCTCGCAAAATTTCGCCCGCCGTCAGGCGGGCTTTTTTGTTTCTTTTTAGCTAAATCCCTCGTATTATTGGTTGTGTTGAAGCGTTGGTTCTGGTAGCCCAGTTTGTTTAATAGGAGTTCCCATGAGACAAGTTCATTTCTTCAACCTGCGGTTGATATCTGTGGCGGCTCTGGCCGTGCTCGTGTTGGCCCTGCCCGCCTGTAGTTTGCTGTCCCCGGCAGCGGAGACGCCTCCCGTGCCGACGCTCGATCCATTTGCCCAGGTGACGCCCTTCGAGGCCGAGGCGGATACCCCGGTCCCACCCCCCACCGAAGCCGCGCCTGATACCGGCGGCATGTCCGGCGTCAATTACGAGGGCATTGCCTTCACCTACCCCTCATCACTGGCGACGGAAGTCCGCGCCGAAACCGTCCCGCGCGAAGAGGTCGCCGGCGACGCGCCATTCTGGGCCAGCGCCCCCGAACACGTCACGTTCACATTCGAGGGCTATCCCGCCGACGATCCCATCCACACCCCCACCATTTACGTCTATCCCGCCGCCGAGTTCGCGCAGGTGAACGAGTTCGCCGGGGGGGTGATCGGCGGCCTGAACGACCTGCTGGCCTCCCGCCCCGAAACGCCGCCCGATCCCATCCCCTTCTTCCCGATCTTCAACGCCGCGCAGGTGTTTCACGCACACTTCACCTATCTCGATTTCGCCAGCGGCTCCGGCGTGCGCTACCTGACCCACTTCAGCCAGGCCCCCATCGTCGTCGCCAACGACAACGTGATCTACACCTACCAGGGCCTATCCGCCGACGGCGCGTGGGTGGTCTCAGCGGTGCTGCCTGTCTCCACCCCACTCCTGCCCGCGACCGGCAACCAGCCGCCCGACGGCGACTGGGACGCCTTCGCCGCGAACTACCCGGAGTACCTGTCCACGCTCGTCGCCGAGCTTGAGGCCCAGCCTCCATCGAGCTTCACACCGGATCTCGACACGCTGGACGCCATGATCGCATCCATCACCATCCAGCGGTAGGTCCCTGCCTGGAAAAAGCGCAGGGGTGCAGGTCTTTGACCTGCACCCCTGTTGTGTTTCTCTATCCGGCTGTCCCGTCGGCTTATACCGTCGCCTCGTACGAGTAGATGCCCGTCGCACCGTCAGGCCGGACCGGGTTATCATTCGTTATCTGGAGATTCCCATCCCCATCATAGCAGCGCACGGCGAATGTGTGATCCCCCTCCTCGAACGGCCAATCGATCCGCCAGATGACCCACGTCGTATCCGAGATCGGATCCCGAAGCTCGGCTTCAGTCCACTCACCATCATCCATTTGGACCTCAACCTTCGAGATGCCCTTCGCCCCGGAGTACGCGATGCCGCCGATGGGCACGAGCGTCTGCCCATCACGATCCACCGTCGAGTCGACCGCCACCGTGTCGATCACGGACGTGACGCGCACCTGCGCCACCTCCGACCAGCCGCGCTGGACCCAGTACCCTTCCTCGTAGTCGCTCACCAGTTCGAGCGCCGTGATCCATTTCGGCTGCTTCATCCCATACCGGTCGGGGATGTAGATGCGGAGTGGGAATCCATGCTTCTGCTCGAGCGGCTGCCCATCCCAGTGATAGGTCAGCATGATCCGGTCCGACTCCCGGTCGAGCAGGTCGAGCGCCAGCGTCTCGTGGAACATGTCCTGCGCGTAGATGCGCACGAACTGCGCGCCCGCCTGCGGCTGCGCGTCGGCCAGTACCTCGCTCAGCCGTGCGCCCGTCCACAGCGTCGTGCCGATCAGGTCACCGCCCAGCCGGTTCGAGATGCACGACAGCGTCACGAAGCGGTTGACCGGCTCATAATTCGCTATGAGGTCGTTGATGGTCAATTCGAGCGGGTTACGCACCATCCCCGTGATCGCCAGTGTCCACGTATCCCCATTGATCGTGGGCGGCAGCGTGTTGATGTCGATCCGGTAGTGGTCCTCCAGCGGTGTGTACTCCGGACGTGTGCCCGGCGCGGGTTCGAGGGTCGCTCCGGCGTTGGGCAGCGGGTTCAGCAGCGCATCCGCCCCCAGCGACGGGTCCCCCGACGGAGCCACCGCTTCACCACCTGACGCCGCTTCGCCGCCGGACGGCGCTTCCGCGGTCTGTCCCCCAATGCTCTGCGTCGACCGCGACAGCACTGACGCGACCCCCGCCCCGACGACCGTCACCGCCGCCGTTCCCGCCCCAATCCGGATCAAAAACTGGCGGCGGCTGAGCTGCGAGGCCGTCATCATCCCGCCGGAGGTCGCTTCCATTGCAGGCGCCTTCTCCGGCTGGGCTTTCTCCGCCTCTCCCCCTTTCGCCACCGGGAGTTCCATCAGCCTCTCATAGGTCCAACCGACGACGCCTCCCCATCCCAGAAACACGATCAATATCCATATCACGCTGGCAGCAGGCCCGGCAGCCGCCGACTCGTTGACGTTCAGGTCGATCGCCGCTATAGGGATCGCCATCAGCGCGCCGAGGATCAACCCCGGCACGACGCCTTTCTCCCGCTTCAGCGCCCGCAGCACGGCGAACAGCACGAGGCCCGCCGCGACCCCGGTCGCGATCATCCCCCCAATCGCCATGCCCTGCTCAGCTAATTTTGCGGATTGGCGCACCGAGATGTTCAGTAATATCAGCGTGTTCACCATCGTGTCGATGCCGAACGTCACCAGCCCGCCCGGTAGATTACGCGCCGACCAGTCGAGCATGTCGAACGGCACGATGGGCAGACCCGCTATCGCGCTGGCCGCGAAGAACACCGCCGCCAGCGCAACCATCACCAGCCCGCCGACGAGCGCGCCGGTCAGCACATGAGGCTTCCTCATCTTACTTTTTCTCCCTCTCTCCCTGCGAATATAAATGCAGTTCAGGCTCTCGCTACCATGACAGCCCCGGCACGCCTGATCTTACGTCTACCAGGGCAGATCATCCCCACTGACTTGTAGATAACGGGCCGTGTCATCCAGCATCAGCTCATCGACGATCTCCCGGATGCGCCGCGCCGACTCCTCCGGCGCGAGCGTCGCCCCGGCCCCACCCATATCCGTCCGAACCCAGCCGGGATGGATCGCCACCACCGTGATGCCCTCCCGGCGTAAATCATAGGCCAGCGCCTTCGTCAGCATGTTCAGCGCGGCCTTGCTCGCCGCGTAGCTGTAATCACCGCCGCTCCGTTTCCGCGCCAGCGATCCCAGCTGCGAGGTGACGTTCACGATGCGGGGATTCTCTGCGGCGCACAGGGGATCGAGCATCTCCTGTGCGACCATCACCGGCCCGATCGCATTGACGTGGAAGGCATACAACATCTCATCCGCATCGAGCGCACCGGGGCGCTCCCCCTTTGGAAACACACCCACATTATTGATCAGGGCATCCAGCGCATCCGTCTCCGCGCGGATCGCATCTCCCGCCCGCCGGATCGACGCCTCATCCACCACGTCGAGCGCCACGATCGACAGCCGGTCGCCATCCCCCTCGCACAACGCCCGCAGATCATCCGCCCGGTCAGGCGCTCGGCATGTTGCGAACACGCGCCAGCCTGCATCGAGATATTCTCTCACCAGCGCCAGCCCGATTCCCCGGTTCGCGCCCGTGATCAAGACTCGCATCCAACAGCCTCCACATCGAAAAAGGGCACGTGGGCGTGCCCGGTCCTACAATATGTCCCTACCAGATCATAGCAAATGGAAACGGGTAATTGCCCGCAGTCTAACTAATCCATACCGGCCCGGTGATCCCCGTCACCACCCACGCGTCACCCTGCCGCTCCACGACGTACGTCATCCCCGTGCCGCACAGCCCGCCGCAGTACAGCCCGCTCGGAACCTCGACCGTGTCCGCCTCATCCGTCGGATGGATGTTCCCCAGCGTGATGATCGCCCCATCCCCCTCGCGGACCGCCCCGCCTTCCTCCTCGATGGGCACGTCATCCCAGCTTTCAACCCACATGATCTCCGCCGGAAGGTCCGCCAGCCGCCCTGCAATGTCCGCCTGCGCTGCCTGAGGGATCGACACGCTCGCCCCAATCTCACCCAGCCCTGCGATGCTGTCATCCGTCTCACTCAAGATGTACAGATACGGCCAGTTCGGCGGCTGCTCGAAGCTGTGATCG
>CAZWUX010000045.1:0-17751 GCA_964637665.1 uncultured Anaerolineae bacterium
GGTCGCGGTCGCGCCCACCGGCAGCGCGCCCTCCATCCGGAAGCCGATCACCACCGGCATGAGCATGTAAATCGGCTGGCCGAGCATTGCGGCCTCGGCTTCGATGCCGCCCACACCCCACCCGACGACGCCCAGCGCGTTGATCATCGTGGTGTGCGAGTCGGTGCCGACCAGCGTATCCGGGTAGGCCAGCATCTCGCCGTCCGCCTCGCGGGTCGCGACGACGGTCGCGAGATATTCCAGATTGACCTGGTGCACGATGCCCGTCGCGGGCGGCACGACCTGAAAATTGTCGAACGCGTCCTGCCCCCAGCGCAGGAACTCGTAGCGCTCCCGGTTGCGCTCGAACTCGCGCTCCGCATTGAACATCAGCGCGTAGGCCGATCCGAAGCGGTCCACCTGCACGGAGTGGTCGATCACGAGGTCGACGGGAACCTGCGGGTTGATGCGCGAGGGATCGCCGCCCTGCCGGGCCACCGCGGAGCGCAGCGCGGCGAGGTCGACGACGCTCGGCACGCCGGTGAAGTCCTGCAAAATGACGCGGGCGGGCTTGTACGGAATCTCCTGCTCGCGCGGGCGCGCCCACGCCGCGAGGTTGCGCACGTCGTCCTCGGTGATCTCGAAGCCGTCAAGCTGGCGCAGCGCGGCCTCCAGCATGACGCGCATCGAGTACGGAAGCTGGCCGACGCGGCCAATGCCCGCCGCCTCTAACCGGTCGAGCCGGTAAATGGTAAATTCACCGCCCGCCGTTTGAAGCGTAGCGCGGGCACCGAATGGGTCCTGGGGGATGGTCTTTTTGCTCATGGTCCCTCACTTGTGGCTGCGGGGTTTGCGTCTGCTGGTCAGGCCGGATGATTCGGCGGTATAAATGATGGATGACGTTTAGAGTATATCTAATCCGGCCTGTTTCTGGCAGGGAATCCGACCTGTGACGTGGCAGTTTCCACCCGACGGCGTCCAACCATCCGCCGCGCTGCGTGAGGCGGTCGGCGGGCACCCGCTCGTCGCCGCGATCCTCGCCCGGCGGGGCATCACGGAGGTCGAGGCCGCCCGCGCCTACCTCGATCCGGCCACCTACACGCCCGCCCCGCCCGCCGAACTGCCCGACGTGGACATCGCGGCGGGCCGTCTGCTCGACGCGATAGCGCGCGGCGAGCGGATTCTGGTGTGGGGGGATTTCGACGTGGACGGCCAAACGTCCACCGCCCTGCTGGTCGATGCGCTGCTGGCGCTGGGTGGCGATGTGCTTTTCCACGTCCCGCACCGCATGAAGGGCGGGCACGGCGTCCAACCGGCGGCGCTGAGCGGCTATCTGGCGGATGGCGTCGACGTGGTCCTGACGTGTGACACGGGCATCTCCGAGCACGAGGCGGTGGCGGCGGCGCACGCCGCCGGGGCGGCGATGCTGATCACCGATCACCACGCCCTGCCTCCCGAACTGCCCCCGGCGGATGCGGTCGTCAACCCGCAGCGGCTCCCGCCGGGCCACGCTTTGCGCGACCTGCCGGGGGTGGGCGTCACCTACAAGCTGGTGCAGCACCTTTACGCGGAGGCCGGGCGCGCGGGGGAGGAGCGGCGCTTCCTCGACCTCGTCGCGCTGGGCATCGTGGCGGACGTAGCCGCTCAGAGGCGCGATACGCGCTACCTGCTCCAGCTTGGCATGGACCGCCTGCGCGATCCGCAGCGCGTCGGCTTACAGGAGTTGATGATCGCCGCGCAGGTCGACCCATCCAACCTTTCCGCCGACACGATTGGTTTTCAGGTCGGGCCGCGATTGAACGCGCTGGGCCGTCTGGGGGATGCATCGCTGGCGGTCGATCTGCTCACGACGGAGGATCGGGGCCTCGCCCGCCAGATCGCCGGGCAGCTTGAGGCCCTCAACGCGAAGCGCAGGCAGATACAGGACCAGATCACCGCCGCCGCGCTCGCCCAGATCGACAAAGACCCGTCGCTGCGCGAGGATTTCGACGCCGTCGTGCTCGACGGCGAGAAGTGGCACCCCGGCGTGATCGGGATCGTCGCCGCGCGCATCGTCGAGCTAACCGGCAAGCCCGCCGTTCTGCTCGCCAGCCCACCCGGCGAACCGGCGAGAGGGTCTGCACGCTCGGTGACCGGGGTCGACATCGGGGCCGCCATCGCCTCCTGCGATGACATTTTGCTGACACACGGCGGCCACCCCGGCGCGGCGGGCTGCGCGCTCGACCGGGACCTGATCCCCCAGTTCCGGCGGCGGCTGTCGAACGCGGTGGGCGCGATGTGGGACCACAGCGCCGCGCCCGGCCCGCACGTCGACGCGGAAATCCGGCTGGGCGACATCACGATGGAGTTAGCGGAGGAACTGAACCGGCTCGCGCCGTTCGGGGAGGGCAACCCGGCCATCCACCTGATGGCCCCCCGCCTGCGCGTCACCGCCGACGCGCTGTTTGGGATCAAACGCGACCACCGCCGGGTGACGGTCGAGGACGACGGCGGGGCGAGCGGCGTCCTGACGTGGTGGCGCGGCACGGATGGCACGCTGCCGCGCGGCGTGTTCGACCTGCTGCTCATCCCCCGCATCAACGACTATAAAGGGCGGCGCTCGCTCCAGCTTGAGTGGGTCGCCAGCCGCCCGACGCCGGGGGTGGCCGTCGAAGTCGAGATTCCGGTGGAGGTGGTCGACCTGCGGACTGCTGCCGATCCGCTGGCCGCGCTGCCGGACGGAGTCGCCGTGTGGGCGGAGGCCGTGTCGCCCGGCGATCTGCCGTTCGACGGCGGGGTGATCATCCACCGCGCAGATGCTCACCCGGCGGATGCGCTCGCCGTGTGGACCGCGCCGCCCGGCCCTGCCGAGATCGACGAGATGGTGGCCGCGACCGGGGCGCGGACGTTCTACGTGGCAGCGCGGCACGCGCCTGACGACACGCCGGAGGGGTTCCTGCGGCGGCTGGCCGGGCTGGCGAACTACGCGCTGGCGCATTACGGGGGGGAGGCGTCCGTGCGCAAACTGGCCGCCGCGACCGCCCAGCGCGAGGTGACGGCGCGGCGCGGGCTGGAATGGCTGGCGGCGAAGGGCATGGTGGCGCTGGAATGGACGGACGGCGACACGGCCCGCCTGTCGCCCGGCGGCGCGCCCGATCCTGACGCGCTGCCCGCCGTCGAGGACTCGCTGGCGGCGCTGCTGGCCGAGGCGCGCGCCTTCCGGGGGCACTTCCGCCGGACGAACGAGCTAGAGAACTATTTCAGGGTATAAGCCCCGCCCCTATTCGAGTTCCAGCCAGCCGATGGTCAGATCGCCCTGCCCGATCACTACCAGATGGGCGACGCTGATCGCCAACTGCGGGGCCTTCTCCGTCAATTTATAAAGAAGCTCATCCCAATCGCCGGAGGGCGGGGCAGGATAGGCGAACACGGCCAGCAGGCCGCGCGGCATCACCGGCTGGGCGAGCTTGTAGGCGTTAACCTTGAGCAGGTCGGACAGAAGCCAGCCGTCCGCGCCCGTGCCGACGGTGTCCGGCAGCCGCCAGTTTTCGCCCTTTTGCTCGCCGCACAGCGCCGTCCTGATCTGGACCGCCAGCGGCTCGTCGCGCAGGTCGATCAGGAAGTTAAGCCGCCGCCCCCCCTCGCCAGTCGGAACCTCGCGCTCCCACCGCATGACTTTGCCCCGCTGGCGAAGCACCTCCAGCAGCAGCATCAGTTCGGCCTTCCACCAGCCCTCAGTTTGCACCCCGGCTTTCGTCATCACGCCGACGCGCGCCAGCGACTCCGGTGTGGCGAAGTGCGCGGTCACACTCTGGCATAACTCGGAGAAGATCACTTTCGCCCGTCCTCACTTAATCCCCCCATTTGCGGCGCGGTACGCGCCGCAAATCTAAACGGGGTGAAGGGGAGAATCCCCTTCCAGGGGTCCGGGGGCAGCGCCCCCGGAAGAAAATTGTTCTTACCAGCCCTCACCGCTTCGGCTTAAACGCCTCGCCGTCACGCTCGATCAGGCGGATGCGGCGAT
The DNA here is from genome assembly GCA_964637665.1 of uncultured Anaerolineae bacterium. Taxonomy (GTDB): domain Bacteria; phylum Chloroflexota; class Anaerolineae; order Aggregatilineales; family UBA3940; genus CAZWUX01. The sequence goes on from CAZWUX010000045.1 coordinate 3,983, forward strand.
CCAGCTTCGAGCGGGGCAGCAAAACGGACCGCCCGCAGCCCTCGCATTTCAGGCCGATATCCGCGCCGAGCCGCGTCACGCGCCACGCGTTCGCGCCGCAGGCGTGCGGCTTTTTGAGCGTCAGTACGTCGTCGTGCCGCAGGTCGATGGGCATCGCCGGACCTCGCTAGGGGCGCAGGGGGTTGTAATCGACCGCGTTGTCGTCGAGGTCGAGCGTCTCGCCGATGTAATCGCTGGTCGTCTGCGGGCTGGCGTGGCCCAGCATCAACTGGACCTGCTCGATGGACGCCCCGCCCCGCCGCGAGAGCAGCGCCGCCGTGCGGCGCAGGTCGTGGGGCTTCACGTCGGGCAGCCCGGCCTCTTTGGTGTAACGCTCGACGAGCTTGTAGATGGCGTGCGGGGTCAGCCCCCTGCGATCCTTCAACACCTTGCCGTCTTTGGTGATGGGCACGAAGATGCGCCGTTCGGGGTCGGACTTATTCAGCCCGGCGACATCGCCCCACGCCATGATGAGCCGCCACAGCCACACGGGCAGTTTCAGGGTGCGGACCCGTCCATGCTTACCGTGCAGATTGGCGATGACCTGATAGCCGTCCAATTCGGTGAGATGCCCCCACGTCAGGCGGCAGACCTCCGAGCGGCGCAGGCCGAGCGTCAGCAGCAGGCCGAGGATCGCCGTGTCGCGCAGCCCTTTGGCCGTCGTCCGGCCCGGCGTTTCGAGCAGCGCCGTCGCCTGATCGCGCGTCAGGCGCGCGCCCTGTACCTCGCCGCGCACCTGCGGGGCCTTGACGAGATCGAGCTGCGGGATGGACGGCGCGAGGCGCGGCTCCAGCGCGGCGGCGGTCCGCAGCATCCCCTTGATCGTGTTCAGGTGGGCCTGCACCGAGCGCGGCGAAAGCCCACGCTCCATCTGGAGGTAGGCGACGTACTGCTTGAGGTGCGCGACGAGCGGCGCGGCGCGCTGGCCCTCCCGCCATTCGAGGAAGGACGACAGGCGGCTCGCGTAGGCGCGCTGCGTGTTCGGGGCCAGCCCGGCGAGGTAAGTGACCATCGCCTCTTCGAGCAGGTCACTGCCCTGCGGGCTGTGGATGATGGCGGATGCGGGTGTGTCGTCCATAGGGGTGGGCCTCCGGCCAGGTTACGTGCGTCACACCTCATTATAGCATCGCCCACCGGAAGGGCGGACTCGGCCCGCCGCCGGGGGTCTATTTCAGATTCTTGAGAATGAACCGCTCCGGGCCGGACGTTCAGCCGGGGTGCGTCTCTCAGGGTCGTGTATTCAGGTGGCGATGCGTCTCACGAGCGGTGCGGCTTTCTTCGAAAACCCCTACTTAATCCTCCCCTTGCAAGGGGAGGAAAGACCGAGCAATCTGTGATTGCGAGGTCAGGTGGGGTTCCGGGCTGAAAAAACGACTCACAACCAGAAGATTCAACTGCAACTGAAAAATCGTCGTCAACGCGCACCGGGGGCGCTTGCCGTCAGCCGCGCGGACGGCTGTACATGACGAGGACGATGCCCGCCAGCGTGACGATCCCGCCGGCGACGTGCCACACGGTCGGCCTCTCGCCGAGGACCGGCGCGGCGACCAGCGTCGCGATCACCGGCTGGCCGAGCAGCGCCACCGACACGAGCGCGGCGGGCAGCTCGCCGAAGGCGTAGTTGATGAGCAGCCACCCGCCGGTATGTCCGAACACCGCTGCGGCGATCAAAACGAGCAGGCTCCGGGTCGGCAGCCCGGTGAGGGGATGGCCGAGTGACAGCGCAGTGAGGACGAGTACGATGCCGCCTACCGCCGTGAACATCCACGTGTATGTCAGGTTGTCCGCCAGAGCGCGGGTGCGGTTGGTGATAAGCTGGTAGATCGCATAAATGCCTCCACCGGCCAGCGCCAGCACGTTCCCCAGGCTGGCGCCCTGCCACGTCAGGCCGTCCAGCCCGACGAGCAGCGCCGCCCCGCCGAGCGCGACGGCCAGCCCCAGCCAGTACGTCGGACGCAGGTCCTCGCTGAACAGCAGCCACGCGCCGAGCGCGACCCACACCGGGGCCGTGTTGCCGAGGAAGGTCGCCGTCGACGCGGTGGTGAGCAGCACCGCCGTCCCATACACGGCGATATCCCCCGCGAACGCCACCCCCGCCAGGAGCGCCCAGCCCAGCGCCTTCTTCGGCAGCCAGGCCTCGCCGCGCCGCCATTTCAGCGCGGCGGGCACGGCCAGCACGGCGGCGGCGATCACGAGCCGGTACGCGCCGACCACGTCGGCGGTCGTCCCGGCCAGCTTGATGAAGATCGGCGCGAATCCGATGCACACCACGCCCCCTGCAAGGGCGAGGTAGGCGCGGAGATCGGGGGATGAAGTCGTCGGATCGGGCATGGGGCACGGTCGCTTTCCACTGCATAACACTGCCGGAGGCTGTGAAACCCCCGGCAGGTAAAATGATAGATCGTTAAGCTGTCAGGTCAAATTCGAGTCGACGATACCGGAAGGGTGAGGCGCGATCAGCCCTCCACCCCCACCGCCCCCGGCGCGGCCCGTTTCCGGTCGAACCGCTGCCGCATGAAGAACTTCGTGATCTCCGCCGCCAGCGACGGCACGAGCATCAGCGGGATGATCTCCGCCCAGTCGATCAACGTGAGCGCCTTCGTCTCGAAGATCGGGTTGAGGAACGGCACGTAGATCACGAGCATCAGCAGCGCAATCGATGCCAGCACGGCGTACTGCATATACTTGTTCGAGAACACGCCGATGCGGAACACGGAGTAGAACTCGCTGCGCGATGTGTAAGCCCGGATCAACTCCGAGAACGACAGCACCGTAAACGCGATGCTGCGTGCCTCGGAAATGCCGCCCTGCGCCAGCCCTATGTAGAACCCGCTGAGCGTCACCGCCGTGATGAAGATGGTCTGCACGATCATGCCCACGCGCATCACCCGGTCGATGATCGGCTCGTTCGGGCGGCGCGGCGGGCGGTCCATCACGTTCGGGTCACCAGCCTCGACGCCGAGCGCCAGCGCGGGCGCGCCGTCGGTCAGCAGATTCAGCCACAAAAGCTGGATGGGCGTCAGGATGGTCGGGTAGCCGAGCAGCGTCCCGATGAAGATCACGGCGATCTCCGCGAGGTTGCAGCTCAGCAGGAAATAGACGAACTTGCGGATGTTGTCGTAGATGATGCGACCCTGCTCGACGGCGTTGACGATGCTCACGTAGTTGTCGTCGGTCAGCACCATGTCGGCGGTTTCCTTCGTCACGTCCGTGCCGGTGATGCCCATCGCGACGCCGATGGACGCCCGCTTGAGGGCCGGGGCGTCGTTCACGCCGTCGCCCGTCATCGCGACGACGTAATCTTTCTGGCGGAAGGCGTCCACGATCCGCACCTTGTGCTCCGGCGAGACGCGGGCGAACACGTCGACGTTGTCCACGTGCCGCACGAGCTCCTCGTCGGACATCGCCTGAAGTTCGCTCCCGGCGATGACCTCCCCGCCCTCGCGCAGCAGGCCGATCTCCTGAGCGATGGCGCGGGCCGTTTCGGCGTAGTCGCCCGTCACCATGACCGTACGGATGCCCGCATCGCGCGCGCGGTCGATGGCCGCCCCGACCTCCGCACGCGGCGGGTCGATCATCCCGATCAGGCCGATGAAAATCAGGTCCTTCTCGTGCGCCTCCGGCGTCAGCTCCTCCGGGCGCTCGTCGAAACGCCGCTGGGCGACGGCCAGCACGCGGAGCGCCTGCGAGGCCATCGCCTTATTAGCCTGCGCGATGCGTTCCTCAAGCTCCGGCGTGAGCGGCACGGCCTCGCCGTCGTGGTAAACGTGCGACACGAGGTCGAGCAGCACGTCGGGCGCGCCCTTCGTGAACAGGATGTACTCATCGCCTTCGAGCGTGCGGTGCAGCGTGCTCATCCGCTTGCGGGTCGAGTCGAAGGGCAGTTCGTCGACGCGCGGATAGGCGTCCTCCAGCCGCTCGCGGCGCATCCCGGCTTTGGCCGCCGCGACGATCAGCGCGCCCTCGGTCGGATCGCCCGCCACGCGGTACGTGATCGTGCCGTCCTCGCGCAGTTCCTCCAGCCGGGCGTCGCTGGCGAGCATCGCGCCGAGCAGAAGCTCCTCCACGTCGTCGTATTTGTACGGATCGACCTGATGCCCGTCGATGTAGAACGCGCCGTCGGGCGCGTAGCCCCGGCCCGATATCGTGATGTCCTTGCCGTAGACGGAGAGCGCGACCGCCGTCATCTCGTTCTGGGTGAGCGTGCCCGTCTTATCCGAGCAGATGGCCGACGCGCTGCCCAGCGTCTCGACGGCGGGCAGGCGGCGGATCAGCGCGTTGCGCTGGGCCATCTCCCGCATACCGAGCGCCAGGTTGATCGTGACGATGGCGGGCAGACCCTCCGGCACGGCGGCGACCGCCAGCGCGACGGCGGTCAGGAACGCCTGAAGCGCGGCTGGACCTAACTCGGAGAGCAGCTCCGGGTTGCCCAGCGAGCCGAAAAACGCGCCGACACTCCGCACGCCGAGTTCGCTCGCAGAATCGGCTGCGGCCCGCCCGAAGGCGATGAGGAATACGATGCCGCAGATGATCAGCGCGCCGTAAACCAGCCATGCGCCAAGCTGGTCGAGCCGCTGCTGGAGCGGCGTCTGCTCGTCCTCGACCGATTGGATCATCTCGGCGATGAGGCCGATCTGGGTCGTCATGCCGGTTTCGACCGCGACGCCCTTGCCGCGCCCGTAGGTCGCCAGCGTGCTCTTGTAGGCCATCGTCCGGCGGTCGCCAATCCCGGCCTCGACCGGGATTTCGGCCTCGGCCACCTTGTGGACCGGCACCGACTCGCCCGTCAGCGACGCCTCCTCGATCTGGAGGTTCGCCTCCTCAATCAACCGCAGGTCGGCGGGCACGTAGTTCCCCGCCTCGATCAGCACGATGTCGCCCGGCACGACCTCGCGGGCCGGGACGATGCGCGTCTTGCCCTCTCGGATGAGGCGCGCCTCCGGCGCGGACATCTTCTTCAGCGCGGCCAGCGCCTCCTCGGCGCGGCCCTCCTGCACGACGCCCAGCACGGCGTTGAGAATCACGATCAGCAGGATCGCGCCCGCCTCGTACCACTCGCCGAGCGCGCCCGACACGATCGCCGCCCCGATGAGCAGCAGCACGACCATGTCCGTGAACTGGCCGATTAACCGCTGCAAAAATCCGGGGCGGGGTTGTTCCGCGAGTTCGTTCGGCCCGTATTTTTCGAGACGTTCCTGCGCCTCCTCTTCGGTGAGGCCCGTTTCGGCGTCCGTGCCGAGTTCGGCGATGGCCTCGCCGGGGGGGAGATGATGCCAGTTGTCAGATGCCATTCGTGTGGTTCCTTCTTGTGTATTCCTCAGAGTCCAGAGTTTAAGGTTCAGAGCGTCGCGCAGCCGCCCGCCCTGGGCCCTAAACTCTGTCCTCTGATCTGAGTGTCGTTAATCGTTACGCACATCGCGTCGTTCCGGTGCCATTCAGACGGCGCCGGAGTGAGTGTAGCGCCTGCCGGGGAGGTCGACACCCACATGCTGTGTGTAATTACGCCCTGTGTCACGCGCCGGGGCGTCAGCTAAACAACCGGGGCAGCACGTCTGCGTCGTCAGAGAGGAGAGTATCAGCCAGCGCACCGGCAGCCAGATAAGCGCCCGCCGCCGCAAGCGCGCCCGGCGCAACCAGCCCCAGCGCCAGCCACAGGAAGCGGCCATCGGGCGCGACCTGCGCCCCGGCGATCAGCTCCGCGTGATAGCGCAGCGGGCCGTTTCCCGCCAGGGTGCGCACGGCTTGACTATACTGTAAGGCGGCGAAACTAGTCAACACAGCCAGCGCGGGCCACACGGCAGGCGGCGGGAGCGTCGCCCCGTGCCGCCCCCGTTCGGCCAGCGCCAGCGCCGCGCGCGGCGCGAGGATCAGGCCCAGCGCCGCCCCCGATCCCACCCCGCCCAGCGCCAGCCCGATCAGCGCCGGTTGGAACAGGATCAGCGCCTCGGCGGGCGCGAGCGCCGCGTCCCGCAGGGCGTCGTTCCGCGCGCCGATCCGCGCTGCCGCCAGCCCCCACGCCCCGCCCAGCCCCAGCGCCGCCAGCCCGCCCACCAGCGCCGCCGCCCACAGGTCGCCCGCCGATTCCCCGGCTGCGGCCAGCACGTCGCGCCCCAGCCGGTCCGCGCCGAGGGGATGTGCCGCCGAGCGCGGCGCGTAGACGGCGGTGGAGTCCGGTTCGGGGGATGGGAGGATCGCGCCCGCAGCGGCCCAGCCGAGCGCCAGCGTCACCAGCCCGGCGGCGAGGGCCAGCCGGGCGGCGGCGATCCCTCCGCCGGGGTGGCGATGTGCTTCCCGACCGCCAGGAGCGCTCGCGCGGAGCGCGTGCGCAGCCGCCGAGCGCAGCCGCAGGGCGAGCATCAGCCCCGACAGCGCGGCGGTGACCCCAAAGGCGGCGGGCGCATCCCCCTGTCTCAATGCGCTGAGCAGCAGCCCGCCCAGCCCACCCAGATTCATCACCGCGTCGACGAGGATCACCGCGCCGAGCAGCCAGCCGCCCGCCGCGAAAAACGCCGCCGCCGCGTCCAGCCCATCCGCCGACCGGGCCGCCAGCGCGGCGGGCAGCGCCGCCGCGAGCAGGCCCGCGATCGCGATCTTGACGACGCCCCCGCCCGCCACCGGCACGACTCCCCAGCGGACGCCGAGCGTCAGCATCACCAGCAGCGATGCGCTCCCGACCGGGGCGGCGAGGGCAGCCCCGACCAGCCCGCCGATGACCTCCGCCCGCCGGGTCAGCGCGCCCAGCGCGGCGGCCAGCAGGCCGCCCAGCGGCAGCGCCGCCGCCAGCACCGCGAGCGTCACCGGCAGCCGCGCCGTGACGAGCCGCCCGATCGGCGCGCCGGGGTCGAGCGCGCTCGAGGCCGCGCAGCACGGCGGGGCCATCCGGCCACGCAGCGCCCACAGCAGGAGCGCCGCGCCCACCGCCCCGGCGATCAGCCGGGCCATCCGGCGGGCCACCGCTACCCGCTCCCCCGCCCGGACCGCGCGGACCAGCGCCCACGCATCCCACGCGAGGGGCATCGGCAGAAAAGCGGTCCACATGGCGGCACCCGTGCGGCGCGAAAGAGAATCGTCGGTTGGAACGACCATGTGATATCACCTGCCAGCGGGGGCGGGATCACCCTGTGCGCAAAAACGTAAAAAAACCCCGGCCCGGATTGTGCTTCATCCGGGCCGGGGTGGCAAGTCAGATCGGGGTGCGGGCGATCAGGCGATGCGCCAGCGCTCCGCCGCTTCCTCCTGCGCGGCGAGGAACGCCCGCACATCATCCAGCGCCTCGCCGTAGGCATCGAGCAGGTCGTCGTCCGATCCGCCGAAGCGGCGCAGGGTTTGCGCCGCGCACAGCGCGCAGCCGCGCATCGCGCGGTAGCTGTCCGTCTCGCAGTCGAGGCAGCCGTTCAGCCGCATCATCATCAATACGAAGGCCAGCTTTTCCGGGTCGTCATCGGCCAGATCGGCCACCCGGTCGATCAGGTCGCGCCACTCCGGGCCGCGCATGTCACGCAGCACCGGAATCACATAATTCGGGAATAACAGCTCGTTATTCGTATACATCCCTTCCTCCTAACAATAAAACGTGCGGCCCGGTGGAAGGCCCTCGCGAAACGGCGGAAGAGGCGATCCGCTCATCTGTTCGACATTTTAAGGGCAGGCCGCCGCCAAGTCAATAGGTAGGCGGTATCAGATCAGGTTGGATAACGGTTAGGGAAAGGGTGAAAGTCGTTTGATCCCCCGGCACAAGACAGGGCCCCGCGTCGCGATGCGGGGCCCTGTCTAAGAGGAGAAACACGCCGAGAGAGCGGCGCTCGAATAAGCAGTTTTACGCTAGCACGGCTCGCAGTCCGGCTCCAGCCGGGCGGGCGGCTGCGCCGCCACGACGATCAGCCTGCCCGTGCGGCCCTGAAGCGCCGTCCCGGCGCGGACCATCCACGCGCCGAGCCGCGCCGCGAGCGGCGTCCGGGCCAGGCTCGCCGCGCGGGCGTCCAGCGCCGCCCGCACAAGCTGCCGGTGCGCGACGTGATCGTTGACCCGTTTTTCGTATCCTCTCACCCTCTCCTCGAAGTCATACAAATTCCCGTACGGCATCGTATCATCGCCTCCATTAAGCGCGGGCTGCGCCCGCAAACAACTCCCTCACGCCCGTCCAAGCAGCGCGTGGACAGCCTCCAGTGTGTCGTCGATCCGGGCCGGGTTCAGCGAGAAGCACTTCGACCCCTCCCGCCGCCGCTCCGTGAGATACCCCGTCGCGCTGAGCTGCTTGAGGTGCCGCTGCGCGGTCGACTGCGGCAGGTCAAGCTCGGCCATGATCTCCGGGGTGCAAAGCTCGCCGTGCTGCGCGACGAGCGCCAGAATACGGAGCCGCGTCTCGTCGCTCAGCGCGCTGAGCCGCACCAGCATCTCCGCGATGTCCAGCTCCGGCGAGTCGGCGCGCACCCCGGCGGGCATCCGCGCCCCGAACAGCACCCACAGCACGCCGTCGCCCAGTATCTTGTGGAAGTAGGGGCCGATGTGCGGCGACGGCACGAACTCGACCCGGCCCCGCACCTGCTCGATCATCATGCCGCAGCAGAAATCCGGCTCCTGCCCCGTTATCTCGCGGAACACGTCCTCGACCGGCATCGCCCCGAAGTCGACCATCTGCCACGCCGCCGCCGATTCGCGCACCATCGGCTCGACGCGCTCCCATTCCGTCGCCATGTAGTTCTCCCACATCACCCGCAGATGCGAGACGATCACGTCCTGCATGCGGGGCGGATCGTTGAGCAGCGCGAAGGCCTGCGACTCGACCGCCTCGTCGATCCCATGCGTGGGCAGGCGGCTGCATAGAAAGTCGAGAAACACGTCCACGCTGGCGAGCAGCGCCGCCGGGGCGGGTGGGTTGCTCGTGTCGACGCCCTCTTCCCCGAAAAGCGGGCTGATGTAGCGCGCCAGCAGCCGGTCGCGCAGGCGCGCCGGGTCGACCGTTGCCATGTAGTCGAGATAGGCCGGGAAACTCGGCCAGCCGTGATCCGGCTCGACGGCGTAATACAGCCCCGACATGACGACGCGATGCGTATGCGCCCGCTCCGGCGGCAGCGCCGCCGCAATCTCCATGATCGGGCGGGCCAGGCCGTCCATGTGTTCGGCCTTGAAAATCGACATCAGGCTGTTGAACACGTTGATGGCCGGCTCGACCGCGAACTGGACGGCGGTTTTCTCCGGCGCTTTGATGAATCCGGGGTCCGGCATCGGCGTCTCCTCAGTGGTGAAATTCACCACAATTACCCTGTTTACCCGTTTAACCGGGTTACTTAAATATTAGCACATCTTTTCTGCTCTGTCAACTTTTTCAAGGCGATTTTTCGCCCGACAAACGGCGTTCTCAGGTCCGCGGGGGCGCATCACCATTCACCGGGGGCCGCCGCGCGCTGTCCGGGCGCCGATCCACATAAAAAATACCTAAATAGGACCAAAGTAATAAGGTTACGTGATTGACTCGTAACGGCGGAGTCGCGTATCCTATAAGTAGGGGGAATAGTCGCTGCGCCCCGCAGCCGACAGTTTTTCTCCGCGCCACATTGTTCGGGCGCGCCATTCCATCGAGTCCGGCGCCTGCCCTGTTAAAAATAGATTGTAGTGCTGCACCGGCGTGTCTTAAGGAGGCTTAACCCGCCCCTGGCCGTGCGCGTGCTCCGTCCCCGGTTGAAGCGAGTCGGCGGGTTAGTTGTAATGGAAGGGAGGACGGAAAAGTGGAACACCCATTTTTAAAGCCCCGCAGTGTGTCGGAGCGAGAGAAGCAGCGGCGCAGAGCGGCCTTTCACCGGTTCGACTCGATGGTCTCCAACGCCCTGAACGACCTGAAGTCTGAGAAATTCCCCACCGCCTACTACGTCCACCGGGTCGAAAACGGCGAATGGTATCTCTCCCCACCTCCGCACTCCACGCGCATCTCGCCCGTCAGGATCAAGCTGCGCTTCAACGCCAGCGCCGATCCGGTCGGCTTTCAGGTGATCAATTACACGGCGTGGAGCAAACCCGCCGACTGCGATCTATCCGGTTCGGCGCTGCAATCCGCGCTGGAGCGGTTGTTCAAGAAGCGCCAGCCACCGCCGGACACCCCGGATGAGGACTCCTCCGAGGAAAACGGCTACGATTGGGTTTCTGAGCTGGTCGGGTAACGGTCGGGACTCAGCATAACAAAATGAGGGGATGATCGCGCCCCGCGCGGCGGTGCCGTGATCGCCCTACCACAGCCCCCTTACCCGGCGGTAAGGGGGCTGTGCTGCGCCATCACCTCCAGACGTTTTCCGGGCCGGTTGCCAAATCGGTCGATTCATATGACACTGGGCGTGCCGGACGACGCTATGTGATAAAGGAACGCGATGGACCGCCCCCCCATCAAGCTGATGTTCGTCACCGATCACGCCGACATGGTCGAGGGGATCGACCCCGCGCTGCACGACGCCGGGGGGATCGCCGTCGTCGGCGTGGCGACCTCCACCGATGAGGCCAGCACGCTCGCCGGGCGTCACCAGCCCGACGTTGTGCTGATCGACATCGACGCCTACGGCGACGCCGCGCAGGACCTCACCCGCGCGCTCATGCGCGAGGACCCGGAGGCCCAGGTTGTGATGCTCTCCGTCGTGAACGACGTGGACGACATCCGGCGGGCGATGAGGGCGGGCGCGCGCGACTACCTCATCAAGCCGCTGAACGAGGGCGAGCTGGTCGACACCATCCACTGGTTGATCGGCGAGCGCCGCGAATACGCTCGGATGCAGGACTTCGTCAAGCAGCTGCGCCGCGCCTACGAAGCCCTCTTCACCGACGACAAGCCCGTGCCCGAAAAGGTCGTCGCTTTTCTGGAGGCGCAGGCCGCCGATCATCCGCATGACCACCTCACCCAGGAGACGCTGGCCGTCGCCTACGCCCGCAACCGGAACTGGGCGAAGCTCGCCCCGCTCGTCGCCCGCCTCGCCGAGACGGCCCTCGACTGAACCCACCCGCCGCCGCGCACACAATCTTACACGCCGATTGTGGAGAACGGCTGCGCCGTTCTCCCAGTTGAGAAACGTTTCACGTTTCTCATACTGCAACCCTGCCCCCCGGATAAGCGTAAATACTATTGAACTCTGATCTGTTTCCGGGAACACGAAGGTGGTGAGGCGATGGTGGAAGAAAAAGTTCACGAGGAATCGAAATTACCTGACGAACGACCGCCCGCAGTGGAGATGGGATCTCCCTCTTATCGCGAGGCGCGCCGGGCGCGCCGCCCGCGGCGCGGGTATCGCTCGCTGTTCTGGCCGCTCATCCTGATCGGGGTCGGCCTGCTGTGGCTGCTCGGCAACCTGGGGATCGTCGGGCCTGCGAATCTCTCCGTGCTGGCGAAGCTGTGGCCCATCGCCCTGATCGCGGTCGGCCTCGACGTGCTGGTGGGCCGCCGCTCGGCCCTGCTGGGCGGATTGATCGGGCTGGCGACGGTCGGCCTGTTCGTCGCGCTCGTGATCGCCGGACCGGCGATGGGGCTGGCGAGCGAGGGCGGCGCCACGTTCTTCGGTCTGCCGTTCGTGATCGGCGAGCAGGAGCTAAAACATGCAACGTTCGAGGAAGCGGTAAACGGCGCGGAGAACGCGCACGTCGAGATCGACATGGCATCCGCTCCGACGACCATCAGGCCGCTGCCCGCCGGGTCGGACACGCTGTTCCACGCCGATGTGGATTATCTCGGCGAGATGATCTTCAACGTATCCGGCGAGCGCAGCCGGGATGTCACGCTCACCTCGCGCTATAACGGCGCAATCGGCATCAACTTCCCGGTCGAGCAGCGCTGGGACGTGCAGTTCAATCCCGACGTGCCCACCGACCTGCGGCTCGATGTCGGCTCAGGCCGCGTCGACGCCGATTTGAAGGGCATGGCGCTCACCGGCCTGGACATGAACGGTGGATCAGGCCACATGGAAATCGACCTGCCTGCCCCGGACATGCGTTACGACGCCTCGGTGGACATCGGTTCGGGCGGCATGGTGATGTCCATCCCCGACGGCGCGCAGGCCAATCTCGCCCTCAACGGCGGATCGGGCGGCGTGGACATGAGCATCGGCTCCGGTGCGGACGTGACGGTGAATCTGGACCTGGGCAGCGGGGGCACCCGCATCGACGTGCCATCGGATGCCGCTGTGCGGCTGATCGTCGAGGACAGCGGCTCCGGCGGGCTGAGCGTCGGCGGCGGACTTGAGCAGGTCGACGACGCCGGGGACGACGAGCGGAACACCGGCACGTGGGAGACGCCCGGCTACGATCAGGCGGACATGCACATCCTCATCATCGTCGATTCGATGGGATCGGGCCACGTCAGCGTGGACTGAGGTCCGCCCGCCCCGCATAATCTCCGAATAACGAGAAAAGCCCACCGGTGTGACCCGGTGGGCTTGCTCATCGGTCCTCCCGACGAGGCGGTAGGCCCCGGCGTCCTTGCTCGCAGTAAGACATCCTGAGGGCGCGACGCCTTACCGGCGGCATGAACGCGCGGGGGCCTGCCTCGAACCCACATGGGTGGACCTCCCTACACTCTCCCCCGCCTGCTGCGACAGACAGCAGAATATACCAGATCGGGGGAGACTATCGGGCGGCCCGCCCCGTGCAGCATTCAGACCCCGCCGATGACCGCCTGAGCCATTTCTGTGAGGCTGCGGGCCGGGATGCGGCGCAGCCAGATGCGCGTCTCATCCGTCAGGCCATGCTCGGCCAGCAGCGCGTCGTCCTTTTCCTCCACCAGCCGGTGGCAGAAGTCATCATCCAGCAGCGCGATGCCGAACATAGCGTCCAGCTTACGCATATCGTCCTTGTTGATGATCTTTCCGTGTGTAAACAACATCGTATGATTTCCCTCCCTCATCAAGCTTGACTATCACTTCGTGACGTTGTGGTGTTATGCACCGAGTATCTGGCGCACTCGGTGGAATAATCCACTTGGGCTGAAGGGCTTCGCAATGTAATCATCGGCCCCTGCGGCATATCCAGCTTCCCGGTCTCGCTGTTGAACGTGCGTGGTCAGCAGCACGATGTAAGTTCCCTGCATGGCCTTGTCGGATTTCAGTCGATGAGTCACCTCGAGCCCATCCGGGCCGTTTGGGAACACAACGTCCATCAAGATCAGGTCCGGTTTGTGTCGGTAGGCAAGGTCGAGCGCCTCGCTGCCGCTGGACGCCGTGTAGATTCGATAAGGTCCTTCTTCCAGAGTGACGCTCACCAGCTCGCGCGCGCCGGGCTGGTTGTCGACGATCAGGATCGTCTTATCCGCTGGTTTCCGCTTAGACATACGTGCGGCACTATGGATGTCTGGATAAGTACCATCGCCATGATAAGCCAGTGATTGCATAAGGTCTCAGTAGTTGAAAGCCGAAGCCCGCCGCCTCTCCCCTCTTGATTCAGGGAGAGGGGACGACGATTCGGCGCTCCTTTATGGCGAGGTCTTTTTTAAAATAGAGGTTCTCCTTGGCCCTCCTCGCCGGGCCAGCCAGCCTATAAAGGCCGTCTGTCATGCAGCGCGGAGAACCTCTCCGGCAGGCGCTTGGTGATCGGGCAGATTTAGCCGCTCCCACCAATGGCGTGGCCCGCAATCGCCGTAATCTCTGCCGGGGAGAACCCCGCGACCAGAGCAACCACTGCGGCGAGTGACGCGGCGGCGAATGAGATCAGCCCGATGCGACGTGTGTCTTCCAGAACCCAGGTCGTGACGGGTGCGAGTTTGTACG
>CAZWUX010000046.1:0-17621 GCA_964637665.1 uncultured Anaerolineae bacterium
GATGGCGGAAACCACTTGACAACCATCACACTCTCGATAATAATGGAAATAATTCCATTATACGGAAATGTTTTCCATAATACGGAAAATACCGGATACAGCCTATGTCTGATAGCTACGTTCAATCCGTTACGCGCGCTTTCTCCATTCTGGAGCTTCTTCGGGAGCATCCGCAGGGGCTCGGCGTGAGCGACATCGCCGAAAAGCTGGACCTCAGCACGACGACCGCTCATCGGCTGGTCAACACGCTGATCGCGTGCAAGGTGGTCGAGCAAAACGGCGACAACCGCCACTACCGGCTGGCGCCCTACCTGCTCCTGTACAGCAAGGCAGTTCTGGATCGCTTCGACTTCATCAGCAGCTCGCGCCCTTATCTGGGCGAGCTGTCCAAAGTCGTGGGTGAAACCGTCTTCATGGGCATCCTGGACGACTTTGAACTCGTCTACGTCGATCACGTCGACTCGCTGGACCACGCCCTGCGTCTGACACCGCAGATCGGGCGGCGGCATTCCGCACACGCTACCGCGCTGGGCAAAGTGCTGCTGGCGAACCTCCCGGCAAATATGTTCGAGATGTACTTCAGCAGTGCGGATCAGCTTCCCCGGCTCACCGACAACACGATTACCGACCCAGTGGTGCTCCGGGAGGAGCTTGTGCTCACCCGCCAGCGCGGTTATGCGCTCGACAACGAGGAATCCGAAACCGGCATCTGCTGTATCGCCATGCCGGTACACAACGTCGAAGGCCAGGTCGTCGCCGCCGTCTCCATCTCCGGGCCTGCCACCCGCATACGCAAGAAGGGGCTCGAAACCGATCTGAAAGACGAGCTTGAGATCGCGCTGGCGAAAATCTCACAACTCACCATCGTCTAACACCAGCAAAGGAACGCGCTCAATGACTATCCGCGTCGGCGTCATCGGGGGAGGCATCTGGGGTACCTACCACCTGCTCGCCGCACGGCAGATGGAAGGCGAAGGGCAGATCGAACTGGCCGCCGTGGCCGCGCGGACGCAGGCGACGGCGGACCGCCAGTCGGCGGCCTTCGGGATCGCCGGTTACACCGACTACCGGCAGATGATCGTGGAAGAATCGCTGGACGCGGTTACCATCGCGACCCCCGACCATCTGCACCGCGAGATGACGCTCCACGCTCTGGACGCAGGCTGTCACGTGCTGGTAGAAAAGCCAATGGACCTCTCGACAGCCGGGGCTCGCGAGATGGTCGTGAGGGCCGAGCAGCGGGATCGCCTGCTTCAGGTGGATTTCCACAAGCGCTATGACCCCTTCAACGTCGACGCCCGGCGCAAAATTCTCGACGGCAGGCTTGGCGATCTCTACTATGCCTACGCTTATATGGAAGACAAGATTGTCGTCCCCACCGAGTGGCTCGCCAGTTGGGCGGCTAACAGCTCGCCTTTCTGGTTCATCGGCGTGCACAAATACGACTTGCTGCGCTGGCTGACCGGCCAGGAGGCGGTGTCCGTATCGGCGCAGGGCTATAAGGGCAAGCTGGCTGCGATGGGCATCGACACCTACGACGCCGTCAGCGCGACGATAGAGATGGACGGCGGCCTGTCTTGCCGGATCGATGTCAACTGGGTCCTGCCCGCTGGCTTCGAGGCCGTCGTCAATCAGGGCCTCCGGCTGGTCGGCAGCGAGGGCATTATCGAGGTCGACGCGCAGGATCGCGGGCTGCACCACACGCTGGCCCCTGATGGCGCGGTCACCCCCAACCCGACGGCCATTCTCATTCAGGACACGCCGTTCGGCTGGAAGGACGTACAGGGCTACTTCGTCGAGCCGATCAAGGACTTCCTGCGAAACGTGCTGTTCCTGAAATCAGGCGGCCAGTTGGCCGCGCTGGACGGCACCTACCCCTCAGGCGACGATGGCCTGAAAGTCACTCAACTAGCAGAGGCCGCACACAGAAGCATCGAGCGAGGATGTGCCGTCGCTGTTGACGAAATTTAACGGCTGATGCGGTCCGCTGCTCAGCTAACACTGCCCCCACACAAAATAGTTCCATCAGGAGGAACCCAGGTGGACTTGCCGTATAACACCCCGATCGACGAGATGGTGAGACGCTACGAGGGTCTGTACACAGCTGCGATAAACGACGTGTTCCAGGAACGGAACATGCATCACCAATGGCTGGGACCTGAGATCAAGTGTCAAACCAAGAATCTTGAACTCGAAACCATCGCCGGATTCGCCTTCACTGTGCAATGGGTTTTCGATCCGGACCCGGACGAGCGGGATATGCCCGCCGCCAAAATGGTCGACTCGTACCCCGAGCACAGCATAATCATCGTCGACGCAGGCGCCGACCAGGTCTCCGGCTTCTGGGGCGAGCTTGCAACCACCGTCTGTGTAAGAAACGGCGTGCGCGGCGCGGTGATCAGCGGCGGCGCCAAAGACACGGGTTTCGTCAAGCGGATGGGGTTCCCCATCTTCTGCAAGTTCACCAGCCCCGTCGACGGTTTTTACCGCTCCCGGCTGCGCGGGTGGCAGGTTCCCATCTGGATCAACGAGATCCGGATCGACCCCGGCGACATTATCGTCGGCGACAGCGACGGCGTGCTGGTCGTGCCGCAGGCGGTGGCTGAAGACGTGCTCGTCGAGACCGAAAGGAGGGTGAACAGCGAATCTGAGACACGGAACCTGCTCAAGGCAGGCGTGGCGTCGGATGAGGCGTCACGGCGAACCGGGCGTAGAGACCTCTAGCCGCCCGATGAAACTCCTATACGTTCAACTGTCACTCCCTACTATGGAGGCAATGATGAAGAAGAGGCTCTTGATTGGGCTGCTTCTCGTGGCGCTCGTCAGCATGCTGTTGATGGCAGCATGCACACCGGCTGCACCTGCCGAAGAACCCGAGGAGCCAGCGCAAGAAGAAGCAGCGGAAGCACCGCAAGAAGAGGAGGCGGCACAGCCCGCCGAAGCCGAGGAAGAGGCTGCCGAGGAGGCCCCCGCGGAGGAAGAAGCGGAGGCATCCGGCGGCGAGATGCTCGGCCCCGTGACCTTGCAGTTCTCCGGCTGGACGTACGACATGGAGAAGGTACAGGACAACCTGGCTATCTACCAGACCTGGGTGGCGGAGGAAGCCGATCCGCCGATCGATGTTGCGGTTGAGATGTCAGACGCCGGGTACGGCGAATTCGACACGCACGTGACGACCACCTTCGCCGGGGGGAGCTGCTTCGACGTTCTCTACAGCTCCGACCAGTGGCTGGCGAAGTGGGCGGAGGCTGGCTGGGTCGTGCCGCTTGAGGATGAAGTCCCCGAAGTCATGGACTACGTGCCGGACATCGCGCCCTTCTCCGTCGAGGCGATGACCTACAACGGCAAGTTGTACGGTCTGCCCTACTACACCGATGTCATGTACTTCTTCTACAACAAAGCCATGCTGGACGAAGCAGGCATCGACGCCCCGCCCACCACGTGGGACGAGGTCACCGATCAGGCCATCCAGATCAAGGAGGCGGGCATCAGTGACGCGCCAGTCATGGTGGCACTCGCCGCCGACTCCTGGCTCGACGAGACCTTCTACGCGCTCGTGTACTCCGAGGGCGGCGAGATGTTCAACGACGACCTCGAAGCCGTCTTCGCCACCGACAGCGGTCCGGTCTACGATGTGATCGAGTGGCTGGCTGCCGGTGTCAACGACACCGGGATCATCCCCCAGAGCGCGCTCGAGATGGATGCCGTCGCCGTGCAGGAGGCTTTCAAGGCCGGTGATGCCGCCTTCGTCATCGTGCCGGGCTACATGGTCCGCGAATTCAATGCCGAGGGCCTGTCCGACGTGGCCGGTAACGCCGAAGTGGCGATGATGCCGGGCGCGACACACGAGACGGACGGCTACACCCGCATGTACCTCATGGGCAACTGCGCGCTCGAAGATGAGGCCACCAAGCAAGCCTCGTGGGACCTGATCGAGTTCCTCGGCGGCTCGGTGCCGCTCAACGGCGAGACCGGCTACCACGTCGCCAAGCGCTGGGCAGTCGAAAACGGCCTCGGTTTCTCCATCGACTCTCTGTGGGACGATCCGGAGGTAAACGACGCGTTCGCACAGATGGCCGACGTGAGCATCATGCAGGAGCAGAAGAATATGGCGCGCCCCAAGGAAGGCATGGCCGCGCCGTGGTTCGCGGAGTGGATGTCGTTTGCCCGCACGGAGGTGCAGAAGGCTATCCTCCGTCAGGAAACGACGGAAACGGTTCTTGAGCGCCTGAAAACACAGTGGGAAGACCTCGCGAGCGAATAGCTCATCAGAGGTAGCCTAGCGGGAGGTGGCTTTCTTACAGCGGCCACCTCCCGCCCTCCCCCCAACAGTGTGAGGGTCCCCATATGATAGCACGACTCGGAAAACGTCGTTACGTACAGTCGCAGATCGAGGTCAGGCGATACTGGCAGACGACGCGCTTCGCCTACAAGATCCTGCTCCCATCCCTCCTGTTCGTCGCGGTTTTCATCGCGATGCCGCTCGTGTACTCGGTATCCATCGCCTTTCAGGAATTCAAGTACGGCGTCCCGACCGGCAACATCGTCGGCTTCCAGAACTTCATCGACATCTTCACCAAGTCGACCGTCGCGCCGGGCTTCTATAACTCGCTCTGGGTGACGCTGAAGTTCACCGTCGTCGCCGTAGCGGCTGTGGTCGTCATCTCGCTCGGCATCGCGATGTTGATTAATGAGACGTTCCGGGGCAGCGCGATCATCAAGGTGGCCCTCCTGCTGCCCTACGCCATCCCGGGGGCCGTCAGCGCGGTCATCTGGAACTGGATCTACGATCCCAACTTCGGCGTCATGAACGGCCTGCTGTACTCGCTCGGCATCATCGACGAGTATATCTCCGTCGCAGCCGATCCCAAGTGGGCATTGTGGGCCATCCTCTTCGCCTACGTCTGGAAGTTCGTGCCTTACAGCACGTTTCTGTTCACCGCCGGGCTGGCGACCATCCCGGACAGCGTATACGAGGCGGCCCAGCTCGACCGCAGCGGCCTGTTCGGCACCTTCTTCAAAGTCACGCTGCCGATGTTGATGCCCGTCCTCCAAATGGTGCTCGTCATCCAGACGATTTTCGCGCTGGTGATGCACTTCGGCCTCGTCTTCGTCATCACCCAGGGCGGGCCGGGCGATGCCACCCGCACGCTCGCCTGGCTGGTTTATAGAGAATCCTTCACCTACACGCGCTTCGGGCGCGGTGCGGCGATGGCGATCGTGCTGTCGCTCATTATGTTCGGCTTCATTTACCTGTACCTCGTCGTGCTCAACCCTGAGCGGCGCATGGAACGGCAGCAGGCGCGGCTGTTTGAGAAGGAGAGTGAGGCGCATGTTTAAGACGATATCAGGCAGGCAGCGGGCCAAGAAGGTCTTGATCGTCGTCGCCAGCGTCATCGTATTGATCTACGTGCTGGCGCCGATTTACTGGGTCGTGATCTCCAGCTTCCAGCGGGAGGTGAACCTGCAAGACCGGCCACCGCACTGGATCCTGACGCCAGACATCTTCACCACCGGTCACTATCACTTCCTGTTCACGGGTGAAGTGCCGCCCAACTCAACCGTCATGCTCCAGTCGATGTACACGATGAGCGGCACGCTGGTATACCCGGCGATTATCAACAGCCTCATCATCTCGGTTGTGGTGACGCTCACTAACGTCCTCATTGGCTTCCCAGCCGGGCACGTGTTTGCGCGCTACCGCTTCTGGGGTGACAGGCAAACCCTGCTGCTGCTGCTCGCCACCCGCCTGCTGCCGTCGATTTCCATCGTCATCCCGGTCTACATTCTGCTGCTCAAGCTGGACCTGATTGACACGAAGATCGCGCTAATCCTGCTGTACACCGCCATCACCCTGCCGTTCACGATATGGATCCTGCGCGCCTACTTTCAGAACATCCCCGTCGAGTTTGAGGAGGCGGCTCGGATGGACGGCTGCGGCTATTTCAGCACGCTTATCAAAGTCGTCCTGCCGCTGGCGCGTCCGGGGCT
Source organism: uncultured Anaerolineae bacterium (assembly GCA_964637665.1). Classification (GTDB taxonomy): domain Bacteria; phylum Chloroflexota; class Anaerolineae; order Aggregatilineales; family UBA3940; genus CAZWUX01. The sequence goes on from CAZWUX010000046.1 coordinate 5,992, forward strand.
GATCGCCGCCGCCATCTTCACATTTATGACCTCCTACGGCGAGTTCGTGTTCGCCACCATTCTCACCCAGACCGTCCGATCCAGAACGCAGACGGCTGTGCTGGCCGCCCTGTCCCAGGGGCTGAGTTCGAGCCGGGGCATGATCGCCGCCGCCTCGACTCTCGCCATTCTGCCGCCTGCCTTAATCGCCATTATCTTCCGCAAACAGATCCTTGAAGGGCTCACCGCGCGGCTAGGTTTATAAAAGGAGCAACCAGCAATGGCCTTCTTAAAGCTCGAGGGCATCACGAAACGTTTTCCTGGTACGGTAGCAGTCGACAACCTCGACCTGACGGTCGAGCGCGGCGAGCTGCTGGTGCTACTCGGCCCGTCGGGAGGCGGCAAGACGACGACCCTGCGCATGAGCGCGGGCCTGACCGTGCAGTCGGAAGGCCGCATCGTGCTCGACGGCAGGGACATCTCGGACGTTCCTCCCGAGCACCGGGACATGGCGATGGTCTTCCAGAACCTCGCGCTCTACCCGCACATGACGGTGTTCAACAACATCGCCTTCTACCTCAAGAACATCCACACGCCAAAAGCGGAGATCGAGGAGCGGGTGCGGCGGGCGGCTGCGCGCGTGCAGATTGAAGATCTGCTCGATCGCTGGCCGAATCAGCTCAGCGGCGGCCAGCGGCAGCGCGTCGCGCTGGCGCGCGCGCTGGTGCGCAGCCCGAAGGTCTTTTTGCTGGATGAGCCGCTGGCCTCGCTCGACGCAAAGCTGCGGGCCAGTATGCGCTCTGAGTTCAAGTTGATCCACCAGACGCTCGTTGAGGAGACGAACGGCGACCTCGGCACCTTCATTTATGTGACACACGATCAGGTGGAGGCCCTGACCCTCGGCACACGCGTTGCGGTGATGAACGAAGGGCGCATCGTGCAGATCGACCCGCCCGGTGAGCTGTATCACCGTCCCAGGACGAAGTTCACGGCAACGTTCGTCGGCAGCCCGGAGATGAACCTGATCGAGGGCGAACTCAGGCAGGGTGAGGCGGGATTCGCTTTCTGCTTTGAGAACTACACCGTGCCGACCGCCGTGCCGGGGGCCTCCGGCTCAAACGAGCGGGCTGTGACGCTGGGCGTGCGGCCCGAGTCGATTAGCATCGCCGCCCCCGACGCAACCAACGCCTTCAACGCCGAAGTGCTGACCGTCGAATTGCTGGGCCAGAGTGACCTCGTCACGCTGCGGGTCAGTGACGATCTTACCCTCGTCGCGCTGGCCAGCACGGAACAGGCCATCCACCCCGGCGAGGTGATCGGCGTGCAGCTTAACCCTGAGACGATGCACCTGTTCGACGCGGACACCGGTCACAGGCTATAGAAAGGCAGACCGTCGTGAAGCTACTCATTTCCGCCGACTTCGAGGGCGTCAGCGGCGTCGTCGACCGCCAGCAGTGCCATCCGGGCAACCCTGAGTTCGAGTGGGCGCGGCGGCTGTGGATCGACCAGATCAACGCCATCATTGACGGGGCGCTGGAGGCCGGGGCCGAGCAGGTCGTCGTCAACGAGGCCCACTCAGCCATGAACTACCTCATTCCCAACCTGCTGCATCCGCTGGCGTCCTTCATCACCGGCTACGTCAAGACGGACAACCAGATGGAAGGGCTGGATGAGTCCTTCACCGGAGCCGTGTTTATGGGGCATGCGAAGGCCGGGACGGCCAACGCGGTGCTCAATCACAACTACGTGATGCGTGACGTGTTGGAGATGCGTCTCAACGGCGAGCCAATCGGCGAGCTGGGCCTCAACGCCTACTGGGCGGCCTATCACGGCGTGCCGCTGATCATGGTCGCAGGGGACGACTTCACCGCGCGCGAGGCGAAGGCGCTCATCCCGGAGGTCGAGGCGGCGGTCGTCAAGCGCGGCCTGTCGCAGTTCTCCGCCCACCACCTGCCCGTCGAGGAGGCCAACCGGCTTCTCCGCGAGACGGCTGCCCGCGCCCTGCGCCGGGCTGCGGCGGGCGAGATACCGCCTGTCGAGCTGCCCGCGACGCTGGCGCTGGAGATCGATTTTTCGGTGTCCGAGATCGCGCACGTGTGCTCCTTCATCCCTGGCGTTGAGCGGGTGGCCGGGCGCACCGTGCGCTACGAGACAACGGACTACCGCGAGATGCAGCACGTCCGCATCGTCTGCACGAACCTGGCGCTGGCGACCGTCCGCGCCCACTTCTAACAAACCGCTCACCGATCAGAGAAGGCGTCATGAGCAAGCTGAAAGTTGTTATCACCGACTACATCGAATCCGACCTTGAGTGGGAGGATCGGCAGTTCGCCGGGATGGGCGTCGACTTCGAGCACGCCCAGCTCAAGTTTGGCAGCCCTCAGGAGATCATCGAATTTGCGGGGGACGCCGATATCGTCGTGGTCAACATGGCGAAGATCAATCGGGAGGTGATCGAGCGCCTCGACCGGACGCGGCTCATCATCCGACACGGTGTCGGCTATGACAACGTGGACGTGGCGGCTGCGACGGCACACGGTATCGTCGTGGCGAACGTCCCCGACTACTGCGTCGACGAGGTCGCCGAGCAGGCCGTCACGCTGATCATAGCCTGCCAGCGCAAGCTGCTCACCCAGTCGCGCGTGCTGAAGGCGTCGGTCGAAAATGGCGAGTGGCAGTTCGACCCCATCTACCCGGTGTATTCGCTCAAAGGGAAGACGCTGGGCTTCATCGGCTGCGGACGGATCGGGAGCACCGTCCACCGGATGATGCAGGGCTTCGGCATGGATATGCTGGTGCATGACCCTTACCTGTCAGAGCGGCGGCGGCGCGAGCTGACCTGCGACTTCGTGTCGCTGGAACGGCTGCTGCGGGAGGCCGACGTGATCACGATCCACGCGCCGCTGAACGAGGAAACCTATCACTACATCGACGAGCCCGAATTCGAGTTGATGAAGCCGACGGCGATCCTCGTCAACACCGCGCGCGGCGGCATCGTCAACCTCGACGCGCTGGACCGCGCGCTGCGCGCAGGCAAGCTCGCGCACGCCGGGATCGACGTGTACGAGGTGGAGCCGCCGCCCCCTGATATGCCCCTCCTGAGCAACGAGAATGCCATCTGCACGCCGCACCTCGCGTGGCTGTCAGAGGAAGCGGGCTGGAAAATCCGTGAGAAGATCGTGGAAGACGTGCGTCGTTTTGCCTCCGGTCAGGGGCCTCGCTTCCCCCTCAATCCGGAAGTCGAGATTTCGTTCGACGCGGCGACGAGCACTGAGCCTGGAGAGTGACCCCATGACCAGACCTGCGAAGATGATCGGGCTGTTTAAGACGGCCAAAGGCCACGACAACCTCGAACTCCGCGAAACGGACGTGCCCGGCCCGCGGCCCGACGAAGTCCTGATCGAGGTGAAGGCCGCCGGTATCTGCGGGACGGACATTCACATCAAGCACGATACATACCCTTACTGGCCGCCGGTTATCCTGGGTCACGAGTTCTCCGGCGTCATCGTCGAGGCCGGGGACCGGGTCGAGAACTTCAAGGTCGGTGACCGGGTCGTCGCCGAGCCGCACACGCGCGCCTGCGGAAAATGCGAGCTGTGCCGGACGGGGAACGTGCAGTTGTGCGCGTCCAAACGCTCGCCCGGCTGGGGGATCAACGGCGCGTTCGCCCGCTACCTCGCCATGCCTGAGCATCTGCTGCATCACATCCCCGATTCCATCAGCTACGAAGAGGGCGCGGTGATCGAACCAACAGCCAACGTCGTGCAGGACGTGCTGGAGCGGGGCCGGGTGGAGCCCAACGACGTGGTGGTCGTCTTCGGGCCGGGGCCCATCGGCCTGCTGTCCGTCATGGCGGCCCGCGCCGCCGGTGCGCGGCGCGTGATTCTGGTCGGTGCGGAGAGCGACGAGGCGGTCCGGCTACCGCTTGGGCAAGAGCTTGGCGCGGATGATATCGTCGTCGCCGGGCGGGATGACGTTGTCGAGGCGGTTGCTGATATCACCGGCGGACGTATGGCTGACCTCGTCGTCGAGGCGTCCGGCGCGCCGCCCGCCATCGCGCTGACGCCGCATGTGGTCCGGCGCCTGGGCCGCATCACGGCCATCGGCATGAATGGCCGCGACGCCGTCCCGTTCCCGTGGGATGCCGCCATGTGGAAGGTCTGCACCGTCATCTTCAACCTGAGCACCGGCTATACCTCGTGGCAGAAGGCAATCGGACTCGTCGGCTCTGGCCGGATGCCGGTCGGCAAGATCATCACCCATAAGGTTCCGCTCGAGGATTGGGCTACCGCCTTCGACGCCACCGAGAGCGGCCAGGGCGTGAAGGCGCTCATCATCCCCTAGCCAGAATCGAGAACAACACCGTGAATAAGACCGCTCACGATATTTACACAGACACGCGCGATCTGCTGCTCGATCTGATCCGCATTCCGTCGACACGGGGGAACGAGGGGCCCGCCCTCCGCCATTTCAAAGAGGCCATCGAGCCGTATGTCGACCGCGCTGAACTCATCACCGTCGACGACGCCATCATGGACGATCCCGACTATGCCTTCCCCCTGCCCGGCCTCACCTATGCGGACACGCCAAATCTAGAGTGCGTCATCAAGGGCGAGGGAGCAGGCCCCACCATCGTCTTCAATACGCATCTCGATGTTGTGCCGCCCAGCGAGGGGCAGGCCGATGCCTTTGCGCCGCATGTCGAGAATGGTGTGATTTATGGACGTGGCGCCTGTGATGCGAAAGGACAGGCGGTTACCCTCTTCGCGTTGGCGAGGTTGCTGACCGGGGATGGCCTCCGCCCGCCGGGCAACGTTATCTTCCACCTCGTGTTCGAGGAGGAGAACGGCGGCAATGGCTCACTGGCGATGGCGCGGCGCGGCCTTGAGGCCGATGCCGCCGTCGTGCTGGAGCCGTCGGAGCTGGCCGTCATCCCGGCGGTGCGGGGGGCCGTCTGGTTCGAGCTGACGACGTTCGGGCGCGCGGGTCACAGCGGGACGAAGGGCAGCACAATCAGCGCGTTGAAGAAGGCCGTGCAGGCGATGGACATCCTTGAGGATTACCACGACCGCCTGCTGGCCGCGTCGCGCGGCATCCCCCTGTTTGACGCCCACGAGGACCCGATGCCGATCACGTTCGGGCAGTGCAGCGCCGGGAACTGGCCCGCCAGCGTGCCGTCCAAGGCGACCGTCAAGGGCGTGCTCGGCTTCTTGACGAACAAGACCCGCCATGAGGTCCAGGCCGAGATGCGGCAGGCCATCCTCGACGCGGGGGATGACTGGCTGCGCGAACATTTCGAGTTGCGCTTCCCCATGCTTAACTCGGATGGCAACATCATCCCGGCGGATCACCCGCTCGTGCAGGCGATGGTCGCGGCGGCCCAGAAGCATGGTGTGCCGGGCGCGGTCAAAGCCATGACCGCGGCCTGCGATGCGTGGTTCTACAATAACATGCTCGGTATTCCCACCGTCGTGTTCGGACCCGGCTCGCTCACCCATGCACACAGCAAACACGAGCAGATCGCGCTGGGCGACGTGCTCACGGCGGCTCACATTCTGCGTGATTTTATCTTCAACTACCAATCTCCGGAGGCTGCGTATGACTGACGTACTCGAAAGATTAGGCGAGCTGGGTGTAGTGCCGGTCGTCGCCATCGACGACGCCGAACGTGCCGCCCCACTGGGCGCGGCGCTGCTGGCGGGTGGGCTGCCCTGCGCCGAGATCACGTTTCGCACCGCTGCGGCGGCGGACGCCATCCGCGCGCTCACCGCAGAATACCCTGACGTGCTCGTCGGGGCCGGGACGGTCCTATCGGTGGAGCAGGCGCAGCAGGCCGCCGAGGCGGGCGCGCGCTTCATCGTATCGCCGGGGTTCGACCCTGCCGTCGTCGACTGGTGTCTGGAAAACGACCTGCCCGTCACGCCCGGCGTGGTGACGCCGACCGAGATCACCGCCGCGCTCAACAAGGGCCTGCATGTGCTGAAGTTCTTCCCTGCCGAGGCATCGGGCGGGCTGAAGGTGCTGAAGGCGAACGGCGGCCCGTTCAAGACGGTGAAGTTCATCCCCACGGGCGGCATCGGCCCGGACAACCTGGCCGAATACCTCAGCCACCCGATCGTACACGCCTGCGGCGGGAGCTGGCTGGTCAAAAGCCAGTTGATCGCGAGCGGCGACTTTGATGAGATCACGCGTCTCACGGCAGAAGCGGTCGACATCGTTCGCCGGGCGCGCGCATAGGAGGACGCACATGCCAGAACGAGTCGTCACGCTGGGCGAAGTCATGCTTCGCCTGAAGTCACCGGAATTTGAGCGATTCTTCCAGTCCGCCTGCCTGGAGGCGACGTTCGGCGGGGGAGAGGCCAACGTCGCCTCGTCGCTCGCCATCTTTGGACTGGACGCCGCGTTCGTCACATCGCTGCCTGACAACCCGATCGCCGATGCCTGCATCGCGTCGCTGCGTTCCCGAGGCGTTGACACATCCCTCATCCACCGGGGCGGGGAGCGCATCGGCATCTACTTTCTTGAGGCAGGCGCGAATCAACGTCCTTCGAAGGTCGTTTACGACCGCGCCTACTCGTCCATCTCGACGCTTGACGCCGCCGAACTGGACTGGGATGTGGTGTTCGAGGGCGCGGACTGGTTCCATATCACGGGCATCACGCCCGCGCTCAGCCCATCCGCCGCGGAGCTGTCGCTGTGCGCCGTGCAGGAGGCCCGCGCGCGCGGCGTGACCATCTCATGCGACTATAACTACCGCTCCAAGCTGTGGAAGTATGGCAAGTCCGCGCCGGAGGTAATGCGCGATCTCGTGCAGCACGTCGACGTGGGCATCGCCAACGAGGAGGACTGCCAGCGGTCGCTGGGCGTCAGCGTCGAGGCGGGCGACTGGGAGTCCGCCGTATCGAGCGGGGACCTTGACACCGCACGCTACGAGGCGCTGTGCCGGAAGATGTTCGAGACCTTCCCCAACCTGAAGGTCCAGGCGATCACCCTGCGCGAGAGCTACAGCGCCAGCCACAACGGCTGGTCGGCCTGCCTGTATAACGGAGAGGGCTTCTTCGTCAGCCGGCGCTACGACATCACGCACATCATCGACCGGGTCGGGGGCGGTGACTCCTTCGCCGCCGGGCTGATCTACGGGCTCGTCACTGGCATGGCGGACGGGGAGGCGCTGGATTACGCCGTTGCGGCCTCGGCTCTCAAACATACCATCCCCGGCGACATCAACCTGTCAACCCGCGCCGAGGTGCTGCGCCTCATGGGCGGCGAGGCGTCGGGCCGCGTGCAGCGTTAATCACATCGAAAGGGCAACCAACCATGCAGGAGCTACCCCAACGCGAAATTCCCGGCCCGCGGTCGGCTGAGCTGCTGGCGATCTCCGCCGCCAGCGAGCCGCCCTGCGCCGCCGATCAACTGCCCATCGTATGGGACCATGCGGAACGGGTGTGGATCACGGATGTGGACGGCAACCGCTACCTCGACTTCACCTCCGGCGTGCTCGTGACGAACGTCGGGCACAGCCACCCCAAGCACGTCGAGGCGATTCAGCAGCAGGCGGCGCGCCTGATGAACTGCTACTCGTTCCCCACGCCGGAGCGGGTCACACTCTCTCAGCGCGTGCTCGAGACGCTGCCGCCCAACCTCAACCGCGTTTTCCTGCTCTCGACCGGGTCGGAGGCGACCGAGGCCGCCATCCGGGTTGCCAAGCGCTACACGGGCAGGTTCGAAATCCTGAGCTTCTGGGGCGCGTTCCACGGGCGCACCTTCGGCGCGATGAGCGTCGCGGGCAACATGAAAACCCGCTATCACTTCGGGCCGTCTGTGCCGGGCGCGGTGCTGGCCCCCTATCCCTACTGCTATCGCTGCCCCTACGATAAGCAGCCGGATGACTGCGGCTTCTACTGCATCGACATGCTGGACCGCGTCATCGAATCGGCGTCGACGGGCGATGTCGGGGCCGTGATGGTCGAGCCATATCAGGGTGCATCAGGCTTCATTTTCCCGCCGGATGGCTGGCTGAAGGCGCTTGAGGAATGGGCCGGGGAGCGCGACCTGCTGCTCATCGTGGATGAGGTGCAGGCCAGCTTCGGGCGGACTGGCCGGATGTACGCCATCGAGTGGGAGGATGTCCGCCCGCAAATGCTGTGCCTCGGCAAGGGCTTTGGCAGCGGGATGCCCACGTCGGCGCTCGTAGCCGAGGAGCAGATCCTCGCGGCGATGAAAACCGGGGAACTCTCCAGCACGTGGGGCGGCAATCCGCTGGCAAGCGCCGCTTCGCTGGCCGTGCTCGACATCATGGCCGAGGAAAACCTGCCGGAGAACGCGCAGGAGGTCGGCGCGCACCTCAAGAAGCGCCTGCTCGCGCTGGGTGAGAAGTACGACTGCCTGGGCGACGTGCGCGGCAAGGGCCTCGTGATCGGCCTCGAATTCGTGAAGGACGGCAAGGAGCCCGCCCCCGAACTGACCGGGCAGGTGGTGTTCGCCGCCGCCGAGCGTGGCCTGATGCTGGGTAAGCTGGGCATCTACGGCAACGTGATCCGCGTCGCGCCGCCGCTCGTCATCACACGCGAGGAAGCGGACATCGGCGTGGACATCCTCGACCGGGCCATCGCGTCCGTGCTGGACTGATCATGCGATACGGTATGTACAGCCGGGACGGGGAGGCCGCGTCACCCCGCCCCGGCGTGCTGTTCGACGAGACGGTCATCGACCTGACCGCGCTGCTTGACTGGCTGGGTTACGCAGGCCCCGCCGTCGCGACGCTGCGGGCGTTCGTCGAGGCCGGGGATGAGGCGTGGCGGCTGGTGCGAGGCGCGCCGCCTACCCACGCCGACCTCGCCGCCCCTCACGCGCTGCCGCTGGCGGACGCCCGGCTGCACGCGCCGCTCGCCGACACACACAAACTCGTGCTGCTGGCGGGCAATTACCGGGAGCATATCCGCGAGGTCGGTTTTCGCGTCCCACCCTCGGCGGAGGCGGTGACACCGCAGTTCTTCATGAAGCCGCCGTCAACGACCATCATCGGGCCGGGCGACCCCATCCGCCTGTCGCCCGACAGCGTGTGGGTGGACTGGGAGGTCGAGCTGGCGGTGATCGTCGGGCGCGGCGGGCGGCACATCTCCCAGAATCAGGCGATGGGGCACGTCTTCGGCTACACGGTCCTCAACGACATCTCGGAGCGCGCCTTCAACTCGACGATGGCGGATCGCTTCGAGCGCGAGAAAGACCCGTTCATGGACTGGCTTCACGGCAAGTGGTTTGATGGCTTCGCGCCGATGGGGCCGTGGGTCGTGACGGGCGACGCGATCCCCGATCCGCACAACCTGCGGTTGACGCTGCATCACAACGGCGTGCTGCAACAGGACGGCCACACAGGCGCGATGCTGCACACCATCCCCTACCTCATCCACAAGCTCTCGCACATCATGACTCTGGAACCAGGGGATGTGTTGGCTACCGGGACGCCCTCAGGGGTGGGCCACAGCAAAGGCGTCCGCATGGCGGCGGGCGATGTGCTCACCTGCGCGGTGGAGGGCATCGGGACGTTGAGCAATCCGGTCGTGGCCGGGATAGACTAAAGAGCGGAAACCGATCGCGCAGGCAGAGGGAACCTCGATGGACCTACAACTCAGCGATAAGGTGGCCGTCGTAACGGCTGCATCACGCGGGCTGGGGCGGGGAGCCGCGCTTCAGCTTGCCCGCGAGGGGGCGAACGTCGCCATCTGCGCGCGCGGCGAGGACGTGCTCGCAACCGCGGAAGCCATCCGGCGCGAAACAGGGGCGGATGTGCTGGCCGTCCGCGCCGATGTGACGCAGCAGACGGACATCGACGCGCTGGTCGAGGCCGCGCTGGATCGATTCGGACAGATCGATATCCTGATCGTCAACGCAGGCGGCCCCCCACCCGGCAGGTTCCTGTCGCTCACGCCGGAGGATTGGCAGCAGGCGGTCGACCTGACGCTGATGAGCGCCGTCCGGCTGTGCTATGCGGTCGTGCCACACATGGTGGCGCGTGGATCGGGCAGCATCGTCGCGACGGAGTCGATCAGCATCAAGCAGCCGATCGACAACCTGATCCTGTCGAACGCCGTGCGGCTGGCGGTCGTCGGCTTGATGAAGTCGCTGGCAAACGAACTCGGCCCTATGGGCATCCGGGTCAACACGATCAATCCGGGCTCGGTGCAAACCGAGCGGCTGGAACACCTCATGGCGACACGCGCGGCGTCAAACGACTCGTCGATCGAGGAAGAATTAGCGAAAGCCGCAGCGGACGTGCCGCTGCGCCGGATCGCAACGGCTGAGGAGTACGGGCGGGCTGTCGCGTGGCTGGCCTCGCCCGCAGCGGCGTACATTCACGGTCAGGCCGTGATGTTCGACGGTGGTTTGTCACAGAGTCCATTGTGACTCACATTCACCGCCCCCGGATTTGTGAAATATATCACGATATTTGACGCTAGTTCATTCTGTCACTTATAATTTTCTATAAGCCAGTCTTCGTAATTTTTGAATAGAGGCTCTGGCTCAGACAACTGAAAGGGATAATTAGGCGAGCTTGGATTTTCAACATAATCGAAACGTTCGCCCAACTTCACCTTCTGGCAAGGTCTTCACCCTCCTGGCAGACACCAGCAGCGACATATCGGGTTAACCCTCCAACCTTCTGCTGCTCTTGCCACCCTGAACACACTGCTTCACTGTGAGTACAGCACCTCCATCAACTAAATAGCTTCCCGGCTTCTCGCCGAGTGCATCTCGTCGTTCCTTATATGGATCAAGCGCGTCTGTATCGAATGCTCGTGAGGGTATTTTCGCATCCCAGAGTCACGGTACAGTTCACGACTCCTTCGTAAGTACACTTGTTCATCGAAGCCAGCCTGGAGGAACGGATGCAACCCCCGAATGTTCAAACAGGCGGGGCACAACCGGCAGCCGCGCTCGTCGTCGGCGGCGGTATCGGGGGGATGCGGGCTGCCCTCGACATGGCGGACGCCGGGCTAAAGGTCTACCTGGTCGAACAGGCTCCCTGCCTGGGCGGACGGGTGGCGCAGCTCGGCTATATGTTCCCTCAACATGACTGTGTCCTGTGTCGCGGTACTCCAGATCATGGGTATGGCTGCACGCGCCCTTCGATTTCCCCCGCCTACATCCACCAGAATCAACACCCCAATATCACGATTCTGACCAACACGCGCATCGTCGACGTTGAAGGTCAGGCAGGCGATTTCACCGTTTCGCTGCGCCAGGAACCGCGTTACGTCGATCCAGAGCGGTGCATCAACTGCGGCTACTGTGGGCAGGTCTGCCCGGTCGAGCTGCCAGACAGCTATCAGCAGGGGATGACCGTACGAAAAGCCGCCTATAAGGTGGCGGCGCGCGCCGCCCCCGACGCCTATGTCATCGACCGGGGGCCGTACTGCGATGCCTGCCGGAAGTGCGCGCCGGTGTGTCCAACCGGCGCGATTGATCTGGACGAAGTGCCCCGCCTGATGACGGTCGGCGTCGGCGTGATCATCCTCGCCGTCGGCTTTCAGGTATACGATCCGACCCCTCTAGCCGAGCTAGGCTATGGGCGCTTCCCGAACGTCCTGAGCGCGATGCAGTACGAGCGGCTTGCCAGCCGCTCCGGCCCCACAGAAGGGAACGTCTTCCGA
>CAZWUX010000047.1:0-8967 GCA_964637665.1 uncultured Anaerolineae bacterium
AACGAGGAGGCGTTCTACGAGCTGGACGCCCCGGTCAAGCGGGTGTGTGCGGCCAACACGCCGATCCCGTTCGGGCCTGCATCGGAGCGCGACGCCATCCCGCAGATCGACGACATCGCCCAGGCCGTGCGCGATGTGCTGGCCTAGCCGACAGGAGACTGCCGATGCCCACCAACATCATCGTCCCACATCTGGGAGAGTCAATCGAGACGGCGCGCTTGGTCGAGTGGCATAAGGCCGTCGGCGACGAGGTGAAGCGCGGCGATGAACTGGCCGACATCGAGACCGACAAGGCCACCATGCCGCTCGAGGCCCCGAAAAACGGCGTCCTGCTGGCGCTGCTGGTCGAGGAAGGGGCCGAGGTCCACATTGGCGACCTGCTGGCCGTGATCGGCAAGCCCGGCGAGGAATGGTCGCCGGAAGAGGCAGCACCCGAACAGCCCGCCCCGGAACAGGCCGTGCCCGAACCGGAGAAGCCCGCCGCCTCGCCCCCGCCCGCTAAACCGGCCCGCGCCGAGAGAACGTCAAGGCGTGTGTCGCCACTGGCTCGCCGCCGCGCCGAGGAGCTTGGCGTCGACATTGAGGCCGTGCAGGCCGCCGAGGGCGGACGGATCAAAGTCGAAGATGTGGAGCGGTACGCGATGGATCATCCATCCATCCCCTCCCATCAGGAAAAACTGAGCGGCCTCAAGCAGATCGTCGGAAACCGGATGCTGCAAAGCGCGCAGGACGTGCCGCAGTTCTCGGTGAGCGTGAAGGCCGACGCGAGCACCCTGCTGGCGACGCGCGGCGAGCACGGCGTGACGACGCTGCTCGTCTACTTCGTCGTGCAGGCGCTCCTGAAGCACCCCCACGTCAACAGCGAGTTCAACGGGGATGCCCTCACCGTGTATGACACGGTGAACCTCGGCGTGGCCGTCGCGACGCCGGACGGTCTGCGCGTGCCGGTGCTGCACGCCGCTGAGGCGCTCAGCCCCGCCGAACTGGGCGGACGCATCCGCGAGCTGGCCGCCAAAGCCCGTGAGAACAAACTCACGGCGGACGAGGTCGCGGGCGGCACGTTCACCGTCAGCAATCTGGGGATGTACGGCGTCTCCCAGTTCGTGCCGATCATCAATCCACCCCAGGCGGCGATCCTGGGGGCGGGGGAGCCGTTGGCCTTTTACACAGAGGGTGCGAATGGCGACATGCGGCTCACCCGGCTTATGGACCTGACTCTAACCGCCGACCATCGCGTGCTCGACGGCGCAGAGGTCGCCGAATTCCTGGCTACCCTGAAAACGCTCGTCGAGGCGTGTCAATTTACTTAAGAATTTGCAGGAGAGGACTATGCTACACGAGAATGACTACCCGATCAGCGTCCAGTTCGACTTCTCGGACGGGACATTCGATCCGGTCAAGCAGAAGACGATCCGTAAGGTCAGCGACCTGTCGATGATGTTTCACGACAAAGAGGCCATACAGGCGGCGCTTGACAACGGCGATAAGCTGGTTTACGAAATCTGGTACCATCCCTTCGAGACGAGCAAGTCGGACATGGCGCTCGGCGTGACGCGCATTCAGCCGGGCAAGGTGGGCGACGAGTTCCACATGACGAAGGGACACATCCACGAGCGTGACGACCAGCCCGAAATCTACTTCTGCGTGCAGGGTGAAGGCTATCTGCTGCTCCAGACCCTCGACGGGGAGTTTCAGGCTGAGCGCTGGACGCCGGGCGTCATCTCGCATATCCCGCCCATGTGGGCGCACCGCGTGGTCAACACAGGTGACGATATGCTGGTCTTTGTCGCATCTTATCATCTGAGCGCCGGGCACGACTACGAACCCATCATAGAAAAGGGGTTCAGGAAAATGGTCGTCGAGCGGGACGGTGAGGCCGTCTTCGTCGACAACGAGCGCTGGAAGTAAAGAAGCAGGGTAGAATGTAAGTAGAAAGCGCCCATCATGGATGGCATCATGGATGGCCTGAAACATGTGCTGGCAGTGGACATCGGAGGGACGAGCATCAAGTTCGGCGTCATCGACGTGGCGGGCGAACTGCACGGCCAGCTTACCAAGCACCCGGTTCCGTTTAGCGAGGATGGCCCTGCGGACCCCGATAAGCTGATCGATCTGATCGAGGCGCGTGTCGAGCAGTGTGAACGGGAGATCGGGGAGCGCCCGCCGCTCGGCATCAGTCTGTGCGGCAACGTGGATATCAGCACAGGTGAAGCCGTGCTGGTTGCCAACCTGTACTGGCAGAACGTCCATTTTGGTCCCATGATACACGAGCGGCTGAAGCTGCCGGTTTACATCGCCACCGATGTCCGGCAGGCGGCGCTCGCGGAGGCCGTGTGGGGCGCGGCTCAGGGCGTCGACAACTTCCTGTGGGGCACCATCGGCACGGGATACGGCGGCTACCTGTTCCTGAACGGCAGGCTGTACGGCGGAACGCACGGTTTCGCCGGGAACTTCGGCCACACGCCGCTGGATGAAGTGGACGGCTATCTGTGCGGCTGCGGGCGGCGGGGCTGCGTGGAGACCTTCGTCTCCGGCCCGGCCATCGCGCGGGCCGGGCAGCTCGCGGTCGACAAGCAGCTCAGCCCGGCGCTGGCCGAGATGGCCGGGGACGGAAAAGTGACGACCCGCATGGTGTTCAACGCGGTCGACGCAGGCGACCCGGCAGCCGAGCGCATCATGTCGCAGGTCATCCGGTTGATCTGCATGAATCTGGCAGGCACGGTTAACCTGCTCGACCTTGAGATGATCGTGCTCGGCGGCGGCGTGGCGAACGCGGCTTCGTGGCTCGTCGAGCGGATCAACGAGCGCATCCGCGACTACCTGATGACGGTGGAAGCCAGACGCGAACTGCGCGTCGTCCGCGAGACCTTCCCGAACTCGGCGCTGTGGGGCGCCGCCGCGCACGTCCTCGCCGCCGAGGGTATACTGGACGCATCGCTGCTCGAACGCTAATCTGCTGCAAAGGCCCCGGAAGTGACATACGAGGACGATCAACAAATCGCTACGCTGGTAGAGGTGGCTAATCTTTACTACAAGGAAGAGCTTTCTCAGCGGGAGATTGCGGAGCGGCTGGGCGTCTCGCGCTCGCTGATCGCGCTGTATCTCCAGCGGGCGCGCGAGCGCGGCATCGTCCGCATCGAGGTCATCAACCCGCAGGATAGCTGCACCAACATCGAGCTGGAGCTGCGCGAGCGCACCGGCCTCAAGCACGTGATCGTCGTGCCGCACGGGCACATGTCGCCGGAGCTGACGCAGCGTGCCACCGCCAGCGCGGGGGCCAATTTTCTCGAAGAGCAGTTGAAAGACGGCGACGTGCTGGGCCTCGTGTGGGGCCGCACACTCTCCCGGCTGGTGGAACTGCTGGCGCCGACCCACCCGCAGGACATCGAGATCGTCCCGCTGCTGGGTGAGAGTAAGTTCGTCGACTCCTATACCCGGATGAACGAGCTTGTCCTGCAAACCGCGACACGCTTCAGCGCGGACCCCCACTTTCTGCTGGCCCCGATGATGGTCGGTTCAAAAGACCTGCGCGATGCGCTGCTTGCGGACCCGGCCATCTGTGAGGTCACCCGCTTCTGGGATCACCTGAGCATCGCCTGCTTTGGCATCGGCGTGCTGCCTCCGGCCCCCGGCCAGATTCCTTACATCGGGGAGGAGTACATCGAGCCGTTGATGGATCTGGGCGCGGTCGGGGATCTGTGTGGCATCCACCATTACGACATCGACGGCAACCTGATCAAGACCGAACTGCTGAACCAGGCCATCGGCGTGAGCGTCGAGCAGTTGATGATGGCCGGGTGCCGGGTCGCCGTCGCGACCGGGGTGGATAAGACGCCGGGCGTCGTGGGCGGGCTGCGGAGCGGGCTGCTCTCGACGCTGATCATCGACCAGGAGTTGGCCCAATCCGTTCTACGAGAACTCGACTAAGTGCAGCTTTTCCATCAGGGTTAATCTGGCTGCATTTAGAACCAGTCTGGAGAGAAATATGAAGATTGCCGGAAAAGTTGCGATCGTGACGGGCGCGTCGAGCGGTATGGGCCGCGCCATCGCAAAACGGCTGGCGCAGGAGGGCGCGCGGGTGGCTCTCGTGGCGCGGACGCGCGGCCCGCTGGACGCGGTGGCAGCTGAGATCGAGGCGGACGGCGGGGCCGCGTTCGTCGCGCCCGCCGATATCACACATCGCGAGCAGGTGGAGACGATGGTCGCAAGCGTGGCCGACCACGTTGGGGCGGTAGAGATCTTAATCAACAATGCTTTCTGGGGGCCGCCCGCCAGCCTTGAGGAAACGACCGAAGATTTATGGGATAAAACGCTGGATACCTGCCTGAAAGGGCCGTATCTGTGCTCACGGGCCGTGTTCCCGGCGATGCGCGATGCGGGGGGCGGGCGCATCGTGAACATCGGCTCGCTGGCAGGCAAGGTGGGCGAGGATAACCGGACGGCCTACTGCGCCGCGAAGTGGGGCCTCGAAGGGCTGACCGCCGCCCTTCAGGAGGAGATGCCGAAGCACAACATCTACGTCCATCTCATCTCGCCCGCCGCGACGGATACCCCGTTCTGGGCGCCGTACAACCTCTCGGAGGGGATCGTCGAGCGCATGATCCCGCCGGAGTCCATCGCCGAGGCGGTGGTGTGGGTGCTCAGCCAGCCGGATCGCGTGTTTATCCCGGACGTGCCGGTTTACAACACCCGCAACCCGTTTGAGGGGAAATCGTCGCCCTTCGCGGATGAGTAGTCGAATCATAAGGGCCTGTCGATCTTCCGGCAGGCCCTTTTTTGATTCTCCTGATAGCGCCGTTCAGACGCCGTCCGGGGCGGGCAGGCCCCCCAGCCACATGAAGCGCTCTGCGAGGTCGGGGGCCTTGAACGCCAGCGACCCCATCACGACCGTGTCCGCGCCCGCCGCCCGCAGCTTCGGGACGGTGTGCTCGCGGATTCCGCCGTCGGCGGCGACCTTGATCCGCGCGGTCAGGCCGCGCGCCCGCAGCAGAGTTTGCAGCGCCCGGATGCGCCCCGGCGCGCCCTCGTCCAGCCCGACGCCCTTGATGCCCAGCCTGGTGCCCATCAGGGTGATGAGCGCCACCTCGTCGAAAAACGGCTCGGCGGCCTCGACCGGCGTTTCAAGCTGGAGGGCCAGCCCGGCCACCACGCCTGTAGCGTGGATGTCCGCCAGCGTCTCCCGTACGTCGTCGTTCTCGTGATGGACGGTGATCAGATCGGCCCCCGCCTCGGCGAAAGGCCCGACCCATGCCAGCGGGTTGTCGGTCATCAGGTGGACGTGAAACGGCTTGTCCGTCAGCGGGCGCAGCTGGGTGACGAGGTCGGGGAAGAACAGCATTTCCGGCACGAAATGGCCGTCCGCCACGTCGAAGTGGTACATCCCGGCGTAAGGGTCCATCCGCGTGAACTCGTCGGCCAGCCGGGGTAGATCGGCTGACCACAGCGATAGCTCCGGGATCAGGCGATCGCCGGGGAAGGGGTGCCAGAAATCATCCATGAAGCGTCGTCTCCTTGACGTGAGAAGACCTCCTGAGACGTTCGGCGTATCTCAGGAGGTTTTCGTTTTCATTCATCTCCCGCAAGTTCGGGATGGCTCGCGATTGTGGTTGATGCAGACGGGAAGCGCTTACTTCGCTACCTCGCCTGCGGGCTGCATCGCCTGGGCTTCTGTCACCACCTGCGCCCGTCCTTTATAGCGCGATTTCTGCGCGTCGATGATCAGCGCGACGAGGATGATCAGGCCACGCACCGCGTTCACCCAGAGCGGGTTCACGTTCACCAGGTTCAGGGCGTTGTTGACCATTGCAAGCAGCAGTACGCCCGCGAAGGCCCCCAGAATGGACCCCTCGCCGCCTGCGAGGCTGACCCCGCCGATGACGGCGGCGGCCACCACGTCCAGCGTCAGGCCGACGCCCAGCGTCGGCACGGACGCCTCGAGCTTGCCAAGCAGCATCCAGCCCGCGAAGGCCGCCAGGAAGCCGCTGAGCGTGTAGACCCCGATGAGCGTCCACTCAGGGTTGAAGCCGGAGGCGCGGGCGGCGTCCTCGTTCGTGCCGATGGCGTACACCTTGCGGCCAAATTCGGTATTGTTCATGATGAAGCCGAACAGGACATACATCGCCAGCATCGTGATCACGGAGATGGGTATCGGCCCGATCCGCCCTCCGCCCAGCCAGTTGTATCCGTCCGGCGTGCCGGGCATGATCGCGCCCTGGCTGATCACGAACCCTGCGCCGCGCAGCACGAGCTGCATGGCGAGGGTCACGATGAAGAAGTTCATCTTCAGCTTCATGATCATGAAGCCGTTCAGGAAGCCGATGAACGCGCCCAGTGCGAGGACGATGGGGATGACGAGGGCGGGGCTGAGTTCCCAGCCGATGCCCCCGGCCTGCGCGAGGTCCATCTCGCGGTAGGGCAGCATCAGCCACGCCGACATCACGGCCACCAGCGACACGGTGCCCTCCGCCGAGAGGTCGAGCTTGTGGCTCATCAGACACAGCGCCTGGCCGATCACCATCACGCCGAGCACGCTGGCTGCGATGAAGATGTTGATGATGTTCGACGGCGCGAGATAGCCCCTGATGGTCAGGCTAAACCCGAGGATCATCAGGATGAGCACGACCCAGATGAAGTGGTCAAGTATAAAGCCAAGCCAGTCACGTTGTCGGTTCACTGTGCTTGCCTCCTTCGATAGCCAGGAGGATATCCTGGGGCTTCATGTTGTCTTTTGAGAACTCGCTCGTGATTTTGCCCTCGTACATCACGAGGATCCGGTCACAGAGGCCGATCAGCTCGCGCACCTCGGTCGAGATGATCAGCACGGCGACACCCTGACTGCTCAGGTCGTCGATGATGTTGAAGATGTCGACTTTGGCGCGCACGTCGATGCCCTGCGTCGGCTCATGAAGCAGCAGGACGCTGGGTTTGGTGGCGGCCAGCTTGGCGAACACGACTTTCTGCTGGTTGCCGCCGCTGAGGAACCCTGCCTTCTGGTTCAGCGAGGGCGTGACGATGCCCAGCTTATCGACATACTCACGCGTGATGGTGCGCTCTTTCTGGCGCGGGATGATGCCCAGCAGCTTCGTTTTGATGTCGTCCAGAATGGAGTAGGTGACGTTCTCACGGATCGGGCGCAGGTCGATCAGGCCAAAGCGGTGGCGGTCCTGCGGCAGGTAAGCGACACCCTCCTTGAATGCCTGCTTCGGACTGTTAATCGTCAGCTGTTCCCCGTCAAGCATGATCTCGCCGAGACCCGAACGCTGCATCCCAAACAGCGACATCGCCAGCTTGCCGACGCCGCTGCCCTGCAAGCCGGAAAGCCCGACGACTTCCCCGCGCCTGAGCGAGAAGCTGATGTTTTCGTAGGCCCCACGCCGGGTCATGCCTGAAACACGGAACACCTCATCGTCTGAGAGGGTGCTTTCGCGCTCGTAGTCCTTGACGACCTCGCCCACCATCATCTGGATCAGTTCGGGGACGGAGATGTCGGACACGACACATGTGTCGACCACGTGCCCGTCACGCATTACGGTCACGCGGTCGCATATCTCGAAAATCTCCTCCAGATGGTGGGAGATATAGATGAAGGCGACGCCCTGTTCCTTAAGGGAGCGGACGAAGCTGAACAGCAGGTCGATGTCCTTGCGGGGCAGGGAGGCGGTCGGCTCGTCGAGGATGATCAGCCGCGCGTCGCTGAACAGGGCTTTGGCAATCGCCAGCATGGTCTGCTCGGCGACGGAAAGAGCCTCCACCGTCTGGTGCACGTCGATGTGCAGGCCGAGCCTGCCGAGCCGCCGCTCCGAGTCGGCGTAAGCCTCTTTCCAGTCGATCAGGCCGAGGCGGTTCTTGGGCAGGTCGCCCGCCAGAATATTCTCGGTGACGGAGAGCGTGCTGAGCAGTTTGACGTGCTGCGGCACGTAGGCGATGCCCGCGTCGAGCATCTGCTGCGGGGTGAAATCCTCGTAGCGCTGCCCGTTGATCTCGACGTAACCGCTGTCGGGCCTGGTGAGGCCCATCAGCACGCCCATCAGGGTCGATTTCCCCGCGCCGTTTTTGCCGACAAGGCCGTGAATCTCGGGCCTTCTGACCTCTAAATGGGCATGGTCGAGCGCCTGCACGCCGGGATACACCTTGCTGATATCGTGCATCGTCAACAATACGTTGGTATCCATCGGGGTCTTTGCTTCCATTGTGACAACCGGTGAGCTGGTGGGTTCGCTAACCATAGCTGAACTCTCTATCTTCAAGCCCAATCGTGGTGTCGGCCAGAGCGAGTTGTCTGGCTTTGCTCTTCTGGTAGCGTACGCGCAGCGCGTCGATCAGAACGGCAAACAGCAGCAGCAGGCCGCGGCTGACTTCCAGCCAGAAGGGCGAGACCTGCATAATGTTCAGGCCCGTGTCGAGGATGCCCCAGAGCAGCACACCGCCGAATGTGCCCAGCACCGTACCGCGCCCGCCGTAGATGCTCATGCCGCCGATGATGGCCGAGCCGTGCACGATGAAGATCAGGTCGGCGCCCATCGTCGGCGTGGCCGCGTCGAGGCGTCCCGCCGTGATCAGCCCGGCGAACGCCGCGCAGACGCCCGCGATGATGTAGACGACCAGGATCGTATTCTTGACGTTGATGCCCGCCGTGCGTGCGGCCTCGGGATCGGCGCCAACCGCATACATATTACGCCCGAACTGCGTGTGCTGTGTGTGGATGTGACCGACTAGGAATGCCAGAATGACGAACAGCCCGGCGACCGGCACGACGAGGTTCCCGTTTTCAAACGAGATGCGGGCCAGCGTGCCGCTGCCCAGCCAGGTGAATGCCTCCGGGAAGAAGCTGATGCTGGTGCCCGGCGAAATACCGTACGTCGCGCCGCGCAGAATGAACAGCATGGCGATCGTAACGATGAGGTTGTTGACGCCGACCCGGGTGATCATCGTGCCGTTGAACAGTCCGATGAGAGCGCCTACCAGCAG
>CAZWUX010000047.1:8977-9654 GCA_964637665.1 uncultured Anaerolineae bacterium
ATGGGGATCACCAGCAGCGGAGACAGCATCACGCCCAGCCCTCCGGCATCCGGCGTGACGATCAGCAAGGCTGCCACCATCGCAGTGAAGCCCAGCGATGACTCCACAGACAGGTCGAAGTTGCCCGTGATGAAGGTGTACGCCTGACTAAGAACCAGCATCCCCAGCGATGCTGTGCGCAGCAGAATGTTCCCCATGTTAAAGGGCGAGAGGAAGCGATCAGAGAGAATGGAGAAGATGACGAAGGCTGCGATCACGAACAGCCAGATCAGATTGTCTATGAGGGTGGATATAAACTTACTCACTTGCGTCTGTTCCATGTACTGCCTCCTGGCGAGTACCTAGCCGGTGTTGCTTCATACGTTTAATTGTGACCTGCAAAAACCTTCCTGCATCCACGTGATCCGCGACTAAAGGCTCGCATTTATGTATGCGGGCAGGTGTTTGCACCTGACAATTAACCCGTTTTTGGGAACAGGCCCAGCCGTTCCAACTGGCTGGGCCTGTTTTTATCCCTGTCGCAAACTACTCAGCCTGATTGCCCCACAGGGCGGGGTCGTCAACGTTGTCGGCGGTGACGTTCGTCGTCGCCAGATTCAGCATGAAGCCCGTGTCCGTCGCCTCGATGGTGGCGGGTGACCAGGGCGCACCGGCCTCTTCGACCGTGCCCGGCTCAA
>CAZWUX010000047.1:9754-17569 GCA_964637665.1 uncultured Anaerolineae bacterium
AGATGAAGTTGTCGATCTGGTTGGCCTGGACCTCGGCGTCGAAGTTGGCGTTGGCTGTCGCGACTTCCCAGCCCTTGGCCTCAGCCGCGTTCACCAGACCGCTCATGATGACGCCCTGGCCGCCGCTCAGCTCAGGCGCGCCGTAGCCGATGGTGACATCTTCCAGCCCGGCTGATTCCTCTTCTGCTGGCTCAGCGTCTTCCTCTGCTGGCGCTTCCTCAGCAGCCTGGTTGCCCCACAGGGCCGGGTCGTCGACGTTGTCGGCGGTGACGTTCGTCGTCGCCAGATTCAGCATGAAGCCGGTGTCGGCCTCTTCGATGGTGGCGGGTGACCAGGGCGCACCGGCCTCTTCGACCGTGCCCGGCTCAACCGGATTACCAGCCATCTCGTCCTCGATCCAGTTGGTGATGATGCCGAAGTCGGGCATCGGCTGGCTCGAAGCCTGATCGGAGTAGCCGTCGCGGATGGCCTGAAGCGCATCCGGGCAGCCGTCCACGCCGAGCAGGTAGATGTGACCATCCTCGCCGCTCGGGACGAGCTGGCCGAGCTGCTCAAGGGCCGCCGTCACGACCTGCGTGCCGACGCAGTCAGAGTGCATGTAGATCGCATCCAGTTCGGTCGATGCAGCCACGTCGAGGGTCGCCTGCGAGAAGACCTCAGCCTTCCACTCGGTCGGGCGCTGGATGACTTCGATGTCGGGGTAGTCGGCCAGATAGTCGTTGAAGCCGCCGCCGCGAAGCTGAGCCACATTCTGCCCCAGGTCGCCCTGAAGTTCAAGCACGGTGCCAGCCGGTTCGCCGTAGCGATCCTCAAGGAGCGTGACGAGCTGCTCGGCGGCCTGCTGACCGGCCAGATAGTTGTCGGACTGCACGGTCATGTCGATCTCGCAGCCGATGGGGGCGCGGTCGATGGTGTAGAAGGGGATGCCCGCGTCCCTGGCGCGCTGCACGGAGGCGCAGATCGCCTGGCTGTCGACCGGGACGGTGACGATGGCGTCCACGCCCAGCGAGATGAAGTTGTCGATCTGGTTGGCCTGGACCTCGGCGTCGAAGTTGGCGTTGGCCGTCGCGACTTCCCAGCCCTTGGCCTCAGCCGCGTTCACCAGGCCGCTCATGATGACGCCCTGGCCGCCGCTCAGCTCAGGCGCGCCATAGCCGATGGTGACGGCGCCCTCAGCCGCCGGTTCTTCTTCGGCAGGAGCAGCCTCTTCTTCGGCAGCGGGTTCTTGGGCTTCTTCCGCCGGGGCTGCCTGGCCGCCGCAAGCGGTCAGCGCCAGCAGCAGGATCATAAAGAAAGCGAGCAGTATCTTTTTAGACATCTTTTCTCATCCTCTTTTTGTGTGGTAGTGGACCGATCCAACGTAGCAAAGCCTTATGTACTTTGCGATTGGCACTCCTCCTTAACTAAGCTCGTCGCAAGTAGGCGGTCGCGGGCTCAGCAGGTGCGACGGGGATTCTAAACTGCGCTGCTGAGCAGAAAAGACAGTGACTTATGTGGGTGCGAATATCCGTCACCAACGGCTGGCGAGATGCCAGAGATCACGTTCACAATCACCCTGACACCGCACCGCGCCGGCACACACGCAAATATGGGATTCTCATCACCAGTAAAAGGAATCGTCTGGGAGGTTCAGTACCGATACGGAGTGCTGCAAGTTTCCACACCATTTTACGCTAAGCCCTGACTACTGTCAATGACAAATGTCAAAAATGTGCACCGTACAGGTCGTACGTGTTATGACATTTGGGACAGCCGGTGGCTGATCGGGGCGGTCGCAGGATAGACTTTCTGGTACAGGTCGTATAATTCCTCGTAGTCGGACGCGCGCCGGGGGTCCGGCTCGTAGCGCTGCACCAGCTCCACCATCTGCGCAGCGGCCTCTGCGGCGCTCGCGTAAATGCCCGTGCCCGCCCCGGCGAGAATCGCCGCGCCGCGCCCGGCTGCCTCGGTCACCGCCGGGGCCACCACCGGGATTCCGGTGATGTCCGCCTTGAGTTGCAGCCATAATTCAGAACGCGCGCCGCCTCCGATGGCCCTGAGCTCGCTGATCCTTACCCCGCCCGCTTTCAGCAGATCCAGATTCATCCGAAGCTCGAACGTCAATCCTTCCAGAATGGCCTTGGCGATTTCTGTTTTGGTGGTGCCGAACGTAAGCCCCAGGATCGCGCCCTGCGATGCGGTGTCGAACGTCGGCGTGCCCGATCCGGCGAAGTGGGGCAGCACCAGCAGCCCCGTCGATTCGGGCGAGGCCCCGGACAGGATCAGGTCGTAGGCGTCCTCACCGCTCATTTGAGCGTCGCGCATCTCGTCCGAGCAAAATACGTCGCGGTACCAGCGCAGCAGCAGCCCGCCGCTGTGGTTCAGCGTCATGGCGACGTAGACGTTCGGGACCGTGCTCTCGTATACGGAGATGTTCCCCCGGTAGAGCGTATCGTTGAGCGCCGGGGTCGCCATCGCCGCCTCGACGACCTCCGCCGTGCCGGTTGAGACCATCGCCAGCCCCGGTTCCGTCAGCCCCACGCCCAGCGCGCCGCACGCTTGATCATGCCCTCCGGTGACGACGGTGGGCGGTTCGGCAAAGCCGAGTTCATCCGCCAGCGCCTTACGCATCTTCGCAACCGGGGTTCCCGACGGCGTCAGGCGGGCCAGCCGCTCCGGGTCAAGCTCCAGCGCACCGAGAATCTCATCCGACCAGCCGCCCGCGCCGAGGTCATACAACTGCGTGCGTGAGGCGAGGCACTGGCTGATGGCCGCTTCGCCCGTCATCTTGTGGATGATGTAGTCCTCGTAAAGCAGGAAGCGAGCGGCATTCTCCCACAAACCCGGCTCGTTCTCCTTCAGCCACAGCAGCTTGGGCAGCGTGTTGACGGTGTGAACCGGCATCCCGGTGTGCTTGAACAGCCATTCCGCGCCGAGGCGGTCAACCAGCCACTCGTTTTGTCGAGTGGTGCGGGTGTCCATTCCGAGGATGGCGGGCCGCAGGGCGGTGCCGCCGCTGTCAACCGGCATGACGGCCTCGCCCTGCACCGAGAGTCCGATGGCACTGATGTGGGGCCGCTCTGACCGGGTCAGACTTTCAGCCAGCGCCGCTTTAGCCAGCGTCCAGACGTGTTCGGCGTCCTGTTCCGCCCACCCGGCGTGCGGGATATCCACCGCATATTCGCGCGAGGCGGACGCGATCAGGTGACCGGCTTCGTCAAAAACCGATGCCTTGCAGCCCGTCGTGCCGATGTCCAGCCCTATCAGTGCCATGATGCTCTCTCAACCGCCTCTAGAAATCGGTGTTGAAGGCTGCCTGCCGGATCACCTTGAGCGTCTCGGTCGGCTCGCCCTGCTGGATCAACTCGCCCAGTTTATCCATCCCGATGCGGTCGATGACGGTGTGATACGTCTCCATGAAGCGGATCGACTCGGCGGTCGCCTCGGTTGGGTCCTCGCGATACGGGAAGATGTCGAGGCCGTACCAGCCCTCGTACCCGACGCGGCGCATCCAGTACATCAGCTCCATCGTCTCGAGGAAGTGTATGGAGCCGACGATCATGTCGTCGTCCCAGTCGCGCCAGTTATCGTTGAGGTGAGTGTGGAGCAGCATGTCATGCTCGGCGAGCAGAGCGATGGCATCCCCCATCGTCTCACCGGCGTTGAGCGTGTGGCCCACGTCGATGACGACGCCCGTGTTGGGCCGGTTCACCCGCTGGAGCAGGAGGATGGTCGTCGGCGTGTCGGCGATGTAGCAGTGCACGCGCGGCTCGCGCGGCTTGTACTCGATGCCGACGGTGATGTCGCTGCGGTGATCGGCGATCTCCTGAAGGGCCGAGATGATCAACTCGCGCCCCTCGGTGTAGCTGGCCTGAAACGGGTAGTCCCAGCCGTCCTGCAAAAGGGAGAAGGTGATGCGGTCGCCGCCCATCTCGGCGGCGAGGTCCATGCACGCCTTGGCGTGCGCGATGGCCTGCGCCCGGATTGCCGGGTCGGCGGTCATCGCGCCGCGCTGCCACTTCGGATCGCTGGAGATGTTGTTGTAGCAGCTTGCGTACTCCAGGCCGGTGCGCTCCAGCGCGGCCTTGACCTCTTTCCAGTTGTCCTCGTTGAGGTTGTCCGGGTAGGTGAATTCGAGGCCGGAGAGATTCGGCACGGTGGCCGCCATCTCGATGGACTCGACCGATCCCCAGCCGGGGCGGTATCCGGCCATCGTGAAGCGGTCGCCCAGATTACCCCATGTCCACAGCCCGTTCGAGTATTTGCGGTCGGTCATTTAATGTCTGCTCCCTGTTGAAAACAGTTGCGAAAAAACAGCCGGAATAAAGTCTGCGCGCGCGGCGCAGGGCATTGTTATGTATGAGCGGCGATATGGTTCAACTCTGCCAGCAGAGCATCTTCCGCGATCTCGCCCGCCTGCCAGTCATCCTGAAGCCCCCGCAGTTCGACCACCGTCGAGCCTTCGCGCAGGTCGACATCGCTGTAAGTGATCGGCTCGCCCTTCTTCACGGCCTGCTTGACGGTCGCGCCCATCGCCAGCCCCAGCGGCAGCGCGCCGATCTCGCTGGCGATGTCCATGCGCTCCGTCATGCCGTAGTGAGTCCGCCCGCCGATGCGCTCCAGCACGTCGCCCGGCTGGAGGTCCCGCTTGGCGACCGCCATCACCTCGGCTGACAATTCGTACTTGGGCGCCATCGTGGCGCGCCCCTGCACGGCGGCGCGTGCCACCGACAGCGGAATCTCCATGCTGCACAGGTGGAACGGGCGCAGCAGCACGTAATTGGGGCCGTCGCCCATGTCGCGCAGGACGAGGCACTGGCGCAGGCGGAGCTTGTCGGTGGAGAACACGAGGAACACACCGGGCTGCAAGTCGCCGATCACGTAATCGACGATGCCCGTGCTGTTCAGGATGCCGCCCTGATCCTTCGTCGTGAAGGTCTTTTCGAGGTCCTTAATGTCGACGTGCGGGCCGTGCATCCCCCGCACGTCGGGCACGAGGCCGGTCGCGTTGGCGATGCAGGCCATCTCGATCTGCGTTTTCGAGCCGTCGATGAACTCAACCAGCATCTCCGGGGTGAGGCCCCGCCGCTTGGCGTCGGCCACCAGCTCTGGCTCGTCGGGCGTTGCATCGTTGCGCAGGGGGTTGTTCTTGCCCTTGCCGCCCGCGACGATGGTCAGGCCCAGCGCCGTCGCGAAATCGTATAATTCGTAGAGCGCCGCCGGTTCGTCGCCCGCCCCGACGGTGTAAATCATGCCATGCTGATCGGCGTACCATTTCAGCAGGGGGCCGATCGTCACGTCGGTCTCGACGTTCATCGCGACGATGTGCTTGCCCTGAAAGATCGCCCGCAGTGCGGCCTTCGCGCCGACTTCCGGGCTGCCGGTCGATTCGATGACGACCTCGACCTGCGACACGTCGGTGACGTGGCGGTAATCGGTCGTGCTGACGAAGCAGTCTTCGAGCAGGTGTTGGTTGGCCTCGTCGAGCGAGCTGGCTTCCGCGATCTTCTCGTCGGGATGCCCGGCGATCAGGAACGCCTCGCGCGCGCGGTCGGCCACGATGTCGGCGGCGATCACGATGTCCTGGGTGGGCATCAGCGCAACCTGGCTGACGATGTCCGTGCCCATCTGGCCCGCTCCGACCAGGCCGACGCGGATTCGCTTGCCTGCTTCTTCGAGTTTCTCAAGATCCTCTGAGAGTCCTAACATCCAGTTTCCTCTTTTACGGTTTCAGGACGACTTTGAGTTCGCAGCAGCTCAGAACCGCGTCGAACGCGTCCTGCGCCTGCTCGATGGGATACGAAGCGGTGATGATTTCGTCGGCGTCGATCAGGCCGCGCGCGATGAGGTCGAGCGCAGTCTGGTGGGCCGATGGATGGTATGAGAACGTGCCGATCACGCGCAGTTCGTTGTAGTGAATCGTGTTGCTGTTGAGCTGCGTGATCGGGTCCGATTTAGGCAGCCCGCCGAACAGGACGACGCGCCCCCGCTTGCGGACCATCTCGACGGCCTCCGCCTGCGCCGATTTGGCCGCACAGGCCACGATGGCGGCATCCGCGCCGATGCCGTCCGTCAGGTCGCGGACCACCTCGACCGAGTCAACCTCGCTGTTGTCGAAGATTTTCCACGCGCCGAAGCCCTTCTCCAGCGCGATGTCCAGCCTGCCGCCCCGGCGGCCAATCAACACGGGCTTCGCGCCGCGCGCCCGCGCGAGCTGGACGTGCAGCACGCCGATCGGCCCGTCGCCGATGATGACGACGACCTCACCCGGCTCGACGCCGATCTGCTCCTGCGCGGCAATGACCGAGGATGCGGCCTCGGCCAGCGCGGCCTGCTCGCCCGGCAGCCCTTCCGGCGTGCGGTGGATGATACCGTTGTGCAAAATGGCGCGCGGAAGCTGCATATATTCGGCCATCCCGCCGGGGTAATCGACGCCGAGAAGCTGCCAGTTATCGCACAGGTTATACAGCCCGCGTCGGCAGTAATAGCACTCCCCGCACGAGACATCCGCCGCCAGCGCGAGGCGGTCACCTACCGCATAGTTCGTCACGTCCCTGCCGACCTCGACCACCTTCCCGGCGATCTCGTGGCCCGGAATCTGCCAGCCGTGTTCGTAATTTGCGCCATGCTGCCAGCGGCGCACGTCCGAGCCGCAGATGCCGCACGCCTCAATGGCGATAATGACCCCGTCCGGCGTCAGCTCCGGATCGGGCACTTCCTCGACGGAGAGTTCCCCAGGTCCTCGAAAAACAACAGCCTTCACGAGAATGACGCTCCTTCTTCGGTTTGTTCTGCTTCCAGCTTCTTGCCGACCGCCCCGCCGGGGTGCGTCTCGCCGAACGACTCTCTGGTATAGCCGCGCAGGCGCAGCAAAACGGCGCACATAGCGTCCGTCATGGCGCAGGTCGTCAGCGAGCTTCCGGTTGCGATCATGCCGTAGGGATCGACGTTGGCGGCGGGTTGGACACGCAGGATGAGGTCGCTCATCTGGCCCAGTGGGGAGTCGGGCACCTCCATGATGCCGACGATGGTCGCGCCGCGCTTGCGGGCGATCTCGACCAGCACGTTGACCTCGGCGGTCGTGCCGCCCTTCGAGATGGCGACCAGCACGTCTTTGTCCGTCACCGCGCCGGAGAGCCCGTGCTGGCTGTCGCCGGGATGGATGAACAGCGCGGGCGTGCCGCTGCACGAGAGCAAATGGGCGAACCGTGCCGCGACCGGGTTATTCGTCCCCGACCCGGCAACCAGCACATGGCCCTGGCAGTTGAGCAGCGTGTGGGCGACCTCGACGAACGTCTCGTCGATCTGATCGATCAACCCCATCACGCTGCTGCTTTCAGCGGTGATGGTCGAACGGGCAAGCTCCTGAATTTCCTCTGGTAACATGGGCATGGTGTTCCTCAAGTAAACGGTGTAAGGCGTCGGGTAGAGGGCGCTAGCCCCGTTCGAGAATCTGCCGGGCAACTGCCTCGTCTGTGATCAGCACGTTGATCAGTTTGCCCTTCAGGGCGGCGTGGATAACGTCGACCTTTTCCAGACCGCCCGCCACGCCGATCACGCGCGGGATGCGCTGAAGTTGTTCCAGCGAGATGCCGATCGTCCGTCCGCTGAGGTCCGAGTCGACCGGGCGGCCTTCCGCGTCGAAGAACCGCAGCGCGATGTCCCCCACAGCCCCTTTGGCCCGCAGGCCGTCGAGCTGTTCCGGGCGCATGATGGTGCCATCTCGCATCAGAACCGAGTCCGGCGTCGGCGCGCCGACACCCATATAGGCCACCGTGACGCGCTCCATCAACAGCATCGCGTGCTGGATGTTCTTGTCCGAAAGAAAATCCTCTT